>NZ_RAPV01000001.1:910497-1213996 GCF_003610295.1 Paraburkholderia sp. BL23I1N1
TTGTCCGGCATCACGATATCCATGAAGGCGCGGGCCTGGTCATGGATTTCAGTGGTGTCGATCAGGATTTCGCCGATATCCGGCTGGAAATAGTCGCGAATCGCGCGGATCACCAGGCTCGATTCGAGATAAATCAGCATCGGCTGGCCGCTCGAACCGCTTTGCGACGCGGCTTCGATGGCGCGCCATAACTGCATCAGGTAGTTCAGGTCCCACTGCAGCTCTTCGGCGCTGCGGCCAATACCGGCCGTGCGCGCGATGATGCTCATGCCTTCCGGCAATTGCAGCTGCGCCATGGTTTCGCGCAGTTCCTGACGGTCGTCGCCTTCGATCCGGCGCGACACACCGCCGCCGCGCGGGTTGTTCGGCATCAGTACCAGATACCGGCCGGCGAGCGAGATGAAGGTGGTGAGGGCTGCGCCCTTGTTGCCGCGCTCTTCCTTTTCGACCTGAACGATCAGTTCCTGACCTTCTTTCAGGGCGTCCTGGATGCGCGCGGAGCGCATGTCGACGCCGTCACGGAAATACTGACGGGCGACTTCCTTGAACGGCAAAAAGCCGTGGCGGTCTTCGCCGTAATTGACGAAGCAGGCTTCGAGCGAAGGCTCGATGCGGGTGATGATGCCCTTGTAAATATTGCCTTTGCGCTGTTCGCGCCCGGCGGTTTCGATGTCGATATCGATGAGTTTTTGCCCATCGACGATGGCGACGCGCAGTTCTTCCTGC
The DNA here is from genome assembly GCF_003610295.1 of Paraburkholderia sp. BL23I1N1. Taxonomy (NCBI): domain Bacteria; kingdom Pseudomonadati; phylum Pseudomonadota; class Betaproteobacteria; order Burkholderiales; family Burkholderiaceae; genus Paraburkholderia; species Paraburkholderia sp. BL23I1N1. The sequence goes on from NZ_RAPV01000001.1 coordinate 911,224, forward strand.
TGCGTCGCATTGAACAACATGCGTTTCATTGAACGGCTCCAGAGCGGCTTAGCGTGGTCCCTGGCTGCGCGGTTGTCAGTCGCGAGAGCCAGGCGGACAGCGGCATGCCGCGCCTTATTGTGTTTTCACAAGCACGCTGGAGCGGGAAAAATGGCGGGAGAATTGCCTGAGAGGGCCCGGCCCCATTGAAAAATGGGCACGGTGCCGCAGGGCACATGCGAACACGGCTTCAAATAACGACCCGACACGCCGCGGGTTCTGCCAGCAGACCTTCATAAGCCTTTTTCCACTCGCGCCGGTGCGCCAACTGGACGCGTGACCGGAGGGTCGAAGGCTGCGGTCATGCCGCAGCGGGAAGTTCGCGCAGTCGGCGCGTCTTTTCTCGCTGGGGGTGTCTCGCCTCATTTTGACGTCGCCATGTCTTGTACTTTCTACAAGACGCCTCGGGCGCACGCCGTATTTTCGCAACCGGCAGCTTCGTACGGCAGGGCGTCAGACCGCCCGAACCCGAAGCTGAAAGTTAAATTCTTTTTTACCAAAATTCCGTTACCGTCGAAGCCGACCTTGACCGAACGCGCCTGTGGGCACCGTCCCTGCCGGGTACTGACCTCGTGCGTGCAACATGTTGCATCTCATTTTCAGGGTGAGCAACCAGACCCCGGCGCAAGTAAAATAACGGTTTATCGCTTGCGCCCGCGCAATCCGCCCGAATTCCGGACACTGCGCCGGCCGCCGCAGACTGCTGGGCAAATTATATTCATAATGAAAGAGTTAGGCAAAATATCCCAGAAATCGGTCGCAAGCGACCAGGTCTCGATGATCGAGATCGACGACAGCGCGGCCGGACAGCGCATCGATAACTTCCTGTTGCGCGTCTGTAAAGGCGTGCCAAAGAGCCATATTTACCGCATCCTGCGCAGCGGGGAAGTGCGGGTGAATAAGGGTCGGATAGACGCGCAGTACCGCCTCGAACTGGGCGATCTGGTGCGCGTGCCACCCATTCGCGTCGCTCAGCCGAACGAGACGATCGCCCAGACGCCGGTGCCAAGCGCCGATTTCAAAATTATTTTTGAAGACGAGCACATGCTCGTGATCGATAAACCAGCCGGCGTGGCGGTCCACGGCGGCAGCGGTGTCGCGTTCGGCGTGATCGAGCAGATGCGCGAGGCGCGGCCGCAGGCGAAATTCCTCGAATTGGTGCATCGGCTGGACCGCGAAACGTCCGGCATTCTGATGCTTGCCAAGAAACGCTCCGCGCTGGTCAACCTGCACGAGCAGATTCGCGAGAACAAGATGGATAAGCGCTACTATGCGTGCGTCCACGGCGAGTGGGCGAGCGACTGGGGCCGCCGCCGCGCGGTCAAGGAGCCGCTGCACAAGTATTTGACCGCGGACGGCGAACGGCGCGTGCGCGTCCAGGCCGATGGCCTTGCGTCGCACACAGTTTTCAATCTGATCGACCGATGGCCGGAGTACGCGCTGCTCGAGGCGGAGCTGAAGACCGGCCGCACGCATCAGATTCGCGTCCATTTGCAGCATCTGGAGCTGCCGATCGTCGGCGACGCCAAATACGGCGACTTCGCGCTGAACAAGGCGCTGGCCCGCACCAACGCAAAACCCGGCCTGAAGCGCATGTTCCTGCACGCCTACCGTCTTAAGCTGACGCACCCGGCAACCGGTGCGCCCGTGCAGTTCGAGGCGCCGCTGCCGGCCGAATGCCGCAGTTTTGTGGCGCAGCTCAATGAATTACGTGAATTACGAAATGGGTCAAACCCGGAGACGTCACCGCATGGCTAGAGAGCAATTTGATCTGATCGTCTTCGACTGGGACGGGACGCTGATGGATTCGACCGCGCACATTACGCGCAGCATCCAGTCGGCATGCCGCGATCTCGGTCTGCCGGTTCCCGCCGACGAGGCCGCCAGCTACGTGATCGGGCTCGGCTTGCGCGACGCGCTGCAAATCGCCGCGCCCACGCTCGATCCGGCCGATTACCCGCGTCTGGCGGAGCGCTACCGTTTTCACTATTTGGTGAAGGACCAGACCACCGAGCTGTTCGTCGGCGTCCGTGAAATGCTGCAGGATTTGCGCGATCAGGGTTATCTGCTGGCGGTGGCGACCGGCAAGAGCCGCGTCGGGCTGAACCGCGCGCTCGATCAATCGCGTCTGACTAGCCTGTTCGATGGCACCCGCTGCGCGGACGAAACTTTCTCGAAGCCACACCCGGCCATGTTGCACGAGCTGACGCGTGAACTGGGGCAGGATCCCGTGCGCACGGTGATGGTGGGGGATACGACGCACGATCTGCAGATGGCGATCAACGCGGGCGTCGCGGGCATTGGTGTCACATACGGCGCGCATCCTGCCGGTTCGCTGACCGCTCTGTCGCCGAAATTCGTCGCCTCCAGCGTGAGCGCGCTGTCCGGCTGGTTGCGAGAGAACGCATGAGTACGGGGACGACCGAAGCGGTGGCCCAGGCCGTCCGCATTTGCGCGTCCGAAGAACTGGTCGACGGCGGCGCGGGCGTGCGGCGCGCCGCCACGTTCGGTGGCGGCGAGGCCGTGGTATTTTTTGTCCGCTACGATGGCCGTGCTTACGGCTATCTGAACCGCTGCGCCCACGTCCCGATGGAGCTCGACTGGGCCGAAGGGCAGTTCTTCGAGTCGTCCGGTTTATACTTGATGTGCGCTACACATGGCGCGATTTACGCGCCTGATACGGGCAGATGCGTTGGCGGCCCGTGTCGCGGCGGCCGCTTGCGCCCTGTCCAGGTTGACGAGCGGGATACGCCTGAAGGCCGTGCCGTGTTCTGGCTGCCGGACGGCGAACTACGCCCGGCCACGCCCTGATTTTTTTCCTCTTCGATCTTTCCACTGCACCGCATGTCCGACAATTTGACTCCTGAACCGAAGGAACCGTCCCTGACAGGCCGCCCCCGCACGCCTGTCGATGAGCCGGGCTGGGAGCGCGCCGCGCTCGAGCGCATCGCGCTTGCGGCAATCGCCGAGCAGCGAGCGGCACGCCGCTGGAAGATCTTCTTCCGGTTTGTGTTCCTGATCGTCTTGCTGGTGGCGGTATGGGGTGCGTTCGATTTCTCCGGCGACAAGGTGTCGACCACTGGCCGGCATACGGCAATGGTGACGCTTGACGGCGAAATCTCCGCTGATACGAATGCGAACGCGGAAGATGTCAGCACTGCACTGGAAAGTGCATTCGACGATGCAGGTACGGCAGGCGTGATCCTGCGCTGTAACAGCCCGGGCGGCAGCCCGGTGCAGGCGGGTATTATCTACAACGAGATTCGTCGGTTGCGCGCCAAGTATCCGTCGATTCCGTTGTATGTCGTGGTCGGCGACATGTGCGCGTCGGGTGGCTATTACGCGGCTGCGGCGGCCGACAAGATTTACGTGGACAAGGCGAGCATCGTCGGTTCGATCGGCGTGCTGATGGATAGCTTCGGCTTTACCGGGTTGATGGATAAGCTTGGAATCCAGCGCCGTCTGCACACCTCGGGTGAGAACAAGGGCTTTTTCGACCCGTTCTCGCCGGAAACGCCGAAGATGGACGAACATGCGCAGGGCATGCTCGATCAGATTCATGCGCAGTTCATTGACGCCGTGCGTGAGGGTCGCGGCAAACGCCTGCACGAAACGCCGGACATGTTCTCGGGGCTCTTCTGGACAGGTCAGAAGAGCGTCGAACTGGGTCTTGCAGACGGTTTCGGCGACGCGGATTACGTCGCGCGCGACCTCTTCAAGGCGCCGGATATCGTCGACTACACGGTCAAGGAGAGCATTACGGACCGCGTGGCGCGCAAATTCGGCGCGGCGGTTGGCAGCGGTGCCGTTCATGCCATGGCGCTTGGCGGGAAGATGAGCCTGCGCTGATTGAGTGCGAAACATGAAAAAAGCCCCGTGCGATCGAATGTAGATCGCGAGGGGCTTTTTGTTTTTTTCCGCTAGAAGGCGATTGGCAGGCGAATCAGCCTGGCTTGAGACGCGGCAGCCGTCAGACGGCGAGGATCAGAAAAATGGCCGGCCGCTTGTGCAGATCGATGGCCGGTTTCTTCTTCCAGTCCGCCACGGTCCGGCTGGCGATCGTTTCCGTCTCCAGCGTCAGGTCGACGGCGACGCAGACCAGCGTGGAGGGCGCGCAGGTCGTCAGCAACGTGTCGAGCAGCGCTCGATTCCGATAGGGTGTCTCGATAAAGATCTGCGTTTGCTTGCCTTTGCGCGACTGTTGCTCCAGGTCGCGCAGGCGCTTGGCCCGTTCGGTGGCGTCGACCGGCAGATAGCCGTGGAACGCAAAACTCTGGCCATTCAGGCCAGAGGCCATCAAGGCGAGCAGAATCGAACTCGGTCCGACAAACGGCACGACCTTGACGCCGCGCTCATGCGCGCGACGCACCAGCAGGGCGCCCGGATCGGCGACCGCCGGGCAACCGGCTTCTGACACCAGGCCGGCGTCCGTGCCCGCCAGCAAAGGCGCGAGCAGTTTATCGATCTCGCCGGCCGGCGTATTCACGTTCAGCTCGCGAATCTCGATGTCCTGAATCGGCCTTTCGGTGCCGACCTTCTTCAGGAAGGCGCGAGTGGTTTTCGCGTTTTCGCCAATGTAATAGTGCAGCGACGCCGCGCGGGCGCGCACTGGCGCGGGCAGGACGGCGTCGAGGGCGTCGGCATCGCCTTCGCCGAGCGTGTTCGGGATCAGATATAAGGTGCCGCTCATGACGCCCCCAGGAGTGGATAACCCACTGCGAGCAGCATGCGCGACAGTGCGATCAACGGTAGCCCGACCAAAGCGGTCGGGTCGTCGGAATGAATGGCTTCGAGCAGCGCGATGCCGAGACCTTCGGATTTGGCGCTGCCGGCGACGTCGTATGGTGTTTCGGCGCGCAGATAAGCGTCGAGCGCGGCATCCGGCAGGTCGCGGAATTGCACGCGGGTGATGACGTCGACGGCTTGCGCGGCGCCCGAACGGCTGTCGAACAGGCAGAGTGCGCTATGAAACAGCACTTCGCGGCCGCGCATGGCCTGCAACTGGGCGAGCGCCTTGTCATGCGTGCCGGGCTTGCCGATCTGCAGGCCGTCGTAGGTGGCGACCTGATCCGAGCCGATCACGAGTGCGGCTTCGGCAGCGCCGAGTCCACCAGCCACCGCGCGGGCTTTTGCCTCGGCGAGGCGCAGGGCGGTCGCTTCAGGCGTTTCACCGGCAAGCGGGGTTTCGTCGATCGCCGGCACGTCGACATCGAACGGAATGCGCAGGCGCTCGAGCAGCTCGCGACGATAGGGTGAACTCGACGCCAGGATCAGGCGTGGCGGGCGATTGAGGGAATCTGGCATGGGCAAACAACGGCTAGAGAGGCGGGTCGTACGGGATTGCGCGGCTATCGCGCGTGTACGGGCTTAAGTGTTTGACTCGAAAAGACAAAACAGATATGATTTCGGGCTTTTCATCGGTATGCTATTGCACAAGCGGGGCATCGCATGGGCGGCTCGTGGGGTCAACACAGGCTGCGCACGAGTTCCGCGGGCTACTTTGCAAACCGCATTGCAAACTGATTTACCCCCGGCGAAATCCTTGCCGACGCAGGAGCGCACATGACTCAACATCCTGGCAACCCTGCTGGCCTGTCCGACCCGCACGATATCGATCTGTTCGAATTTGCGCGGAGTGGGCGTCAGGCCGCGGGTGTCGTGCGCGTCTCGCAACTGCCGCGCATGTTAAACGAAGTCCCGGCAGAAGCGCCAGACCGCGATGCCGCGTTCACCTGGCAAGCCGAAGGGGCGACGCAGCCGGAATTGCAGGACGACGGCACCGAGGGTCCGCAGCCTTATTTGAGGCTGGCGATTCACGGTGCGGCATGGCTCGAATGTCAGCGGTGCATGACGCCTTATCTACAGGCGTTCAATGTCGATGCAACTTACCGGATCGTCAACACTGAGGCGGAAGCCGAAGAGTTTCCGCTCGACGAGGATGAAGTCGAAGTGATCGTGGGCTCGCGCCAGTTCGATCTCATCGACTTGATCGAAGAAGAGTTGCTGCTTTCCTTGCCGCTCGTGCCCAAGCACGAGGTGTGTCCCGAAGTGCACGAGAGCCTCGTCTCTGGTGTTGCCGGAACAGAAGGCGAGGGCGACGAGGCTGCGCCGGACGAAGCTGATGAGGGCGCTGAGCCCGAGCGGCCCAATCCGTTTGCGGCGCTCGAAAGTCTCAAGCGCGGTGAGCCGGGCGACAAGAAGCACTGAACAGTTGCATGGGAGCGCGAAGCGGGCGCATTGGCCATTCGGCCAATGGCGGACACCGGGTCGGGCTGTGTTAGAATTCGGAAAATTTTTAGGAGTTAGTCATGGCAGTTCAACAAAATAAGAAGTCGCCGTCGAAGCGCGGCATGCACCGTTCGCACGATTTCCTGACGGCAGCGCCGCTGGCCGTGGAGCCGAGCACGGGCGAAGTGCATCTGCGTCACCACGTTAGCCCGAACGGCTACTATCGCGGCAAGAAAGTCGTCAAGACGAAGAACGACTAATCGTTTCACTGCGTTGCGCCCCTTGGCGTTTCGCGTGGCGATCGGCTCGCTTGACATTTTCCCGGCTCGGCAAAAAGGCGGCATTCAATTGCCGCTTTTTTGTGTCGATCGCAGTTGGCGCTATAGCGCTTACCGCGGTCCCATGCGGGGCGTCTGAAATTCGTCGCACTCCATGACAGTAAAGCTCACGATAGATTGCATGGGAGGCGACCACGGGCCGTCCGTGACCGTTCCCGCTGCCGTCACCTTCGTTCGTTCGCATCCTGATGCTGAGCTGCTGCTCGTTGGCATTGAAAGTGCGATTCGTGCGCAGCTGAAGAAGTTGAAGGCTCAGGACCTGCCGGCGCTGACCGTCGTACCTGCTTCCGAGATCGTCGCCATGGACGATCCGGTCGAAGTCGCGCTGCGCAAGAAAAAAGACTCATCCATGCGCGTGGCGCTGAACCGCGTCAAGGAAGGCGAGGCGCAAGCCTGCATTTCCGCCGGCAACACCGGCGCGCTGATGGCGGTCTCGCGCTATGTGCTGAAAACGCTGTCGGGCATCGAACGCCCGGCCATTGCGTCCGCACTACCCAATCCCAATGGCTACACGATGATGCTCGACCTGGGCGCCAACGTCGATTGCGAGCCGCAGCATCTGCTGCAGTTCGCGGAGATGGGGCACGCGCTCGTGTCGGCGCTCGAGGGCCGCGATCGGCCCACCATCGGGCTGCTCAACATCGGCGAAGAAGTCATCAAGGGTAACGACACCATCAAACGTGCCGGCGAACTGCTGCGCGCGAGTACACTTAACTTTCACGGCAACGTTGAAGGCAACGACATCTTCAAGGGCACGGTCGACGTTATCGTCTGCGACGGTTTTGTCGGCAATGTCGCGCTGAAAACGTCGGAAGGCCTCGCGCAGATGCTCTCCAACATCATCAAGGAAGAGTTCGGCCGCTCATGGCTCACGAAGGTGATGGCGGTGCTCGCATTGCCGGTATTGATGCGTTTCAAGAAACGGGTCGATCATCGGCAATACAACGGCGCCGCGCTGCTGGGCCTGCGTGGGCTGGTGATCAAAAGTCACGGTTCGGCGGATGCCTACGCGTTTGAGTGGGCTATCAAACGCGGGTATGATGCCGTCAAAAACGGCGTGCTGGAACGCCTTGCGCGAGCGATGGAAGAGAATGCAGGTTCTCTCGAACAGGCGGCGCGCGACGTAAGCGGTGCGGGTCACGCAAGCCCGATCGCAGGCCAGCCGGCCGAGCCCTACGCTGCGCAATCCTCGAAGGCATAATGGCTCAATCGACAATTTATTCTCGCGTGCTGGGCACCGGCAGCTACCTGCCGCCCGGGCGCGTCACCAATCAGGATCTGGCTGAACGTCTCGCCAGAGAAGGCGTCGAGACTAGCGACGAATGGATCGTTGCCCGCACGGGCATCCATGCGCGCCACTTCGCCGAACCCGATGTCACCACCAGCGATCTGGCGCTGATCGCCTCGCAGCGCGCGATCGAAGCGGCCGATATCGATCCGCAATCCATCGATCTGATCATCGTTGCAACTTCCACGCCCGACTTTGTTTTTCCGAGCACGGCGTGCCTGTTGCAGAACAAGCTCGGCATCAAGAACCACGGCGCGGCATTCGATGTGCAGGCCGTCTGTTCGGGCTTCGCTTATGCGGTGGCGATGGCGGACAGCCTGATTCGCGGCGGTCAGCATCGCACGGCGCTCGTGATCGGCGCTGAAACTTTCTCGCGCATTCTCGATTTCAAGGACCGCACCACCTGTGTGCTGTTCGGCGATGGCGCGGGCGCGGTGATCCTGCAGGCGTCCGAAGAACCGGGCGTGCTGGCGAGCGCTTTGCACGCCGACGGCAGTCATTCGAACATTCTCTGCACGCCGGGCAATGTGAACGGCGGCGTGATCGAAGGCAGCGCGTTCCTGCATATGGACGGGCAGGCCGTGTTCAAACTTGCGGTCAACGTGCTCGAAAAAGTTGCAGTCGAGGCACTCGCAAAAGCGAATCTGTCGGCCGAGCAGATCGACTGGCTGATTCCGCATCAGGCCAACATCCGCATCATGCAAAGCACCTGCCGTAAGCTCGGCTTGCCGCAGGAACGCATGGTCGTCACGGTGGGCGAGCACGGCAATACGTCGGCTGCGTCCATTCCGCTCGCATTCGACGTCGCGGTGCGCGACGGCCGCATCAAGCGCGGCCAGAACGTGCTGATCGAAGGTGTCGGCGGCGGCTTCACGTGGGGCGCGTCGGTTATCCGCTACTGATCGCGGCGACGTTATGGCGAGCGCTCTTCGCGGCGCTCGGATACGCTTGAGCGCGCTCGCCATCAACTGGGTGCGCCACCCACATCTGACAACATCGATTTTGGGGACGATATGAAATTTGCGTTCGTTTTTCCTGGGCAAGGTTCGCAGTCGGTCGGCATGCTCAACGCATTCGCCGATCACGCGATCGTGCGTGAGACGGTTCAGGAAGCGTCCGACGCGCTCAATCAGGACCTCGGCAAGCTGATTGCCGAAGGCCCGGTCGAAGATCTGAATCTCACCACCAATACCCAGCCGGTCATGCTGACCGCCGCCTATGCGGTTTATCGCGCGTGGCTGCAGGCGGGCGGCCCGAAGCCGGCCATCGTTGCCGGTCATAGCCTCGGCGAATACACCGCGCTGGTCGCGGCGGGCGCGATCACGTTTCGCGATGCTGTGCCGCTCGTGCGTTTTCGCGCACAAGCCATGCAAACGGCCGTGCCGGTCGGCGTTGGCGGCATGGCCGCGATTCTCGGCCTCGATGACGACACGGTGCGCGCGGTTTGCGCCGAAGCGTCGGTCGCGGGTGTCGTCGAAGCGGTGAATTTCAACGCGCCGGCGCAAGTCGTGATCGCCGGTCACAAGGCTGCAGTCGAAAAGGCTTGCGAAGTCGCGAAAGCGAAGGGCGCAAAGCGTGCGTTGCCGCTGCCGGTATCGGCGCCGTTCCACTCGTCGCTGCTCAAGCCGGCGTCGGATCAATTGCGCGAGTATCTGGCTGGCGTCGACGTGCAGGTGCCGTCGATCCCGGTGATCAACAACGTCGACGTCGCGGTGGTCAACGAGCCGGCGAAGATCAAGGACGCGCTGGTGCGTCAGGCAGCAGGTCCGGTGCGTTGGGTCGAAAGCGTGCAGGCGATGGCGGCGCAAGGCGTCACGCATGTGATCGAATGTGGTCCCGGCAAGGTCCTCGCGGGTTTGACAAAGCGTATCGACGGCAATCTGGTCGGCGCCTCGGTGTTCGATCCGGCTTCGCTCGAAGAAACGCTCAAGCTCGTGACGGCGGCCTGAACGCCGCTTCATAGGGCGCAAGCACGGCACAAGCTCGACATCAAGAATCAATCAGCCCTCCGAAAGGGCATCCGGACTGACAGATGGAAAAGACTCTCGACAAGCAAATCGCAATCGTGACAGGCGCGTCGCGCGGCATTGGCCGTGCGATCGCGATGGAACTGGCGCGCCAGGGCGCGACGGTGATCGGCACGGCAACCAGTGAAAGCGGCGCGGCAGCGATCAGCGAAGCCTTTAACGCGGCCGGCGTGAACGGCCGCGGCGCGGTGCTCAACGTGAACGACGCCGCCGCAGCCGAAGCGCTGATCGACGGCGCCGTGAAGGAATTCGGCGCGCTGCACGTGCTGGTGAACAACGCCGGGATCACGCAAGACCAGCTCGCCATGCGTATGAAGGACGACGACTGGGACGCAGTGATCGACACCAATCTCAAATCGGTCTTCCGTCTGTCGCGCGCGGTGCTGCGTCCGATGATGAAAGCGAAGGGCGGCCGTATCATCAACATCACGTCGGTGGTCGGCTCGGCCGGCAACCCAGGGCAGATCAATTACGCAGCCGCGAAAGCGGGCGTAGCGGGCATGACGCGTGCACTGGCACGCGAGATCGGCAGCCGCGGTATCACCGTGAATTGCGTCGCGCCGGGCTTCATCGATACCGACATGACCAAGACCCTGCCGGAAGAGCAGCAAACCGCGCTGAAGTCGCAGATTCCGCTCGGCCGCCTTGGCAGCCCGGACGATATCGCGCACGCTGTGGCGTTCCTCGCGTCGCCGCAAGCGGGCTATATCACCGGCACGACACTGCATGTGAATGGCGGAATGTACATGTCGTAACCAAATTCGGTTACTATCCGCGCCTTGATGCGTTTGCAAAAGCGTAAGGCGCATGCCTTGACAGGAACCCGATGCGCCGCTTTTTTGCCGGGTTAAACCTGATAAAATGCGCGCACCTGTATTTTTGAACTTCTTTTCCCTTGGAGGGGTAATGGACAATATCGAACAGCGCGTCAAGAAGATCGTCGCAGAACAACTGGGCGTTGCAGAAGCTGAGATCAAGAACGAAGCTTCGTTCGTGAACGACCTCGGCGCCGACTCGCTCGACACCGTTGAACTCGTGATGGCCCTCGAAGACGAATTCGGCATGGAAATTCCGGATGAAGAAGCTGAGAAGATCACCACCGTTCAGCAAGCGATCGACTACGCTCGCGCGAACGTCAAGGCCTAAAGTCATTCGCGCCTGCGTTTCTGCGTTGGCGGCGTATGACGCCCTGCCGTGTCGGTTTCCGACGCCAGCAGGGCTGGCGCTTTTTGCCATGCAGGAGCCAGCGATGCTGACAGCGCAACTTTTCGCGCGATTGCCGACTTTCAAGAAAACGCCGGGCCGCCCCGCGTTTTCCGCTCCGGAGGAAGTCCCCTTGGGGGATTGCCCCCCTCGGGGGGGCCTGGTGCGAAGCGCCAGGTGTGGGGGCGGCTAACAGCCACAGGGCACACAGGGCAGGTACCTGTGGCCGCTGTGGCTTTTGCTTTTGTCATCTATGAAAAAGGGGTTACCGTGAGCCGCCGTCGTGTTGTTGTTACAGGCCTGGGGCTGATTTCGCCTGTTGGCAATAATGTTGCCGACGGCTGGGCCAATCTGGTCGCCGGCAAGTCGGGTATTGCCAATATCACGAAGTTCGATGCGTCGAACTTTTCGACTCGTTTCGCCGGCGAGGTGAAGGGCTTCAATATCGAGGACTACATCCCCGGTAAGGAAGCACGCCACATGGATACGTTCATCCATTACGGCGTCGCAGCCGGCATCCAGGCGATGCAGGACAGCGGCCTCGAAGTCACCGACGAGAATTCGGAGCGCATCGGCGTCGTGGTCGGTTCGGGAATCGGCGGCTTGCCGATGATTGAAAATACGCAGACCGAATTGCTGAATCGCGGTCCGCGCCGTATTTCGCCGTTCTTCGTGCCCGCCTCGATCATCAACATGATCTCGGGCCATCTGTCGATCAAGTTCGGCATCAAGGGTCCGAATCTGGCGATCGTGACCGCATGTACCACCGGTCTGCACTGTATCGGTGAGGCTTCGCGCCTGATCGAATACGGCGACGCCGACGTGATGATCGCCGGCGGTGCGGAATCGACCGTGTCGCCCCTCGGTGTCGGCGGCTTTGCGGCGGCGCGCGCGCTGTCGCAACGCAACGACGATCCGGCAACGGCGAGCCGTCCGTGGGACAAAGACCGCGACGGTTTCGTGCTGGGCGAGGGTGCCGGCGTGATGGTGCTCGAAGAGTACGAACACGCGAAGGCACGCGGCGCGAAGATTTACGCCGAAGTCGGCGGCTATGGGATGAGCGGCGACGCCTATCACATGACCGCACCGCTGGAAGACGGTGACGGCGCACGCCGCTGCATGCTGGCCGCGATGAAGAACGCGGGCATCAATTCGGATCAGGTGAACTACCTGAACGCGCACGGCACGTCCACGCCGCTCGGCGACCTGGCTGAAACCACTGGCATCAAACGCGCTTTCGGCGACCACGCCAAAGACATGGTCGTGAATTCGACCAAGTCGATGACGGGTCACCTGTTGGGAGGCGCCGGCGGTCTGGAGTCCGTGTTCACCGTGCTGGCCGTGCATCATCAGGTCTCGCCGCCGACGATCAACATCTTCAATCAGGATCCGGCCTGCGATCTCGATTACTGCGCCAACACCGCGCGGGAGATGAAGATCGACGTCGCGCTGAAGAACTCGTTCGGGTTCGGCGGCACGAACGGCACGCTGGTTTTCAAGCGCGCCTGATCGCCTGATCGTTTGGTGACACGCCAGTCGAAAACGCCGGCTTGCCCGGCGGTTTCTCTCGAATCGGCAACGCCCGGCGGAGTGTCGCAACGGATTACGTTGCGGCGCTCCGCCGCGATGTGTGCCGCTTTGGGGGCGTTTGTGCTGATTGCGACGTTGGCCGCCTACACCTCTTTCGCGTCGCATCTGGGCGCCTGGCAGGCGGCTGCGTTGACGTTTGCCGTGTGGGCGCTGTTGACGCTCCATGCGGCAAAACATGAGCATGCGCAGCCCGTCGCGCTGAAAATCGGTCCGGACGGACTGTCTGCCTGGAATCGCACGGGCGGTCTGCTGACGCAGGGCCGCATTGCCGGCTGTTCGCAATGGAGCGGTCGCTTGCTCGTTCTGGCGCTGGTGCCGGATCATGGGCGCCCCCGCACGCTACTTCTTGCCGCTGACGCGCTTCCAGCGGCCGTCTTCCGGGAGCTCGCCTTGCTGGGCCGGCGTGGCGCCGGCGCGTGACTGTAACGACTGTAACCGCTGTTACCGGAGTAACGTGCCGCGATGATGGGGACGCTACAATGGTCCCCCGCCATGCGCCCTATAGTTAACGGATTTATCAGGTGAGCGAAAAAGAAATTGATCAGGTGCTGGTCGAGCGCGTCCAGAAGGGCGACAAGGCCGCGTTCGAGCTTCTGGTCTCCAAATACCACCGTAAGATTCTCCGGCTGATCTCCCGCCTCGTGCGGGACCCGGCCGAAGTGGAAGACGTCGCCCAGGACGCCTTTATCAAGGCGTACCGGGCGTTGCCGCAGTTTCGTGGGGAATCGGCCTTTTATACGTGGTTGTACCGGATTGCGGTCAATACAGCAAAGAACTACCTTGCGACCCAGGGGCGGCGCGCACCGACTTCGACCGAAGCAGATGCTGAAGAAGCTGAAACTTTCTCGGACGCCGACCAACTAAGGGATATCAACACGCCTGAGTCGATGTTGATGAGCAAGCAGATCGCCGAGACGGTCAATGCTGCGATGGCGGCTTTACCGGAAGAGTTGCGCACCGCCATTACTCTTCGTGAAATTGAAGGTTTGAGCTACGAGGAAATCGCTGAGATGATGGGTTGCCCAATTGGCACAGTCAGATCACGAATTTTTCGCGCTCGCGAAGCCATTGCGGCAAAATTGCGTCCGTTGCTTGACACACCTGAAGGCAAGCGCTGGTAATCACCGGCCGCCGGGCGGGGCGCGGGTGCAATATCTGGATTAGTGGTGTCACTACGGGGTATTTGTAAGATGGGGAGCATCATGGGGTCGGTCTCGATGCAATCGCAAGCTAGCTCGCGCGGCGAGCGTCTGTCCGCTTTTGTCGACGGCGAGTTGTTCGGCGAAGAGCATCTGAAAACGTTTGTTTCCGAACTGGACGGCGAAGATCGTGCCGCCTGGTCGTGCTATCACCTGATCGGCGACGCCCTGCGTTCTGACGATCTGGCGGTCAGCCCGGCAGCGAGCAGCGCGTTCCTGAACGGTTTTGCGGCACGTTTCGACAACGAGCCGCATGTGCTCGCGCCTGCCGCCATGCCGGTTGCACGCCGTTTGCTGGCGCTGCGCCGTCGCGTCGTGCCGGCCTTTGCTGTGGCCGCTGCCGCTGCCACGCTGACGTGGATCGTCGTGCCGCAATTGCAAGGTGTGCCGGGCGGCTCCGGCGTCACGCAAGTCGCGTCGCTTCAGTCGCATGGTGATTCGCTGCAACGCGTGGCCATGGCGTCGGTGCCCGCGGCAACGGTTCAGCCTGTCGCGCAAGACGCCAACATTATTCGTGACGCAAGTCTCGATCAGTATCTGGAAGCTCACCAGCAATTCGCGCAACAACCGGTCATGCCGGGCTCGATGCCGCTGATTCGCGCTGCCGCAGTTTCTACGCAAGGCCAATAGTTTGATGCAGACTCCGCGGTTGAATAAAACGACTATCTGGGGGCGGCTGCCGGCATTTCTGATTTGCGCAGCCGTATTGTTGTCCGCTACACCGCGGGTCTTCGCACAAACCGACGATCCACTCGTCGCCCGTCGCACGGCTGCGGAGCTGCTCGATCGAATCCATCAGGCCGCCCAGCAGCAGAACTACGAGGGCGCGTTCGTCTATCAGCGCGGCAATTTCGTTCAGACGTCACGGATCGCGCACTACGCAACCCGCACTGACGGCGAATTCGAGCAACTCGAAAGCCTCGACGGCAAGCCGCGCAAAATGCTTCGCCACAACGAAGATCTCTACACGTTCGTGCCTGAGCGGCATCTGTGCGTGGTCGAGAAGCGCCAGAACAAAGATTCGTTCCCCGCGCTGCTGGCTGTAAGCGGCGAGCAGGTGCTGTCTGTGTACGAGCCGAAGCTGCTCGGCGACGACCGCGTCGCGGGTATCGACAGCCAGGTGATCGAACTCGACCCGAAAGACGCATACCGCTTCGCTTACAAGCTGTGGGCCGACAAGAAGACCGGCCTGCTGCTGCGTGCGCAGACGCTTGACCCGAACGGCCAGGTGCTCGAGCAATTGTCGTTTTCGCAGATTCGCATCGGCGTGCCGGTCGACAAAACCGCCATTGTCAACGGTATTCGTAATACGACAGGTTGGACGGTCGTGCGGCCGCCGGTCGAGCCGGTGGATATGGCTGCGCAAGGCTGGCAGATCACGCCGACCGTACCGGGCTTCCGCAAGATTCGTGAGTTGCGCCGTCCCATGGCCGCGCGTGACGCGGGCCAGCCGACCATTCCGGTCGATCAGGCCGTATTCTCCGACGGCCTCGCGGCCATTTCGGTGTTTGTCGAGCCGGTCGAGAACAATACCCGCAAGGAAGGTGCGGGCAGCAGCGGCGCCACACACGTTCTGGTAAAGCGTCGCGGTGACTTCTGGATTACTCTGCTTGGTGAAGTGCCCCAGACCACATTGCAGCAATTTGCGTCTGCCATAGAATATAAAGCTCCGAAGTAATCTTCCGAATCACTCGAATCCCTCGGCTTGCTACGATATGACGACTTTCTCGGTGCGCAAATTCCTCGCGGCCGCGGTGGTGGTGGCGTGTTTGCCGCTCATGCCGCACACGGCGTCGGCGGCTCCCGCAGCCAACCTGCCCGACTTCACTGACCTCGTCGACAAGGTCGGCCCAGCAGTCGTCAACATTCGCACGACCACACGCGTGTCGAACAGCGGCGCCCGTGGTGGATTGCCCCCGGGCATGGACGACGGCGACATGTCGGAGTTTTTCCGCCGCTTCTTCGGCATTCCGTTGCCACAGTCGCCGCAATCGCCGGGTTCCCCGCGCGGCGGCGATAACGGTGGGAGCGGAAGCGGCGGAAGCGGCGGCAGCCAGGACTCGCCAGACAACAGCGATCCCGAACAGAACAGCGGCGTCGGCTCAGGCTTTATTCTGTCGGCGGACGGCTACGTGATGACCAACGCGCACGTCATCGACGACGCGGATACCATTTACGTCACCCTCACCGACAAGCGCGAGTTCAAAGCCAAGCTGATCGGCGTGGACGATCGGACCGACGTTGCTGTTGTGAAGATCAGTGCCGCCAATTTGCCGACCATCACGATCGGCGACTCGAACAAGGTGCGTGTGGGCGAGTGGGTGGTCGCAATCGGTTCGCCGTTCGGTCTCGAGAATACGGTAACGGCCGGCATCGTCAGCGCCAAGGGGCGCGACACGGGCGATTATCTGCCGTTCATCCAGACCGACGTGGCAGTCAATCCGGGTAATTCGGGCGGTCCGCTGATCAATATGCAGGGCGAAGTGATCGGCATCAATTCGCAGATTTACAGCCGTACTGGCGGCTTCATGGGCATCTCGTTCGCGATTCCGATCGACGAGGCGATGCGTGTGGCCGAACAGTTGAAAACCTCGGGTAAGGTCGTGCGCGGCAGGATCGCGGTGGCGATCGGCGAAGTAACGAAAGACGTGGCCGATTCGCTCGGTCTGCCGAAGGCGCAGGGCGCGCTGGTCAGTAGCGTCGAACCGGGCGGTCCGGCGGACAAGGCGGGCGTGCAGCCTGGCGACATCATTCTGAAGTTCAACGGCCATTCGGTCGACACGGCCACGGATTTGCCGCGCATGGTCGGCGATACGAAGCCGGGCACCAAGTCGACTGTCACGATCTGGCGCAAGGGCCAGACGCGCGATCTGCCGATCACGATCGCCGAAATGCAACCGGATAAGTCCGCCAAGGCGGACCAGAAGAAGCCGCCGGTGCCGAAGCAGCGCGCCACGAACGTGCTGGGTCTCGCCGTTAGCGATATTCCTTCCGATCAACTGAAGGCGCTGAAACTGCACAACGGTGTGCAGATCGACGCGGTAGACGGCCCGGCAGTGCGCGTTGGGCTGCAAAAGGGCGACATCGTCCTGCGTGTGGGCGATACCGATATCACGAGCGCGAAGCAGTTCGACGACCTGACCGCGCACCTCGACCCGCAGAAGATGGTCGCGTTGCTGGTCCGTCGCGGCGAGAACACGCAGTTCGTGCCGATTCGCCCGCGCAGCGCGGCGAAATGAAGACGGTGGCGCCGCTCACGCTCTACGGGCGCGCGTGGTGCCATTTGTGCGACGACATGCGTGCCGCACTCGAGCCTTTGCTGGTGGAATTCGGCGCGCAAGTCGTCGTGATCGACATCGACACCGATCCCTTGCTGGAAACCCGTTATAACGAACTGGTGCCGGTTCTGGTCTGCGACGGCGTTGAGTTGTGTCACTATCACCTGGACGCGGCGCGAGTTCGTGCCGCGCTCGTCGCACGTTACGTGGCGGCGCATTCGCCATCCACGTATTCGGGGTCGAGCTAAGGGTCCACGCCGGGCACACGCCGGGGGGCACACCAAGCGCGAACGTGCGCCGTTCACGCCCCGTTTCACGCTTCTCATGTGCCGTCTTTTCCGCCCGAGCCTCGCAAGATGCGCCGGGCGATAGCCTTTTCGGCTAAAATAGATAGGTTTTTCACCTACTTACAAGGCGTGCTCCGCTATTGTCCGAGCGCGCCTTTTTCGCTTGATCGGTACTGAATGGATCATATTCGTAACTTCTCGATCATTGCGCACATCGACCATGGCAAGTCGACGCTCGCCGATCGCATCATCCAGATTTGCGGTGGCTTGTCCGACCGCGAGATGGAATCTCAAGTGCTCGACTCGATGGATCTCGAGCGCGAGCGCGGCATCACCATCAAGGCACAAACCGCCGCACTGACGTACAAGGCCCGTGACGGGCAGGTCTACAACCTGAACATGATTGACACGCCGGGCCACGTCGACTTCTCGTATGAAGTCAGCCGTTCGCTGTCCGCATGTGAAGGCGCGTTGCTGGTCGTCGACGCGAGCCAGGGCGTGGAAGCGCAAACCGTGGCCAATTGCTACACGGCGATCGAACTCGGCGTCGACGTGATTCCGGTGCTCAACAAGATCGATCTGCCGGCCGCGAATCCCGAGAACGCAATCGCAGAAATCGAAGACGTGATCGGCATCGACGCAACCGACGCCACGCATTGCAGCGCGAAGACCGGCCTCGGCGTGGAGGACGTGCTCGAAGCGCTGATCGCCAAAGTGCCGCCGCCTAAGGGCGATACGGAAGCGCCACTGCAAGCGCTGATCATCGACTCGTGGTTCGACAACTACGTGGGCGTCGTGATGCTGGTGCGTATCGTCAACGGCACGCTGCGTCCGAAAGACAAGATCCGCATGATGGCAACCGGTGCGCAGTATCCGGTCGAGCATATCGGCGTCTTCACGCCGAAGTCGAAGAATCTCGAATCGTTGTCCGCCGGGCAGGTGGGCTTCATCATCGCCGGCATCAAGGAATTGGCCGCCGCGAAGGTGGGCGACACCGTCACGCTGGTGAATCGTCCTGCGGCCGAGCCGCTCCCGGGCTTCAAGGAAGTGAAGCCGCAGGTGTTCGCCGGTCTCTATCCGGTCGAAGCGAACCAGTACGATGCGCTGCGTGACTCGCTCGAAAAGCTGAAGCTGAACGACGCCTCGTTGCAGTACGAGCCGGAAGTGTCGCAGGCGCTCGGCTTCGGTTTCCGTTGCGGCTTCCTCGGTCTGCTGCACATGGAGATCGTGCAGGAACGTCTTGAACGCGAGTTCGACATGGACCTGATCACCACGGCGCCGACCGTGGTGTACGAAGTCCTGCAGCGCGACGGCACGATCCTCATGGTTGAAAACCCGGCCAAGATGCCGGAGCCGTCGAAGATCGAAGAAGTGCGCGAGCCGATCGTCACCGTGAATCTGTACATGCCGCAAGACTACGTCGGCGCGGTGATCACGCTGTGTACGCAAAAGCGCGGCAATCAGATCAACATGCAGTACCACGGCCGTCAGGTGCAGTTGACCTACGAAATTCCGATGGGCGAAGTCGTGCTCGATTTCTTCGATCGTCTGAAGTCGATCTCGCGCGGCTACGCGTCGATGGATTACGAGTTCAAGGAATATCGTGCGGCAGATGTCGTGAAGGTCGACATGCTGATCAACGGCGACAAGGTGGATGCCTTGTCCGTGATCGTGCACCGTTCGCAGAGCCAGTATCGCGGCCGTGAAGTGGCGGCGAAAATGCGCGAGCTAATTCCGCGTCAAATGTACGACGTCGCGATTCAGGCCACCATCGGCTCGAATATTATTGCGCGCGAGAACATTAAAGCGTTGCGTAAGAACGTGCTGGCAAAATGCTACGGCGGCGATATTAGCCGTAAGAAGAAACTGCTGGAAAAGCAAAAAGCAGGCAAGAAGCGAATGAAGCAGGTCGGGTCTGTCGAGATTCCGCAAGAGGCTTTCCTCGCGATTCTGCGTGTCGAAGACAAATAAGACGAACAACGGAACTCTATGAATTTTGCGCTGATTCTTTTTGTGCTCGTCATTTTGACGGGTGTCGCATGGGTCGCAGACAAGCTGGTTTTCATGCCGCAACGGCGCCGTGCGGCAGACGCCGTAGTCGCTGAGTTCGACAGCCAGCAGGCACGCATCGGTGAGCGTTTCGCCGACGAAAACGCGGCGCAAACGCGCGCCCGTCTGCGTGACGACAAGCTGCGTCAGCCGTGGTGGCTCGAATATTCGGCGAGCTTTTTCCCGGTGATTCTGGTGGTGTTCGTGGTGCGCTCGTTCGTGGTCGAGCCGTTCAAGATTCCGTCAGGTTCGATGGTGCCTACGCTGCTGGTGGGTGACTTCATCCTCGTCAATAAATTTGACTACGGCATCCGCTTGCCGATCACCAACACGAAGATCACCGAAGGCCGTCCGCTCGAGCGTGGCGATGTGGTGGTGTTCCGCTACCCGAAAGACGAATCCGTCGACTACATCAAGCGCGTGATCGGCCTGCCGGGCGACACCGTCGCTTACCAAGACAAGCAACTGACGATCAACGGCAAACCCGTGCCGGAAACGCCGCTGCCTGACTATCTCGACGAAGAGCGCCTCGGCTACGCGAAGCAATTCGAAGAAAATCTCGACGGCCGCAAGAACGCGATTCTGAATAACCCGGCCGTGCCGCCGTTCATTGTCGGCGCGGAAGATTATCCGTATCGCGACAACTGCACGTACAACGCACGCGGCGTGATCTGCAAAGTGCCGCCGGGCAATTACTTCATGATGGGCGACAACCGCGATAACAGCGCTGATAGCCGCTACTGGGGTTTTGCACCGGATAAGAATGTCGTTGGCCGCGCGTTTTTCATCTGGATGAACTTCAGCGATCTGAAACGCATCGGCCCATTCCACTGAGCACGCATGCCTTGATTGCACGACACGCCGCGCAGATGGCCCACACTTAGGCCACATCAGTCGCGGCGTGTTAGCACGCTACTTTAAGAATCCGCGGTAACGTCGCTTCACCACGCTTTTTCCGCAGGCCGTCCCGCGTTTTCGCCGGGGCAGGCGCCCGCGTTATACTCTGCCCATGCCCCTATCTCCGTTGGAAAGCCGTCTGCGCTACGAATTTCGCAATGCGGAATTGTTGCGCCAGGCTTTAACGCACCGCAGTCATAGTTCCACGCACAACGAACGGCTCGAGTTTCTCGGCGACTCCGTTCTAAATTGCGCGGTGGCTGCGCTTTTGTTCCAACGTTTCGGCAAACTGGACGAAGGCGACCTGTCGCGCGTCCGCGCCAATCTGGTCAAACAGCAGTCGCTTTACGAAATCGCTCAGGCCCTCAATATCTCCGAAGGCCTGCGTCTCGGCGAGGGCGAGCTGCGCAGCGGCGGCTTCCGCCGCCCGTCGATCCTTGCTGACACGCTGGAAGCCGTGCTGGGCGCGGTGTTCCTCGACGGCGGGTTCGATGCCGCTCAAACGGTGATCAAGCGCCTTTACGTGCCGATCCTCGATCACATCGACCCGCGCACGCTTGGCAAAGACGCCAAGACGTTGCTGCAGGAATATCTGCAGGGTCACAAGATCGCGCTACCTACGTACACGGTCGTCGCGACGCATGGTGCGGCGCACAATCAGCAATTTGAAGTCGAATGCACGGTGCCGAAACTGGACGTCAAAGTGTCCGGTTCCGGCGCGAGCCGTCGTGCGGCTGAGCAGGCCGCGGCCAAAAAGGCGCTCGACGAGGTGATGGCCGCCGCGCCCGCGGTGGTCGCCAAGCCCAAACGTTCGAAAGGCGCCCGTGCGGCGAAGAATGCCGAGCAGGAAATCGTGCCCGGCGTGACCGGCGTACAGGCCGCGCTCGATTTGCGCAGCCCGGATCGCAAGAACGAGCGTGGGGCCGGGCGGAGCGAGACCCGCACCGCGCCGGTGGCGGAGTCTGTAGCCGAGCAGCGCGCGACCTTGACTGCGACGTCCGCGCCATTGGCTGTGATTCGCGCCGCGCACGTGGAATACAGCGGACAGGACAAGACGGAGCGTGCGGATAGGGTGGAAAGAGCTGACAAGGCAACCGTCCACGCGAGCGAGAAGTCGGCTGACAAAGCAGCGACAGACAAACCGGCCGAAAAACCGGACGCCAAATCCGCCGAAGTCAGATCCGAAGGCTCGAAGCCCGCAGAAGCAAAGCCCGCGGATGCAAAGCCCACCGACGCCAAACCGGAAGCCGCCGCCGTTCGCATCGCCGACAAACACCGCAGCCGGGAAGCCACACCCGGCGCAGCCGTGCCCACGCCCGGCGTGCCCGCACCTATCGAACACGAACCCGGCGTAGCCGACACGGTGCAAACCCGTGTCGCCGATGCGGGCCATTGATTGCCATCGGCGCGCCATTCCCCGCGTGCTGACCTGAACTTGCCGTAGCCTGAATATGAACGCTCCCACTCCCACTGGTTTTCGCTGCGGCATGGTCGCGATCATCGGCCGCCCGAATGTTGGCAAGTCCACGCTGATGAACGCGCTGGTCGGCCAGAAAGTCAGTATCACGTCGCGCAAGGCGCAGACCACGCGCCACCGCATCACCGGCATCCATACGCTTGAAGACGCGCAGTACATTTTCGTCGACACGCCGGGTTTCCAGACCAAGCACAGCGGCGCGCTGAACCGCTCGCTCAATCGCGCGGTCACGTCCACGCTGAGTTCGGTCGACGCGATCCTGTTCGTGATCGAAGCCGGCCGCTTCGGCCCGGACGACCAGAAGGTGCTCGACCTGATCCCGCCGTCGGTGCCCACACTGCTGATCGCAAACAAGCTCGATCGCGTGTCGGATAAGGATTCGCTGTTCCCGTTCATGCAGCAGGTGGCCGCGTTGCGCCAGTTCAACGAGATCGTGCCGCTGTCGGCGAAGAATCCGGACGACATCAAGCGTTTGATGGCGACGGTCAAGCCGTTCTTGCCGGAAGGCGCGCCGATCTACGGCGAAGACGATCTAACCGATCGCAGCGAGCGTTTTCTTGCCGCCGAAATCCTGCGCGAAAAGGTGTTTCGCTGGACCGGCGACGAACTGCCGTACACGAGCACCGTACTGATCGACAAGTTCGAAACCGAAGGGCGTCTGCGCCGCATTTTCGCCACAATCATGGTGGAGCGCGATACGCAGAAAGCGATGATCATCGGCCAGAAGGGCGCCAAGCTGAAGCAGATCAGTACGGAAGCGCGGCTTGATATGGAAAAGCTGTTCGACGGCCCGGTGTATCTGGAAACCTTCATCAAGGTGAAGAGCGGTTGGGCTGACAACGAAGCCGGACTCCGTGCGTATGGGTACGAATGACGCGTGGATGACGCTGAATTCCGACGCTGACCCGGACGACTCGGCGCCGGCAGCGCCGGCGCGCGAGCCGTCCAAACCTGCTCGCAGTACCAAAAAATCATCATCGAGCGACAGAAGCGCTAGAAGCACCAAAAGCGCTCAGAGTGCTCAGGATGCTCAAAGCGCAGAAGGCGAGCCGCGCAAAGCTCCCGCGCGTCGCGCACCGCGTACCTCTGCTTCCGATTACCGGATCGCGGAGCAACCGGCTTTTGTTCTGCATAGCTATCCATACCGCGAGACCAGTCTGATCATCGACGTGTTGTCGCGCGATCACGGCCGTCTCGCGCTCGTCGCAAAAGGCGCGAAACGTCCGCACTCCGCTTTGCGCGGCGTGTTGCAGACCTTCCAGCCGCTTGCATTGTCATGGTCCGGCAAATCCGAAGTGCGTACGCTGACCGGCGCCGAATGGGTCGGCGGCATGTTGCCGTTGGCGGGCGACGCGCTGCTCTGCGGTTTCTACGTCAACGAACTGCTGGTTAAATTCTGCGCGCGCGAAGATCCGCATCCGCAACTGTTCCATCACTACGTCGTTACGATGACGCGCCTCGCGCATGACGAACCGCCCGTGCAGGTGCTCCGTTCGTTCGAACGCGTGCTGTTGCGGGAAACTGGTTATGCGATGGCGCTCGATCGCACGGTCGCGCGCAAAGCGGTGCAGGCCGAAGGCCGCTATGTATTCGATCCGGAGCGCGGCGTGCGCGAAGCGTCCGACGATCTGCCAGCGCTTTGGCCGGTGATCGCCGGACAGACCTTGCTCGATATGGAAAAGGACGATTACCATCGAGCGCAGACCGTGGCGCAAAGCAAAACGCTGATGCGCTTTCTGCTCAACACTTACCTTGGCGGCACGCCGCTCGCGACGCGCCAGATACTGATCGACTTGCAGAACTTATGAGCTTCTTTCTTACGTCGCCGAATGTGATTGACCTGGGCGTGAACATCGATCACGTCGCCACGCTGCGCAACGCGCGCGGCACGTCTTACCCCGATCCGATCCGCGCCGCCTTGATGGCCGAAGAGGCCGGCGCCGATGTGATCACGCTGCATCTGCGTGAAGACCGCCGCCATATCGTCGATGCCGACGTGCGCAAGCTGCGGCCGCTGTTGAAAACGCGCATGAATCTGGAATGCGCGGTCACGCAGGAGATGCTCGACATCGCCTGTGAAGTGCAGCCGCATGACGTGTGCCTCGTGCCGGAAAAGCGCCAGGAACTGACGACCGAAGGCGGCCTCGACGTCCCCGGCCAGTTCGAAGCCGTGCGCGCCGCCTGCACGCAACTCGCCGCAGCGAACTCGCGTGTGTCGCTCTTCATCGATCCGGACGAAACGCAAATCCGCGCCGCGCACGAAGCAGGCGCGCCGGTGATCGAGCTGCACACGGGCCGATACGCTGAAGCGCACGATCCCGCGGAGCAGCAGCGCGAATTTGAGCGCGTGGTGCGTGCCGTCGAGTTCGGCGCCACGCTTGGCATCAAGGTCAATGCGGGTCACGGCCTGCACTACACCAACGTTCAGCAGATTGCCGCGATCGAAGGCATCGTCGAGCTGAATATCGGCCACGCGATCGTCGCGCATGCGATCTTCGCCGGCTGGGACAACGCCGTGCGCGAGATGAAGGCGATCATGGTCGCCGCGCGTCTCGGCGCACGATCGTAACATCGCGGCGCCAAACATGACGATCTACGGCATCGGTACGGACATTGTTCAGGTCAGCCGCGTGGCCGCGGTGATGACGCGCACCAACGGCCGCTTTGCCGAGAAGGTGCTTGGCCCGGACGAGCTGCGTGTCTATCACGCGCGTCACGCGCGTTCGGCGGCGCGTGGACTCGCATTTCTCGCCACGCGGTTCTCTGCCAAAGAAGCATTCTCGAAAGCGATCGGCCTCGGCATGCGCTGGCCGATGACCTGGCGTGCGCTGCAAACGCTCAACAAGCCGAGCGGCGAGCCGATGGTGGTGGCATCGGGCGAGCTGGCCGAATGGCTCGACGCGCGCGGTATCACCGCGCGTGTGACGATCAGCGACGAACGCGATTACGCCGTGTCGTTCGTGATTGCCGAAACAGGCGAGGTGGCGCGAGGGCCGGATGCCCCGCACGCACCCGCCAGCGACGAATAAATAATCTTGAACGCGGCGCACGTCGGCCGTGTCTCTCTTTGCTTCAGGCTTTTTTCTAGCGGAATTCGATGAAACTCACTCCCGGACCGGTCATGCTCGACGTGGTCGGCACAACGCTGAACGACGACGATAGACGCCGCCTTGCCCATCCGATGACTGGCGGCGTGATCCTGTTCGCGCGCCATTACGAGAGCCGCGCGCAATTGATCGCGCTGACCGATTCGATCCGCGCGATCCGCGACGACCTGCTGATTGCTGTGGACCACGAAGGCGGCCGCGTGCAGCGCTTTCGCGCCGACGGCTTCACGGTGTTGCCGGCGATGGGCAAGCTCGGCACGCTGTGGGACAGCGACGTGCTGCACGCCACCAAGGTGACGACCGCGGTCGGCTATATCCTCGCGGCCGAATTGCGCGCGTGCGGCATCGATATGAGTTTTACGCCGGTGCTCGATCTGAATTACGGGCAGTCGCAGGTGATCGGCGACCGCTCGTTCCATCGCGACCCGCGCGTCGTGACCTTGCTGGCGAAGAGCCTCAATCACGGCCTTACATTGGCCGGCATGAGCAATTGCGGCAAGCATTTTCCAGGGCACGGTTTCGCGCAAGCGGACTCGCACGTTGCAATGCCCGTCGACGACCGTTCGCTCGACGAGATCCTGCGCGATGACGTGGCGCCGTACGACTGGCTTGGTGTGTCGCTCGGGGCCGTGCTGCCCGCCCATGTGGTCTATCCAAAAGTTGATTCGAAGCCCGCGGGTTTTTCGCGCGTCTGGCTACAGGACATCCTGCGGAAAAAATTGCGCTTCGAGGGCGCGGTCTTCAGCGACGATCTCTCGATGGAAGCCGCGCGCCAGGGTGGCACGCTGACGGAGGGGGCGAGTGCCGCGCTCGAGGCCGGTTGCGACATGGTGCTGATCTGCAATCAGCCGGAGGAAGCCGAGAAGGTGCTGGACGCGCTGCGCTTCACGCCGTCGAAGGAATCGCAACAGCGGCTTAGGCGCATGCGGCCGCGCGGCAAGGCGCTCAAGTGGAGCAGGCTGGTCGCCGAGCCGCAGTACCTGCAAGCGCAGGCCCTGCTGCGCAGCGCGTTTGCATGAGCAACCGGTAGATAAAAGGTCCACGGCTCAAGCGTTTGCATCGAACAAAAAAACGGCGCCTCTTTCAGGCGCCGTTTTCTATTCAATCCCGGCCTCGCGCGAAGCCGTCAGTTCAACCGCATCCGCTGCAGCTTGTTGTATAGCGTCTTTGGACTGATCCCCAGCAGCGATGCCGCACGATGGCGCGTGCCGCCGACCGCGTCGAGCGTCGCGCGAATCAGCATCTCCTCGACGTCCGCGAGCGGTGTGCCGACGGTGACCTGCACGCGGCTGCCGTTCAGATCGCGTCCATTCGCCGAGCCCGCTTCATCGGCGCGCAGCGACTCCAGCACGTCGCCCGACGCGTGATACGCCCGGCGCACGCGATCCTGTAACTCGCGCACATTGCCCGGCCACTCGTACGAAAGACACTCGCGCAAGAAGTTCGGCCCGACCTGTTTGGCCGCTTCCGGTGTGCCGCGCGCGGCCGCGTCGTGATTTAGTTCGTCGACGACGGCTTGCGCAATCAGCGCCGGATCGTCGCCGCGCTCGCGCAACGGCGGCAGCGTGATCGCGGCCGCTTCGAGACGCAGCGCGAGGCCTTCGTGCAGGCCGCCTTCGGCGACCGCCGCGCGTGGGTTTCTGCGCGTCGAGGCGATCAGCCGGAAGTCGGTCGCGACCTGATTTGTGCCGCCAACCCGCGTGAAGGTCTGCGAGTCGAGCGCGCGCAGCAGCGCTTCCTGCTGGGCACGTGGCAGTTCGGCGATTTCTTCGATGAACAGCGTGCCGCCGCTAGCCTGCTCGAACAGGCCCGGCTCGCGCTGCTCGGCACCGCTGAACGCGCCGCGCTCGTGGCCGAACAGCAGGCTGTCGAGCGGACGATGCACCGCGACGCTGCCTGCGGTCCGGCAATCGAATGTGACAAACGGTCCTTTGCGGCGCCGGCTCATGTCGTGCAGCGTGCGCGCCGCGAGTTGCTTGCCGGTGCCGGCTTCGCCGGAAATCAGCACGGCGGCTTCGGTTGGCGCGATATGTTCGATCGTGTCGTACACATGCTGAACCGCACCGCTGCGGCCCAGTAACGAGCCGAAACGGCCAAGCTGACGCAGTGAGGCGCGCAGCGTCTGGACTTCTTCGGTCAGCTCGTACGGACGCGGAATCCGGGCGAGCAGGCTGCGCAAACGCGGGATATTGACCGGTTTGAGCAGGTAGTCCCAGATGCCGTGCCGCAGACCCTCGATCGCGCTCTCGACCGTCGCGTTGCCGGTCATCACGATCACCGGTAAGGCGCCGCCGGGCGGGTGCGCGGGCAGGTGCTGCAACACGTCGAGCCCGCTGCCGTCCGGCAGATTCAGGTCGACCAGCACGACGTCAGGAATGAAGCGCGTCAGCGCCGCCCGGGCCTCGGCGATGGTGGTCGCGGTGTCGACGGAGAAGCCGTCGGCGGCGAGGATGGCGGACAGGCCAGACAGGCTATTGGGATCGTCTTCAACAATCAGGGCATGTGGCATGGCGAGCGCTATTTTTTAGATGGACGGAATACCCAATGCGCAGCGCCGGTACTTTGGCGCGCGACATGG
This sequence comes from Paraburkholderia sp. BL23I1N1, assembly GCF_003610295.1. Classification (NCBI taxonomy): domain Bacteria; kingdom Pseudomonadati; phylum Pseudomonadota; class Betaproteobacteria; order Burkholderiales; family Burkholderiaceae; genus Paraburkholderia; species Paraburkholderia sp. BL23I1N1. Next base: position 938,809 of record NZ_RAPV01000001.1, read on the forward strand.
GCGCGATGGCTGGCCGGTACTGTCGGTCGAATGCCACACCGCGCGGGCAGCGCCTGCCACGGCGGCGGAACAGCCGCGGGCCAATTGGCGTGGGCGAGGCGCAAGTCGTGGAGCACGACCTGCAAGCGGCGTGGGGGCGATTCGACTCATGTAGTTCTAGGTCCTTTGCTCTTTAGCGGGTGTCCGTGCCGACGCGATGGGAGGTGTGGGCGGACACCTGTATTTCCTTCATTCGACCGGTCAGAAATCCCGGTTGCTGCCGACGAAGCGTTTTACTTCAAGTTCCGCCTGCTTCAGCGATGTCGTGATTCATGTCACGTCTCCGGAGTTGAGGAAAAAAGCCCAACCGGTCCGTATCGGAGAGACGCATGAACTGTGCCAAAGTCAATTGCTTAAGCTTATCAAGGGTTTGTCTGATGTAAGCCAGGAAAGTAAGCGTGGCGGACAGGCATTTTTGAGAAGGTTGCCGGTAAAGTTTTCCTCAACCATACACGGCGGCGCAAAAAAGAAAAAGCGCCCAACGTGGGCGCTTTTTTTTTGACATTTTTTTTTTCGCTGCGCCGGACTTGCTCCGGCAACAGGATTCAGGCGGCAGGCGCTTAGGCGCGGCTGCGGTACTCGTGCGTACGCGTGTCGATTTCGATCTTGTCGCCGATGTTGCAGAACAGCGGCACTTGCAGTTCGAAACCGGTGGTCAGCTTGGCGTTCTTCAATACCTTGCCCGACGACGTATCGCCCTTGACGGCCGGTTCCGTGTAGATGATTTCGCGGACCAGCGTGGTCGGCAGTTCGACCGAGATGGCTTTCTCGTTGTAGAACACGACTTCGCAAGCCATGCCGTCTTCGAGGTAGTGAAGGGCGTCGCCCATCATTTCGCCTTCGACTTCAAACTGGTTGTAGTCGGCGTCCATGAACACGTACATCGGGTCGGCGAAGTACGAGTACGTGACTTCCTTGCGTTCCAGCACGACGACGTCGAACTTGTCGTCGGCCTTGTACACGCTTTCCATGCCTGCGCCGGAGAGCAGGTTCTTGAACTTCATCTTGACGACGGCGGAGTTGCGGCCCGATTTGTTGTATTCGGCCTTTTGCACGACCATCGCGTCTGCGCCGATCATGACTACGTTGCCGGTGCGGAGTTCCTGTGCGGTCTTCATAAAACTGTCCTGTACGAAATAAGTAGCTTCAACTTTTGCTCAACGGCATACGGCGCAAGCGGATTGGCCGGCTAGGTTTGCCTCGCGAATTTGTCTGGCCAGTGGGCCCGGCCGAATTTGCCAGACGAATTCGCAAGACGAATTTGCCAGACCACGTCGCTGCGATTGGGCCGCCATCGGGCCGCGCTTGCGTCGCCGGCCGCTGGATAACCGCTTATTTTAACTGAGTTTTTGCGAACAAGGCCAGATTTCCAGCGAGGTCGCCTACTTGGGCCAGTTCGCCGGCCCATTTGGCTGCGCGCTGCTTCAGCGTCGCGCGGTGACGCTGGAATTCCGCCCAGTCCGGCTGGCCCGCGCCGTTCCATGCGTGCCAGAAGCGCGCGAGGGCGTCCCGCGTGTCGGCAGGCAGGGTACGGGTGTAATGGGCGAGCGCGGCGTCGAGTTTCGGCAGATGAGCGTCGTCGGCTTGGGGGTAGATGTGCCAGACAAAGGGTTTGGCGGCCCATTGGGCGCGCACGAACGAATCTTCGCCGCGCACGAAATTGACGTCGCTGGCCCAAAGCAGCGTGTCGTAGCCGGATTGTTCCGTAAAAGCGAGCGCGTGGACGCTGAGGCCGCCGCGCTCGGCGTGCGACCCGGCGGCGAACGAAGGCAGGCCGAAAAAGCGCGCGATCGCGCCCGAAATGCGGCCTTCCGGCGCCAGCACAACGACCGGTTCGGCGCTGTCGCGCCATTGTTCAAGCAGGCTGTCGACGGCGGGGTTTTCGTAGGCGAACAGCGAGACGACCGTGGCCGTGGCGGGTGGCGGCGCGCGGCCGGTGGTTTCCAGCCACCACGCTTCGCGCGCCGGTTGCGACGCCTCGAAGGCCGCGCGCGCGGCGTCGAGACGCCGCTCTTTCAACACGCCGCCGGTGCCGGGGCCGAGCCCGGGGAAAAAGAAGGTCTTGGTCAGCGGGAAGCGCGGATGGTGCGACGGCCGTAGATGGAAATCCGCGACCCAGTCTTCAGCGCTCAGATATTCGAGGTTGAACCAGACCGGCTTGCACTCGCACCGCGCCATCGCGGCGACGTAGACCGGCGGCAGTTCGCAGGCAAATGCTTCGATGACGACGTCGGCCACGTCGAGCGTATCACCCGCGTGGGCCGGCTCGTGCCAGTGTTCGATGACGATGCCGCCGATCGTCTGGCGCGCGCGATCCAGCGCTAGCGGCGGGCACAGCTTCTGGAACGCGTGGAGGTCGTCGACGAACACGCGCACCTGCCAGCCGTGCTCGCTCGCCAGTTGGCGCGCGAGACGCCAGCACACGCCGATGTCGCCGAAATTGTCGATTACGGCGCAAAAGATATCGCAGGCGATCGCTGTGGGCGCGGCAACGGGTTGGTCGGAAGGTGGCGTAGCGGAGGACATGGTGGCGTGGGTCGCAGAGTGGAGCGGGTGGTGTGGCTGGGTATCGCAGGGTCGCAGGGTCGCGCTGGCGGGTGACTCAGGTGGGTAACTTAGCGGGCTAACTCAAGCAGGCTCAGTCGCCGGCTTGAGCCGCCGCCTCGCGCCATTCGATGCGGCAGGGTTCGAACGCACGCGGAATGCTCTAAACTGGCGATTCTAAAGCACTCATCCGCGCTTTCGCACCTAAGTCACCACTCAGCGCGCGGCACGCGGGCAGAGGCTTCGCGACACTGTCCCAGCCAACCGATTCTGCATGACCGAACCCGAAGCAACCGACGTTTTCGAGCCGAAAAAAGTGCTCGCCCAATTGCCGCATCTGCCCGGCGTCTATCGCTATTACGATACGCAGGGCACGGTGCTCTACGTGGGCAAGGCACGCGATCTCAAGAAGCGCGTCTCGAGCTACTTCACTAAGACGCAACTGTCGCCGCGTATCGCGATGATGGTGACGCGCATTGCGCGCATCGAGATGACCGTCACGCGCTCCGAGGCCGAAGCGCTGCTGCTCGAAAACAATCTGATCAAGGCGCTGACGCCGCGTTTCAACATTCTGTTTCGCGACGACAAGTCGTATCCGTATCTCAAGCTGACCGGTCACAAGTTTCCGCGCATGGCGTATTACCGCGGCTCGGTGGATCGCAAGAATCAGTACTTCGGTCCGTTCCCGAGCGCGTGGGCGGTGCGCGAAAGTATCCAGATCCTGCAGCGCGTGTTCCAGTTGCGCACGTGTGAAGATTCCGTGTTCAACAACCGCACCCGGCCGTGCCTGCTGCATCAGATCGGCCGCTGCACCGCGCCGTGCGTCGCGGCGATTAGCGAAGAGGATTACGCGCGCGACGTCGCCAATGCATCGCGTTTTCTGCTCGGCCGGCAGGGCGAGGTGATGAAGGAGCTCGAGCAGAAAATGCACGCGTTCGCGGGCGAACTGAAGTTCGAGCAGGCCGCGGCGGTGCGCAATCAGATGAGTTCGCTGTCGACGGTGCTGCATCAGCAGGCGATTGAAGTCGGTGGCGATAGCGATGTGGATATTCTCGCGGTCGTCGCGCTCGGCGGACGTGTGTGCGTGAATCTCGCGATGGTGCGTGGCGGCCGGCATCTGGGCGACAAGGCGTATTTCCCGGCGCATGTGGAAAGCGCCCTGACGGTCAGCGAAGGTGGCCTTGAAGGGGACTGTGACGATGCGCTGTCAGCCGATGTCGCGGCCGGCGCGGGCTCGGTGTCTGACGGGGATGCGGCTGACGCTCTCGCGATTGCCGGGGAGATGCCGTCCGAAGAGGAGGATGACGGGGAAGGCGCTGCTATTGAGTCGGAAGCGGATGACGACGCAACCGAGTCGGAAGTCGAACCTTCGACGCCGCGCAAAGGGCGCGCACCCGTCGGCGGCATCGAATCTGAAGTGCTGGAGGCGTTCATCGCGCAGCACTACATCGGCAACCGTGTCCCGCCGGTACTCGTGGTCAGCCATGCGCCGTCCACGCGCGAACTGGTCGACGTGCTGATCGAACAGGCTGGCCACAAGGTGACGGTATTGCGCCAGCCGCAAGGTCAACGGCGTGCATGGCTTGCGATGGCCGAGCAGAACGCGCGGCTCGCGCTCGCACGCCTGCTCTCGGAACAAGGCTCGCAGCAGGCACGCACGCGCGCGCTCACCGACACGCTCGGCATGGAGTGCGACGACCTCGCGCATCTGCGTATCGAGTGCTTCGACATCAGTCACACGATGGGCGAGGCGACGCAGGCGTCGTGCGTCGTGTATCACCATCACAAGATGCAGTCGTCCGAATACCGCCGCTACAACATCACCGGCATCACCCCGGGCGACGACTACGCGGCGATGCGCCAGGTGCTCACGCGCCGCTACGAGAAGATGGTCGCGCAAGCCGCCGCGAACGCCGCGGACGAAGCCGCCGAATTGCAAACCGATGCGGCCGCGGACCCGTCGCTCGCGGCGGATGCCGCGGAGCCGGCGGCGGCTGGCGGCATTCTGCCGACCATCGTGCTGATCGACGGCGGCAAGGGGCAGGTCGAAATCGCGCGCCAGGTGTTCACCGAACTGGGTCTCGATACTGGCATGCTGGTCGGTGTCGCGAAGGGCGAGGGACGCAAGGTCGGTCTCGAAACCCTGATTTTCGCGGACGGCCGCGTGCCGCTTGAACTCGGCAAGGAGAGCGCGGCGCTGATGCTGGTCGCGCAAATCCGTGACGAGGCGCACCGTTTCGCCATCACCGGCATGCGCGCAAAGCGCGGCAAGACACGCCAGACTTCGCGGCTCGAAGAGCTTGAAGGGGTGGGCGCGAAGCGGCGTCAGCGGTTGTTGGCGCGCTTCGGCGGGTTGCGCGGGGTGGTCGCTGCAAGCGTCGAGGATCTGGCGAGCGTCGAAGGGATTTCGCAGGCGCTGGCCGAGCAGATTTACCGGCAGTTGCACTGATCGCGGTACGCCATGCTGAGCGGGGCGCGGCAACGGGCGGGGCGTAAGTCACGCAGAAGCGAATCCAGAAGCGGGGGCAAAAGCGCCCAATAAGCGCCCAATAAGCGCCCAAAAAGAGACCAATAAACGGTGCCCGGCGATGCGCGCGCCAGGCCCCGCGCGCCGCTTTGCTTGTGGCAGGTCTTGTGACACGGCACAATTGCATCTCCCTTGTCAGACGCTGCGCCTGCCCATGCCGTTTAATTTTCCGATTTTCCTGACTTGGCTGCGGATCGTCCTGATTCCGCTCGTCGTTGGCGTGTTTTATTTGCCCGACATGATGATGAGCCCCGCGCACCGCAATCTGGCGGCCGCGACGATCTTCATTCTGGCGGCGCTCACCGACTGGTTCGACGGCTTTCTGGCCCGCAAATGGAATCAGACCTCGGCGTTCGGCGCGTTTCTTGATCCGGTCGCCGACAAGCTGATGGTGACGGCGGCGTTGCTGGTGCTCGTGCAACTCGCGCGGATCGATTCGGCGATTGCGCTGGTGATCGTCGGGCGCGAGATCGCAATCTCGGCGCTGCGCGAATGGATGGCGCAGATCGGCGCATCGAAGAGCGTCGCGGTGAATTCGCTCGGCAAGTTCAAGACCGTCTGCCAGATGGTCGCGATTCCGATGCTGCTGTTCTACGGGCCGTTGCCGTCCGGCGGCGGTGTCTCTGTCGATACGCGTGTGTGGGGCTTGTGGCTAATCTATTTGGCCGCGTTTCTGACCATCTGGTCGATGCTCTATTACATGAAACTCGCGTGGCCGCAGATCCGCGAGCGGGGCGGCGTTGCCTGATCAGAGGGCGATCGGGGCGCGATGCCGGGGAGGCCGAAGTGTGTCCCTCCGTCGCAGCAGCGCGAGTGAAATCTTTTCCGTTAAAGACATTCGCAAAAGGGGTTGACACGTTTCAGTCGTTTCTCCATAATCTCGTTTCTCCGATGCGAGCAGTTTGAAACGTCGGGGCAGTTAGAGAGTAGTTGCAGTAACAAGGCAGCAGTTAGGCGGTAAAAAGCAGGGCAAAAGCAGCACAATGCGGGAGTAGCTCAGTTGGTAGAGCGCAACCTTGCCAAGGTTGAGGTCGCGAGTTCGAGCCTCGTCTCCCGCTCCAAATTTTGAAGCAACGCGTTGTTTGGCGAAGTAAAAGTGCAAGGCGTTGTGAAGTAGGGCAATGCGGGAGTAGCTCAGTTGGTAGAGCGCAACCTTGCCAAGGTTGAGGTCGCGAGTTCGAGCCTCGTCTCCCGCTCCATACATAAGGGGAAGCAACGCTTCCCTTTTTGTTTGATGGGCCGGCCATAATGGTTACCCACCAGACAAATCTGAGAATCTGCAGCTAGGTTCCAGTCCGCTTGCGGCGCGATAGCAAAGCGGTTATGCAGCGGCCTGCAAAGCCGTTTAGGCCGGTTCGACTCCGGCTCGCGCCTCCAGTAGTTGATGTAAAGAAAAGCCCCGACTTGTCGGGGCTTTTCTTTTTTGTGCGTTGTGCACCTCGTACTTCGCGTCTCTCCTTTCGCACGTGGTGCTCAGGTCGCTGGTTACGATACGCCGCCGTGTACGTCTGCGTGCAACACTGCGAGCAACGCTATAGTTCGCAGACTCTCAACGTCCTCGCATCGACATCATGCACATCCAGGGTATCGAACGCCGCTCCTTCTATCTGCGCGTGATTTACGCGCTATGCCTGTGCGGCGCCACCTGGACGCATCTGCAGGTGGCCCTGATTCACGGACTCTGGTGGGACTACGGCGGCGCGGCGCCGCTCACACGAATCTACTGGACGTCACTGCTCTTCATCGATCCGCTAACCGCTCTGCTACTGCTGTTGAGTCCGAGGGCAGGGCTGATCCTCTGCGTCGCCGTCATCGTGACAGACGTAGTGCACAATTCATGGTTCGCGCTGCATCATCCGATCCTTGTGGGCCTGTTCGTTTCGCAGATCGTCTTCCTGCTGTTCGTCGCGTTCACGGTGCGGACGGCCTGGCGAGGAGCCGTGAGCCGGTCTGCGACGCTGCGCGCCATCGATTGAATCGCCCGATTGCCGCTTTGCGCAATTGCCCGTCAACACGAGGCTTCATGTACCTACAACTCACCGGCACCAACGTCCGTCTGCTCGGCTCGATGCATCTGTTTCCGGCGACGAGCCGCAGAACGCCGCCATGGATCGCAGAAGCGTATGACTGGGCCGAATCGCTGGTCTTCGAATCCGATCCGCCGACGATCTTGCCGTTTCTGAAGGCGCCTCCGCAGAGCGGCGCCGATCAGTTGCAGCCCTTGCTATCCGCGGATGCCTGGAATCAGCTGCAAGCCGTGTGGCCCGTGGAGGGCCCGTTGGCGCCGCTCGGCGAACTGCGTCCGTGGGCCGCGCTGGTCGTCGCGCCGACGCTGTTCCAGCAAGTCGTCGAAGGTGTCGAGCCGCGCATGCTGCGCTCGGCGCTGACGCAAGCCAAACCGTACCAGTATCTCGAGACGGCGGAGGAAGTGTCGGCGTCGCTCGAATCGATTCCGCTCGAAGCCGTCGGTGCCGCGCTCGGCATGCTGGTGTCCGATCTCGACGAACCGCAGCGCACCCTCGAGCGGATGCACACGGCCTGGCTGCATGGCGATTTGGAGGCCGTGCACCAGATATCCGTCGAGTCGCCGATGTTCAATCTGCCCGGCATCCGCCACGCCCTGCTTGATATGCGCAATCGCGCGTGGGCGGCGCGTGTGAAGACGTTGCTCGGACGGCCGGAGCGGACCCTGGTGGTGGTGGGCGCGCTGCATTTGTGCGGGCCCGGCAACTTGATCGAATGTCTCGGGACGCCCGTCGAGCCGGTCATAGCCTAAGACCGCCACGCGCGGCATAATTCCGCATTGCCGCCGCCGATCAAGGCGCGCTTCCTTTGAAGACCTTTCATGACCGAACCGCAGCAAACCGCCGCCACGCGACTGGCGCAACTCGAATGGCACTGGAAAGCGTTTGACGACCTCACGACCGCCGAAGTCTACGCGATGCTCGCCGCTCGCAGCGCGGTGTTCGTCGTCGAACAGAACTGTGTGTATGGCGATATCGACGGGCTCGATTCAGATGCCTGGCATCTGTTTGCTTATGGTGCCTGTGGTGCCTATGGCCCCGGTGAAAAGAACCCGCCGCTTGCGGGCTATCTGCGCGTGCTACTGCCGGACGCCGACGACACTGATATCCGTATCGGCCGCGTACTGACAACAGCGGCATTCCGCGACATCGGTCTCGGCAACGCGATGCTCGAACGCTCTCTCACGCATATCCGGGCGCAGTGGCCCGGTACGCCGATTCGCTTGCATGCGCAGGCCCATCTGCAAGGGTTCTATGGTGCATTCGGCTTTACGCCGGTGTCGGAGATTCACGAAGAAGACGGCATCCCGCATGTGTGGATGCGTTCGGCCTGACCCAGGCTCAGGCTGCAACCGGACTCGGCGCGTGCGCGCGCCGGCCGGCTTTGAACTCCGCGACTTCAATTCAATCGATTCAAAATTTCAGCGGTGGCTGCTTGCAGGCGCTGTTGCGGTCTGCGCCAAGCCTTGCGTCGCTTTTGCGCGCCGTTCGCCGCGCAGACGTCCGCGTGCCGACAGCCGCATCCAGTGACGCAACGCCACCAGCGCGCCGATCACGCTCATCATCGAGCCCGGAATCCACAGCAATAGTCCGCCGATCTGCTGATCGCGCATCGGGCTTAGCCACGTGAAGGCGCGGCCGCAGATCGAGTAGATCGGGTATAGCTCGCGCGGCGTAAAAAAGATAAACGCGCCGAGCATGATCTGCGGCGGAATCGCGGCGATCACGACCAGTACGCGCTTACCGGGCGACAGACGCGCCGGCGGCGCGGGCCGCGGATCGAGTACGAGCCACCAGAACAGCAGACCGTCGATCACCATGCTCCAGTTCATTACGCGATAGAGCCGCCAGTCGAGCATCGCCACGAAATGAATCGGCGACATCAGCCAGAAGTAGATCAGCCCGACGAACAACGTGACCGCCACCACCGGATGCATCACCACGTCGAGCAGCTTGCGGATCACCGGGGTCTCCAGTGCGGGTCGCACAAAACGCTGCCGCCAGCCGAATGGAATGCCGGCGCGCAACGCGGCGCCCGGATAGGACAGTGCGATAAAGAACGGCCCGAGGTGATGCAGCACCAGATGCTGCGCGCGATGCATGAAGAACTCATGCTCGAAGAAATAGTCGAGCCGCGTATGCAGCGCGACATACAACGCGACCAGGCCGAACCAGAAGGAAATGCGCCGGAGAATCGACACCTTCGCCTTGTGCGCGCCGCGCACGAAAAGAATCGCCGGCACCAGCAAGGCAATGACGACGGTCGGCGAAAACTCCCAGGGGTCGAGCCAGTAGAGCAGGTTCATCGCGAGGCGTTACTTGGTCCGGGCGGGCGACTTGACGACGAACGGCGTATCGAGCGTTTCGCCGTCGGAGAACTTCAGCGTCAGATGCACGGTGTCGCCCAGCGCGACCTTGTGCTTCGCGTCTTCAAGCATGACGTGATAGCCGCCTGGCGCAATCGCCACCTGGCCGTGCGCGGGCACCGTCAATTTGTCGACCATCACCATCTTTTGCGTCGAGCCGTTCGACACGGTTTGATGCAGCATCGCGTCGCCGTAGTCGTTGCTGGAAATATCGACGAGGTCGACCGGCTTGTCGCTCGCGTTCATGAGCGTCACGTAGCCGGCGGCGGGGAGGTTGTTCGGCAGCCAACGCACCCACGCGTCTTTGACACTGATCGCGTTAGGACCGGCGGCAAACGCGGCCGAAGCGAAACCGAACGAGAGGGCGAGAGTGCAGCTGAGTGCGGCGAGCGTTTTGATTTTGACGGACATGAATGAACTCGGGAAAGGTCAGGAACGGTCATCAATGATACGGCGCAGGTCTTGCGCGATCGCATCAGGCGTATCGTGATCGGTGGCGAGCAGGCGCGCGTGGCCCTGCTGATCGAACACGTAGACGGCCGAGCTATGGGTGACTTCGTAATTGCCGTTGGGATCGCGTTTTTCCATCTGATAGGCGACCCGGTAACGCTTGGCGAGCGACTCGATCTGCCAGTCGCTGCCGGTCAGGCCTTCGGCGTGCTGTGAGTCGAAGGCGCCGACGTAGTCATGCAAGGCTTTGGGCGTGTCGCGTGCCGGATCGACGGTGATGAACAGGATGCGCACTTTTTGCGCGTCCGGGCCGAGTTTGCCGAGAACCTGCATCAGGCGGCCCATCGTTTCAGGGCAAACGTCCGGACAATGCGTATAGCCAAAGTAGACGAGCGACGTGCGGCCTTTGAACGACTCACCGGTGACGGCGCGGCCGTCGTCGCCGGTCAGCGTGAAATCGAGTTCCGGCAAGTGGCCGGTCACGTCGGTCAACTGGAACGGTTCGGCGCGATGCGTGCAGCCGCTCAGCGCGCCGAGCACGCCCACCATGACCGCCAGCGCGACCCGGCGCCCGGGCCATGGTCGGCGTAGCGTGGTGAGGTTCGGCTGGTGACGGGGCGAGATGATGGGGAACAAAGCAGGATTCAATGACTCGATTGAAGAGCGGTGCGTGACGCTGCCCGTAAATGTCCGCGGCGTGGTTCGTGCAAAGCGCGTGGCCCGTGATGGTGTACAAATAGGAGCATCACGTCGAGGGTCCGCGTGGCTGCGACTGTATCCCAAAATCTCCGATGACGTCGCGCAACGCCCGCGGGCGCGCCGTTTGCGAGGCAATTTGACGCAGGCAACTGAAAGCGGGTTGAAGCCGGATTGTTCTCCTTTTGAACGCAATCGCGAGCGGCATCGGCGGTGCGGCCCGACCAGGCTTGTGTCCCGGCTTACTTTCTCGAAAAATTGACGGATGCGCGGTAAGATGCGCACACTTTTCCGGCCGCAGAAGGCTGAAAGGCAAAATTAACCGATGCAAGCACTTCCGGCTGTTCTGTCTCCTGGTGAGACCGCATTTTTCTTCGATTTCGACGGCACGCTCGTTGAACTCGCGCCCACGCCGGACGGCGTGCTGGTGCAACCGCGTGTGATCGGTTTGCTGACCGAGTTGCGCAGTCTCACGAATGGCGCGGTCGCGATTGTGTCGGGCCGCGGTATTGACAGCATCGACGCTTTTCTTGGCATGCCCGATCTGCCGATCGCCGGTCTGCATGGCGCCGAGCGGCGCGACGCGAACGGTGACACGCAGCGCATCGGTTTTCACGACGAGCGGCTGTTGCGCATGGAGCAGGTGCTCGCGCAGGTCGTCAACGAGCATCCCGGCATGCTGCTCGAGATCAAAGGCGCGGCGCTGGCGCTGCACTACCGCAACGCACCCGACCGCGAGCCGGTGGCGCGCGAGGCGACCGAGCGGCTGGTTGCCGATTACCCGGGCTCCTATGTGTTGCAGTCGGGCAAGATGGTCTACGAAATCAAACCGAAGGATGTCGACAAGGGCCGCGCGATGCGCGCGTTCCTGGAAGAGCCGCCGTTCGTCGGCCGCACGCCGGTGTTTGCCGGCGACGATCTGACCGACGAGAAAGGCTTTGCCGTCGTCAACGAGCGTGGCGGCCTGTCGATCAAGGTGGGCGCGGGCGATACGATGGCGCATACGCGCCTCGAGTCGGTCACGGCGCTGCTCGACTGGCTGGAATCGATTGTCGCTGCCGCGCGCCGAGCGTGATGGTGATGCCGCCCGTGACGCTCCTTCGCCCAACGACCATGACTTACTGCATCGGGAATCGCGCTTCATGAGCCGACTGATCATCGTATCGAACCGGGTTGCACCGATCTCGGAGGGCGGCCCGGCGGCGGGCGGTCTGGCGGTCGGCGTGTATGACGCGCTGAAGGAAACCGGCGGCATGTGGTTCGGCTGGAGCGGCGACGTGCTTAGTTCCGGCCAGCCGCAGATCAAGGTGGAAGAGCGCGGCCCCGTGACCTTCGCGACCATCGCGCTGATGCGCCGCGACTACGACCAGTACTACCGCGGCTTCTCGAACGCCACGCTATGGCCCGCGTTCCACTATCGTGCCGATCTGCTGCAATACGACCGGCACGATTTTGAAGGTTATTGCCGCGTCAATGCGTGGCTCGCCCAGCAACTCGTGCCGCTATTGCGCGAAGACGACGTGATCTGGGTTCACGACTACCACCTGATTCCGTTCGCCCGGGCGTTGCGCGCGGCCGGCGTGAAAAATCGCATTGGCTTCTTTCTGCATATTCCGTTTCCGGCTTCGCAGGTGTTGCTGGCGGTGCCGCCGCATCGCGAGCTGGTCGAGGCGCTCTGTTCGTTCGATTTGCTCGGTTTCCAGACCGCGCCGGATTTACGGGCGTTCTGCGATTACATCGTCAACGAGGCGAACGGCACGGTCGACGTGGCGGCCGGCGGCCCGCTGACTATCCATGCGTTCGGTCGCACCTTGCGCGCAGCGGCTTATCCGATTGGCGTCTATCCGGACGAAATCGCCGAGCTTGCGAAAGCGGGCGAGCGGGGCAAACCGGTGCGCACGATGAAGACGGCGCTGCATTCCCGCAAGCTGATCATGAGCGTGGACCGCCTCGATTATTCGAAGGGGCTGGTTGAGCGCTTCCGCGCGTTCGAGCGGCTGCTTGAACATGCCACCGCGCAACGCAACAACGTGTCGTTCCTGCAAATCGCACCGCCCACGCGCGCCGACATGCATGCGTATCAGGACATCCGCTTGCAGCTCGAAGGCGAGTCGGGGCGTATCAATGGCCGCTTCGCCGAGCTGGACTGGACGCCGATCCTGTACATCCACAAGCAGTACGAACGCTCGGTGCTGGCCGCGCTGTTTCGCACGGCGCATGTCGGCTACGTCACGCCGTTGCGCGATGGCATGAACCTCGTTGCCAAGGAGTACGTATCGGCACAGGATCCGGAGAATCCGGGCGTGCTCGTGCTGTCGCGCTTTGCCGGCGCCGCGCAGGAACTGGAAGGTGCGTTGATCGTGAATCCGGTCGATATCGACGGGATGGCCGAGGCGCTCGCGCGCGCGCTGGAGATGCCGCTTGCGGAGCGCCAGGCGCGTTATCGCGACATGATGGTGCAGCTGCGCGAGAACAACGTGTCGGTGTGGCGCGATAACTTCATGCGCGATCTTCAGAGCGCACAGGGTGCGAAGAGCGTCAGAACCGTGAAGGTGCGTGCCGGGTCGGGCAAGAAGGTGGTGCGCGAAACCACCGCCGGATAGACGGCTATCCTATTTATCAGGGCGGATTTCAACTCGCCCGGAAAACAGAAAAGCCGCTCAAAAGCGGCTTTTCTGTTTGTTGCTGGCGTAGCAGTGGGCGGCGCGTTGCTTAGACCACGTGCTGCTCATCCACTTTCTTGCCGCCGACGTGCAGCGTCGTGCCCTTTCCGTACTGCTTCGAGAGCAGATCGCGATACAGGCCCGGCCGCAGGCGCAACTCTTCCGGCGTGCCGTCGTCGATCACCTTGCCGGCGCTCATCACGATGATCCGGTCGAAGTTGTTCAGCGTCGACAACCGGTGCGCGATGGCGATCACCGTGCGGCCCACCATCAGCCGGTCAAGCGCTTTCTGGATCGCTTCTTCCGATGCGCTGTCGAGCGCCGAAGTGGCTTCGTCGAGCAACAGGATCGGCGCGTTCTTCAGGATCGCGCGCGCAATCGCGATGCGTTGGCGCTGTCCGCCGGACAGCTTCACGCCGCGGTCGCCGACGATCGTGTCGAATCCTTCCGGCATGGCTTCGATGAAATCGCTGCAGCGGGCTTCGCGCGCGGCCGCGACCACTTCGTCACGGCTCGCTTCAGGGCGACCGTAGGCGATGTTTTCGTACACTGAGCGATGAAACAGCGAGATATCCTGCGGCACCAACGCAATCGCGTGGCGCAGGCTGTCCTGAGTGATGGCGGCGATGTCCTGGCCGTCGATCTTGATTGCGCCGCCCTGCGTCTCGTAGAAACGCTGCAGCAGCGCCAGCACGGTGGATTTGCCCGCGCCCGACTTGCCGATCAGACCGACCCGCTGGCCCGGTTCGATATGCAGATCGAAGTGATCGAGAATCGGCCGGCGGCGCGGGTAGGCGAACGTCACGGCTTCGAAATCGACCCGGCCGCCTTGCGGCACGAGCTCGGTGGCGCCGTCGCGGTCCGGCATGCCGTGCGGTTCGAGCAGGGTGCGAACGGCTTCCGCGAGCCGGGCGACGTGCTGCGTGACGTCGACCAGCGCCACCGCCAGATCGCGCGTGCCGTGCAGGATCGTGAAGCCGAGCGAGCTGACCAGCACGATATCGCCAGAGGTCGCCTTGCCCTGATCCCACAGCCACAGCGCCCAGCCCAGCAAGCCCGCCGACAGCAGCGCGGTGATCACCGCATGCAGAAGGCGCAGCTTTTCCAGATAAAGCAGGCTCTGCTGGCGCGCTTCCATTTCCGCTTTGACGGTCGCGCCGAAACGCTGCTGTTCGCGAAACGTCATGCCGAAGGCGCGCACGAGGCCCATGTTGCTGATCACGTCGACCAGTTCACCGTCCACCGACGCGGCTTTGGTAGCGAAGTGGTGATGCCGCGCCGAGCCGCGCCCGGCAAGCTTGTAAAGCACGACCGACAGAATGGCCGAGCACAGCATCAGGCCGCCCGCCATCAGCGGATTCACGGCGGTGATCATGACGATCGCGCCAAGCACCGCGATACACGGCGGCAGCACATTCCAGGCGGTGGTGTTTTCCGCGGTGTAGACCGCATTCGAGGTTGCCGTGATGCGGCTCGCCAGCATGCCCGGCTGTTTCTCCGAGTAGTAAGTTGGCGAATGGCCGCTCAGGTACTGGAACAGGTCGCGCCGCAAGTCGCCGGTCACGGCCACGAACGTGTGCGCGGCAACCCAGCCGCCGACCCGCCACAGCAAGTTGTCGGCGGCGATCAGGCCGACCAGGATGGCGAACGCGCCCCACAGCGGACCGGGATGATGCCGGCCTTCGCCGAGCACGTCGATCAGATGCTTGATCGCGTATTGCGAAGCGAGCGCACAGCCCACGGCCGCAAACACGCTGCACAGGACAATCGCATGCGCGAGCGGATGGCGGCGAATAAAGCGGAAAAGAAACGCAAGCGGCCTATGCGCATAGCTCGCGAGCTTTGCGTTCTGGGCATTACGCTGGGCGATGGTTAAGTGTTCCAATTGATCGTGAGGTCGGTGTGTTTCAGGTTGTGCATGCAAGGCATGGGCCACGGCAAAAAAGCGTTTGCCGCGAAGCCGATGCTTCGCATTGTAAACATGCAAAAGCGATTGCGCCCCGTGTATCCGGGCGATGGCGCGACTGATTTCGCGATAGACGACCGCAACCTACTATTGCTCGACCCGCCGACGGCGTGGTGGTTCACACAGGTTGCGGACTATTTCGGGATATAATTACAAACTGCATTCAACTGCGGCGCGGCATTACTTCAACGTTGCCGGTAAAGTTGACATGGAAGCTTACAGCTGCCGACGTCGGGTCAGCGTTGCAAGCCATTTGCTACTCTAGAACTGTCTTATAAAACAAGGGTTTGTAAAGTGTTTCGCCTTTGTAACAACGTAAAGACTTTGAAATGTTGTGGTGCAGCAAAGCGCCCGGCATCGATAATGCATGCTCTGTTGGCCCATCGAAATATCTGACAGTTTGTCAACGTAGGTGCCTGGTGTGCGTTTACCGGCACATGCGCAGACAGCGAACTGCTGATCTGGGCTCACTACCCAAGCGATCCATCGCAGGATTTCTCGAAAGAATCAGGCCCGCGCCGGCATATCCGGCCAGACTGCCCTGGCGAGCAAGCGAGTCGCTTTTACCCAACGCAGTACTTTTGCCTGATTTTTTACGAGGAGTTCTTCACTATGCGAATCGCTCAAATCGCTCCCTTGCACGAGGCGGTTCCGCCCAAGCTTTACGGTGGTACGGAACGCGTGGTGTCCTACCTGACCGAAGCGCTGGTCGAACAAGGTCATGACGTCACGCTTTTCGCAAGCGGCGATTCGCAAACCTCGGCGAAACTCGAAGCTTTCTGGCCGCAGGCGCTGCGCCTCGACCCGACCATCCGCGACGTGATGGCGCCGCACATGTTGCTGCTCGAAGAAGTGCGCCGCCGCGCGGACGAATTCGACGTGCTGCATTTCCACATCGATTACTACCCGTTCTCGCTGTTTGCCCGCCAGCCGGTGCCGTTCGTGACCACGCTGCACGGCCGTCTCGATCTGCCGGAACTGCAACCGATCTTCAACACGTTCAGCGACGTGCCGGTGGTGTCGATTTCCGACAATCAGCGCATCCCGCTGCAACAGGCGAACTGGCTGCAGACCGTTTATCACGGCCTGCCGGAAAACGTGCTCACGCCGATCAAGGACGTCGAGCCGGGCTACCTCGCATTCCTCGGCCGCGTCTCGCCGGAGAAGGGCCTCGACCGCGCGATCCGCATCGCCGGCCAGGCGGGCATGAAGCTCAAGGTCGCCGCAAAGATCGACAAGGCCGACCGTGCCTATTACGAAGAAGTGATCAAGCCGCTGATGGCGCTCCCGCACGTCGAATACATTGGCGAAATCGGCGAAGCCGAAAAGCGTGAGTTTCTCGGCAACGCGCATGCACTGGTGTTCCCGATCGACTGGCCGGAGCCGTTCGGCCTGGTAATGATCGAAGCCATGGCGTGCGGTACGCCGGTCGTCGCGTTCAACCGCGGTTCGGTGCCGGAAGTGATCGAAAACGGCGTGTCGGGTTTCGTTGTGGAAGACGAAATCAGCGCGGTTGCCGCTGTGAAGCGTCTGCACACGCTGCCGCGCGCCAAGGTGCGTGCGGCGTTCGAATCGCGTTTCTCGTCGAAGGTGATGGCACGGAATTACGTCGCCACCTACGAAGAACTGCTGCGTCAGAAGCATCGCACGGTGCTGCGCGAAGTCAACGCCGGCTAATGCACGGTAAGCGCAGTCAGTAAATGTAGTCGGGCCGGCTTGCCGGAGCGCTTTCGGCGCCTCAGCTAGGCGCCCCCAGCTAGGCGCCCCCAGCGATCAGATCGTCTGGCTGCACCCCAGCAACGCCCCGCGGGCATCTCGTCCGCGGGGCGTTGTTGCATAAGCGCCGCGTTTTTGCCTGTGTGCGGTAAAAAGTGCGGTCTTGGGGCCGGCAAGCACGAGCCTATCTCCGTAATATCCCTATAATGGCCGTGCCGCAAATTTGGCTGCGGCGCCGCCGACGACAGGAGGATGCCTTGGCGAGAACGAAAGAGACGCGTGCGAACGCGGCGCCCGGCGCCGGAACGATTTTCGCGCTGCGCGCCGTCGGTCTCGTGCTCCTCGCTCGCTGGCTTTTTTCGATGGCGCAGATGGACCTGGGCGCGTCGCTGTCGGCCATGGTGTCCTCGCCGTGGGCGTGCATCAATCTGGTGTTCCTGTTCCTGCTGATCTTCCTGCCCGGCGCGCGCGCCGGGGCCGAGCGTCCGTTTCATCCGCTGCCGCAATGGCTGCGGCAGGCGCTGCGCCTGTTTGCGTTCCTTGGATTCCTGTTTGCGGTCTGGTCGGTTGGCGCGTTTGCAGCGAGCGCCGGTTGGCGGCGCGCCGCGCAGGCGGTGGCTGCTACCAACGGCTGGCTGTTGGCTGCGCCGGCGTTGTATGCGGCGGTCGTGTGGATTTGCCGGCCGCGTGCATTGTGGCGAACCAATATCGCCGCGCGGCGCTTCGCGATTGGGCGCTATGCGGTCGCGCTCGATCCGGCCACCCGCACGGTGGTCGTCTGGGCCGAGCGTCGCAAGGTGGGACAGTACGACGCGCGCGAATTGTCCGTGCGATGGGCGGCAGCCCCGGGTGTGAACGCACCGCCGACGCCTACTCCGGTGGTGGCGTTCGGTGTCGCGGGCGAACCGGATGGGCCTGCTGCACCGGTCGGCGCGCCTGCGTTGGCTCGTGGTACCTTCGGCCGACGTCCGAAAATCGAATTGCTGTGGGATTCGCCGGCTGCCGCGGGCCACAATCGGCAAACCGTGTTCCGCACCGCGCTGACTACCGAGGGCGATCGGGTCGCCGCGCGTGCGCTCGACACATCGTTGCGGCAAGTCTGAATCCGTCGCTTTGTGCAGTCGACCACACGCGGCCGAAGCAGGCATCGTAAAGTAAGGGGTAGTCGGTCATAAGAAGTGCCACCCGGTGTTCAGTGGGTGGGTGAGACATACATCGATCGTATTGCGCCGTTTTCAGGAGTCGCTATGCTGGTTCGCTGGTTGCTTGCCGCCATTCATCTGCTCGCTTATGGCTTTGCCCTCGCCTCGATTCTCCGGCGCACCTGGTCACTGCGGCGAGCCAGCGTGCCCGCTGCGTTGCGATCCGTATTCCGTTCCGACGCGCGCTGGGGCATTTCGGCGTTGGTGTTGATCGTCACCGGCCTGATGCGCGCCTTCGGTGGTTACGAAAAGAGCGCTGACTACTACCTTCATGAGCCGCTCTTTCACGTCAAGATGACGCTGCTCGTGCTGATCCTTATCCTCGAAGTCCCGTCGATGCTCGGCCTGATGCGCTGGCGTGCCTCAATCAGAAACGGCACCCCGCCTGATTTGCGAAAAGCGCGCACGTATGCGCGTTTCAGCGTGATCCAGACGGTGCTGCTGGTGTTGATGGTGTTCGCGGCTACCGGTATGGCGCGCGGTGTCGGGCTGCCCGCGGGCGTGGTTTAGTCGCGCGTTGAGGTGCCGGCCGGCTCGTCGCATTGGCTCGCGATAGGCCGAGGCAAGTCGCGGTGCCGTGAGGTCATGCGTGCACCGCCGCGCGCACGCTCGCCTGGCCAAATCAAAGGACGTGCGGAACCCAGCAGAACCGCCGCTTGCCGACGGCTTCTGCATGACGTCCCGCACGCCTACAGCGCTTTACTCGACCACCAGGTTTGAATCATCGAGCCGATTCGCTTTCGCGCTATCGGCCTTCGGCATGACTTCCGAGTCGCCCAAACCCTTGATCAACTCCAGCGCCTGACGTTCGAATAACCGCCTGTACAGGCCGTTCTCGAGTCTGATCAACGCTTCGTGACTGCCTTCCTCGATCACCTTGCCCTTGTCCAGCACCAGCAGCCTGTCCAGCGCTCGCACGGTGGAAAGACGGTGCGCCACCACCAGTGTCGTGCGGCCCATCATCAGCCGTTCCATGGCGTGCTGGATCAACACTTCGCTTTCACTGTCGAGGCTCGAGGTCGCTTCGTCCAGAATCAGGATCGGTGCGTCCGCGAGAAACGCCCGCGCGATCGCCACGCGCTGACGCTCGCCACCCGATAGCTTGATGCCGCGTTCGCCTACCAGCGTGTCGTAACCGTGCGGCAGCCTCGCGATAAAGTCGTGCGCACTCGCGAGCTTTGCGGCGCGCTCGATCTCGGCACGGCTTGCATCGGGCCGCGCATACGCGATGTTCTCCGCCAGCGAGCGGTGAAACAGTACCGGCTCCTGCTGAACGATCGCGATCTGGCTGCGCAATGACGTCTGCCGCACACGGGCGATGTCCTGACCGTCGATCGTGATCCGGCCTTCCGAAATGTCGTACAGCCGCTGGATCAGCTTGATGAAGGTCGTCTTTCCGGAACCCGAATGCCCGACTAGCCCGACGCGCTCCCCCGGTGCGATCCGCACAGAGAAGTTGTCATAGAGCGGCGTGGCTTTCGCGCCGTAGTGAAAGGTGACGTGCTCGAAGCGAATCTCGCCCTTGCCGATTGCGATCGGGCCCGCGCCGGGTCGATCTTCAATACCCAAAGCTTGACTCTCCAGCGACACCAGCTCTTCCATATCGTTGACCGAGCGTTGCAGGTTGCGAATGTGCATGCCCACATCGCGCAGATAGCCTTGCAGCATGAAGAACATCGTCAGCGCGAACGTGATGTCGCCGACGCTCGCTTCGCCGCGCGCCCACAACAGCAACGCGACGCCGAGAATGGCGGCCTGGATTGTCACCAGCATGCCGCCTTGCAAGCCGCCGTTGATCGTGCCGCGGATCCACGTGCGGCGCGTGCGATGACGCCACTTGACGATCACACGGTCGAGCAGGCGCTCTTCGCGCGCTTCGGCGCCGAACGCTTTCACCACGCCGTTGCAGCTGACTGCATCGGCGAGGGCGCCGCCCATGCGTGTGTCCCAGGCGTTAGCGAGGCGTGCGGCGGGCGCAACGAAGCCGAGCGACAGGGCCACAGTCACCGCGATATACAACACCGAACCGATACCGACCACCGCGCCCATCATCGGCCAGCGCCAGCCGAGCAGCAGCGTTGCGCCGACCAGCATGACCAGCGACGGCAACAACGCGACCAGCAGCGTGTCGTTGAGCAGATCGAGCGCCCACATGCCGCGCGTGATCTTGCGCACCGTGGAGCCGGCGAAACTGTTGGCGTGCCAGTCCGTCGAAAAGCGTTGCACGCGATGAAACGCGTTCGCGGCGATCTCGCTCATCATCTTGAGCGTCAACCTGATGAGATTGAAGAACACGCCCTGGCGAAGCAGCGTGGCGCCGAGCCCGAGCGCGCCCAGCACGCAGAAGGCCGTGATCGCAGCATTCCATGCGACGGCGTCGCCGGCCGAGCCGGATGCGATCGCATCGACGAGCCGTCCGGCGAACAATGGCGTGAGGACATCGGCTAATGCCGAGAGCAGCACCAGCGCGCTAATCGCGAAGATGCGCCAAGGCTGTTTGGCCCAGTGTACGAAGGTGAAGCCGAGGACGTTCTTGAAGGCTTGTCCGCGAAAGTCGAGTTTTTTTCTGGTCATTTGCCACGACCCGGTGGCGCGTGAGCGCACCGAGGTTCCAGTCAGAAGCGAAAGGACGAGACAGTCAAGCAAGCCGAAATATATCGACAAGGATGCCGGCAATGAGACTACGGACTGTCTGGGATTTGCGCGGATGCCTGTTCAGGCAGAACCGCGTGAGCGACAACGCGACGAATTTAAGGTCGCGAGAATGGTCGTGAGACCATCCCAGGGAGGTCGATATGCACTGCGAACATGTGACGCCTCCCTATAGCCGAATGAGGTGGAGAA
This sequence comes from Paraburkholderia sp. BL23I1N1, assembly GCF_003610295.1. Classification (NCBI taxonomy): domain Bacteria; kingdom Pseudomonadati; phylum Pseudomonadota; class Betaproteobacteria; order Burkholderiales; family Burkholderiaceae; genus Paraburkholderia; species Paraburkholderia sp. BL23I1N1. Next base: position 959,846 of record NZ_RAPV01000001.1, read on the forward strand.
ATGGACGGGGCGAATGCCCGAGAACTGACTATATCAGCAGTATTTGGCGACTGCAATTATACGAAAGTTCGGTGTTGACTTTGAAATGGAGCAGGCGACTGTGCGTATTAACGTGTTTGCACCTGAGTGATCAATCCACCGTGTGCGTGCAAAACGCGAAGCAAAAACAAAAAAGCCCTCAACTTACGTTCGAGGGCTTTCTCTTTCGGGTCACGCGAATCTGGTGGGTGGTACAGGGATTGAACCTGTGACCCCTGCCGTGTGAAGGCAGTGCTCTACCGCTGAGCTAACCACCCGAAGAGAGCCGAATTATGTCAGGGATTTTTCGACTCGTCTAGTACTTTTTAAGCGGTTTGCTCATCCGCGGCGGCCGTGGGATCGAGGCGCCACACGCTCGTTCCTTTGACCGCTTTGTCTAGGCCGTCGAGCACGGCCTGATGTTCGGCGACTTCGTCGTCGCTCGCGGCAATCACGACCAGATTCAGCGAGTCGATCGCGATGCGCGGCGCGTGCGCGTCGCCACTGCCATGCGAATCGCCGAGCATGTCGATGACAAGGCTTTCCTGGCCGCGTGTCATCGCCAGATACACCTCGGCGAGCAGTTCCGAGTCGAGCAGTGCGCCGTGCAGCGTGCGGTGCGCGTTGCTGATGCCGAAGCGGTCGCACAGCGCGTCGAGCGAATTGCGCTTGCCCGGGAACATCTGCTTGGCGCGCGCGAGGGTATCGATGATCTCGCCGCAATACGTTTTCACCGGCGGCAAACCCAGCAGCGCAAATTCGGCATCGAGAAAGCCGATGTCGAACGGCGCGTTGTGAATGATCAGTTCCGCGTCCTGAATGAAGTCGCGAATCTGATCGGCAATCTCGGCGAATTTCGGCTTGTCACTCAGGAACTCGGTGGTCAGCCCGTGAACGGCCAGTGCCCCCGGATCGCTGTCGCGTTCGGGGTTGATGTAGAAATGCAGGTTGTTGCCCGTGAGCCGGCGGTTCACCATTTCGACGCAACCGAGTTCAAGGATCCGGTCGCCGGTTCGTGCATTCAGGCCGGTGGTTTCGGTGTCGAGGATGAGTTGACGCATGTCGGATTAGCCTGCTCTAAAAAAATCAGCAAAAAAGAAGGGCGCGCACGTTGGTGCCGCTGCGGGCTTCACAGCACGCATGACACCGCGCATCACATTGCCGCGAGTGACGCGACGCCGCGATTGGCCAGTTGATCCGCGCGTTCGTTTTCCGGGTGGCCGTTGTGGCCGCGCACCCAGCGCCATTCGATCTCGTGCTGAGCGACGAGTGCATCGAGCCGCTTCCAGAGATCGGCATTCTTCACCGGCTGCTTCGCAGCAGTGATCCAGCCTTTTTTCTTCCAGCCGTGAATCCATTCGCTGATGCCTTTCTGCACGTACTGCGAGTCGGTGTGCACGACGGCCTTGCAGGGACGCTTGAGCGCTTCGAGCGCGGCGATCACGCCCATCAGTTCCATGCGATTGTTGGTGGTGTTGGGTTCACCGCCGAACAGTTCTTTTTCCTGGTCGCCGAAGCGCAGCAGCGCGCCCCAGCCACCGGGGCCGGGATTGCCCTTGCAGGCGCCGTCGGTATAAATATCGATGATGTCGGAAGTCATTGAGTGTGATTGCGTGTGTTCGGGGTGGCGGCGGGCGCGAGGCCCGCGGCGAGGACAGGTTTCTTCACTTTCAGCGGACCGACGAGGCGCATGCCGGGCACGCGCTTGATCGCCTTGATCATGTAGGTGGCGCCGAAAATCGGCCACCAGCGGTCGCCGGCGGCTTCCATGAAACCATAGCGGGACAGCCATTGTTCGCTACCAAGCGGCGGACGATAGCAGCCGAAGCGCCCGCGTTCAAGGTCGAAACCCAATAGTTTGATCCAGTCTTTCAGCCGCGTGAAGGCTATCAGATCGACTGCCGAGGGCACGAACGGGCGGCCGGTCATCTTGCCGACCGATTGGCGCGCGCCCCACAGCGACAACGAATTGAAGCCGAGAATGATCAGTTGGCCCTCGGGCATCAGCACGCGTTCGGCTTCGCGCAGCAGCCGGTGTGGGTCGCTCGTGAATTCCAGCGTATGCGGCATGACGATCAGGTCGACGCTTTGTGCTTCGAACGGCAGATCGAGCAGGTCGCACCAGACGGTGCTACGCCCGGCCGGCGCAGGCAAACCCGTCGGCGAACCTTGCACGGCGCCGCTGCCCAGACCATTCCCGGCGCGCCCCGGACCGCGCGGAAACGTGTAGGGCGCGCTCGCGCCGCTTGCCGCGTCGAGCACGAGCCCGCGGCACGGCATGCGGTTTTCGCGCAAGGCGTCGAGCTGCGGCAGGCCGAGTTGCAGCGCATGGTAGCCGAACACATCGGACACCACGCGATCGAGCTGGGTCTGTTCCCACTCAAGCACGTAGCGGCCGGGCGGCGAATCGGTCCAGGCAGGCCAGTCTATAATTGCTCGATCAGTCATATCAGAGAATGCGTCGCCTATGAATGCGCTCGAGTACGTACCGGTCCCGGCGTTTGAAGACAATTACATCTGGGTCGTTTCCGACGGGCAGCACGCAGTCGTTGTCGATCCGGGTGAGGCCGCCCCCGTGCGCGCCTATCTGGCGAAACGGGGTTGGCGGCTGAGCGCTATTTTACTCACGCACCATCACCAAGACCATGTCGGTGGCGTGGCCGATCTGCTGAGCGGCCACGCCGTTCCCGTGTATGGCCCCGCCGGTGAAGCGATCCAGCATCTCACACATCGTCTCAAAAACGGCGATCACGTGACGATTGCAGCGCCAGCACTCGAACTCGACGTGCTCGACGTGCCCGGTCACACGAGCGGGCATATCGCCTATTTTCAGGCGGCCGACCCGCGCGGCACGCCGCACGTGTTTTGTGGCGACACGCTGTTCGCGTGCGGCTGCGGCCGGTTGTTCGAAGGGACGCCCACGCAGATGCTGGCCTCGCTGGATTCGCTTGCCGCGCTCCCGGGCGCGACCGAGGTGCACTGTGCACACGAGTACACGTTGTCGAACATCCGCTTCGCGCTTGCCTGCGAGCCGGGTAATGCCGAACTGCAGGCCTGGCGTGACAGGGCGAGCGAATTGCGCGCGCGTCATGTGCCGACGCTGCCCACCACCATCGCCCACGAGCGTGCCGTGAATCCATTTTTGCGCGCCGGCAATCCGGCGATTCAATCAAGCTTGCAAGAGCAGTTGCACGAAAAGGTGCCCGATCGTTTAACGGCATTTACGCTGATGCGCGAATGGAAGAACCGCTTCCGTTGACCCGATCGTCATCAGGGTATTCCTCACGCGAAGAATCGCAAAAATTCGCCAAGCCCTAGATTTCCTTGATTTTTTTCGTCATTTTCCGATTGACGTAAACGTTGCCGTTTCGTACTATCGGCTGCAAATTCCAGCCCTTGTGGAAGCCGAGACGTTCATGCGATTTATCTTTAGTGCGTTGTTGGTCCTGACACTCGCCGCTTGCGCGAGTCAGGGACCGGCGACGAATAGCTCTACCACCGCAACAAACCCCGCCAGTCAGCAAGCCGTAGCCGACGCCCTTCGCAAGACAGCCACCGCCAAAGAGACGATCAACGTCGACCAAGGCTCGGTCAATCAACTGACGAGCGCGGACGCCGATCTCTGGGGCCGTATTCGCCGTGGTTTTCAAATGCCGGATCTGCAAACCGACCTCGTCGACATGCAGGTCAACTGGTATGCGCAGCGCCCGGACTACGTGCAGCGCATGACCGAGCGCTCGCAGAAATATCTGTACCACATCGTCGAAGAGCTCGAAGCGCGTCACATGCCGACCGAGCTCGCCTTGCTTCCGTTCATCGAATCCGCGTATAGCCCTCAGGCCTTGTCGGTGGCGAAGGCGGCCGGCATGTGGCAGTTCATGCCGGGCACGGGCCGCACCTACAACCTCAAGCAGAACATGTGGCAGGACGAGCGCCGCGACGTGCTGGCCTCGACCAGCGCCGCGCTCGACTATCTGTCGCGTCTGCATGACATGTTCGGCGACTGGCAGCTGGCGCTCGCCGCCTACAACTGGGGCGAGGGCAACGTGCAGCGCGCAATCGCGCGCAACGAGGCGGCGGGGCTGCCTACCGACTACCTCAGCCTGCGCATGCCGAACGAGACGCGCAACTACGTGCCCAAGCTGCAGGCGGTGAAGAATATCGTGATGAACCCGCAGATGTACGGGCTCACGCTGCCGTCGATTCCGAACCACCCGTATTTCGTCACGGTCACGACCTCGCACGACATCGACGTGGACATGGCGGCGAAACTCGCGAATCTTTCCACGGATGAATTCCGCTCGCTGAACCCGTCGTTCAGAAAGCCGGTGATTCTCGGCGCCACCCAGCCGCAAATTCTGCTGCCGTTCGACAACGCGAGCGCGTTCGAACGCAATCTGAAGACGTACTCCGGTTCGCTGTCGTCGTGGACCACGTACACGGTCACCGAGCGTGCGGCGCCGGCGGCGATCGCCCAAAAGATCGGTGTCGACGCCGACACGTTGATGGAAGTGAACAAGATTCCGGTCGGCATGCGCCTGAAGCCGGGCTCGACGATCGTGGTGCCGCGCGGTTCGGACGACGACGAAGACATCAGCGCCGACGTCGCCGAAAGCGCGGTGCTGGCGATGGAGCCCGATGTCCCCGACACCCGCAAGATGCTGATCCGAGTGCGCCGCAATCAATCGATGGCCGCCATCGCGGTGCGTTACGGCGTCTCGGTCGGTCAGTTGAAGGCGTGGAATCGCACGCATCGCGATCAGGTCTCGCGTGGCCAGGTGATCGTGCTGCACGTGCCGGTTGGCAAGTCGATGCCGAGCGAACCGGGTCCCGAGCGCATCGCGACCGACGTGCAGGGCGGCGGCGTCGAGAAGATCGGCACCCGCGTCGCAGACACGAAGAGCGATTCGCGCTACGATAAGAAAAAGGGTCGTGGCCACTCCGCCGTGGTGAAAGTGTCCGAGCCGGTGGGTAAAGCCAGCAAGCCGACAACGTCCAGCGCCAGCAAGGACAAGGTGACAAAGGTGTCGGCTTCCACGTCCAGCAAGTCGTCGAAGGCTGCGGCGGATAGCCGCCAGAAGACCGCGGCCAACGCGAAGAAGGGTAAGTAGACCAAAAAGCGGCTCCCACGGTAGTGACCACATGCGTTGCGGGGGCAGCGCATGAATTGCGCTCCGATCACCCACCGTGTTATTCCGACGCCGTCACCTCTGGTGACGGCGTTTTTCATTCTGCAGATCAATGCAGGCGAAGTTCACGCTTTTCATTTATCTTTCGTGCTTAGGCCAAAGTCGGCCGCTCATTTCAAAGCTCATGTCGTCAACCCAGTTGCGCGTTTTTCTCCTGTTTTCCGTCGGTTACTTCGTTTCTTACGTGTTTCGCGGCGTCAATCTCGGTTTTGCACCCTTCATCACGCACGAACTCAGCTTGTCGGCCACGGATCTCGGATTGCTGACCAGTCTGTATTTTCTCGGCTTCGCGGGTGCGCAGATTCCGGCCGGTGTGTTGCTCGACCACTTCGGCGCGCGCCGGGTGACGGCGGTCACCTTGCTATTTGCGGCGCTGGGAATCTGGGTGTTCGGCGCCGCGCGCAGCGTCGGCATGATGATGGTTGGGCGCCTGCTGATCGGCGTCGGTGTGTCCGTGTGTCTCGGCGCCGCCTTCAAAGCGTTGGCCCAGCATTTCGCATCGGCACGGCTGCCGCTAATGAACGGGCTGGTGATGGCGATCGGCGGTTTCGGCGGCGTGATGGTCGGCTCGCCGCTCACGTGGGTGCTGAGTTTCGCAAGTTGGCGTTCGGTCTGTATCGGCTTGGGTCTGCTAACGGTGCTGGTGGCGGTGGCGCAGTGGACTCTGGTGCCGGAGACAAAGGAAACCCACCATCAAGCGAGTATCGGCGCCCAGTTCAAAGGCACGTTGCATATCCTGAGGAGCGCGGCGTTCTGGAAAATCGCGTCATTTTCAGTGCTGACGCAAGGCGTGTTCTACGCGATGCAATCGCTTTGGGTCGGCGCCTGGTTGCGCGACGTGCAGGGCTTCGCGCCGCGTGAAGCCGCCGCGCTGGTGTCGATTCTCGGTTTCGCGATGATGGCTGGCTGCGTGGGCTTCGGCGCGGCAGCGCGCAGCCTGGAGCGGCGCGGCATCTCGCTGTACGTGTTTTGCGGTGTCGGCATGGCGCTGTTCGTGGTCACGCAATTGCTGATCATGTTCAGCGCGCCATTGCCTGCAAGCCTGCTTTGGGCGGCGTACGGGATCTTTGGCGGTACCGGGATTCTCAGTTATGCGGTGATGGCGCGGCATTTCCCGGCGCAGATGATCGGCCGGGTGAATACCACGCTGACGCTGATCATTTTTTTGCTGATTTTCGGCTTCCAGGTTGGCGTCGGCGCGGTGCTGTCGCGCTGGCCGGCCACTGACGGACACTATCCGGCGCCCGCGCATCTGACTGCCTGGGGCATTCTGGTGGGGTTGCAGGTGCTGAGCGCGATCTGGTACGTCTTGCCCAGCCGCACGCGGCATCAGCCGCTGCATGTGCACGCCGAACAGCAGGTTTAAGGCTGGCGAGCAGGGGGCACGGGATGGCGTCATATTTACCGACCCTATCCCGATTCTGGCCCGCGCAAATTGGGTCCGGCGGCCTCGGAGCCTTGCGCAGCAAAGCTTGGATCCGTTTTGGATCGTGCTCCGCTCCGCTGACTCCCCTGCTCGGATTTGGCGGGAAGGGGTGTTTCGCGCTATAATTCCAAGGTTTGAGCTTATCAACCCGCACCCTAGCGCCTACCTCTCCCATACCGTTCATCCGCCGCGCGCTTTTGACGCCCCGCACCCCAGCCGATCCGTCCACACAATGGACCCATCGGGCCCCTTGCGACGTCATAAGCAGTACGCGAGCGAGTCTGCGCGCGCATCCTGCCGATGCGTTTCGCTGCGGCTCGCAGTCGGATAGACAGGTCGGCAACAGGGTGTTCCCCAAGGAGTCTCCCGTGTTGCCGTCATTTTCTCCCGCTCTGCTCGCGCTCGCCGACGGCACGGTCTTTCGTGGTTACTCGATCGGCGCCCCCGGGCATACGATCGGCGAAGTCGTGTTCAACACCGCTATCACCGGCTATCAGGAAATCCTGACCGACCCGAGCTACGCGCGCCAGATCGTGACCCTCACGTATCCGCATATCGGCAACGTCGGCGTGAATGCCGAAGACGTCGAAGCCACGAAAGTCCATGCCGCCGGCCTGATCATCCGTGATCTGCCGGTTCTCGCGTCGAACTTCCGCATGGAGCGCACGCTCCCGCAATACCTGAAAGACGAAGGCGTGGTTGCCATCGCCGGTCTCGACACCCGTATGCTGACGCGCGTTCTGCGCGACAAGGGCGCGCAGAACGGTGCCATTCTGGCCGGCTCGGATGACGAGGCGAAGGCAATCGAACTCGCGCGCTCGTTCCCGGGTTTGTCGGGCATGGACCTCGCGAAGGTCGTGTCCACGAAGGAAACGTATGAATGGACCCAGACCGAGTGGCGTCTGGGCTCCGGCTACGGCACGCAGAACGCGCCGAAGTACCGCGTGGTCGCGTTCGATTACGGCGTCAAGTACAACATCCTGCGCATGCTGGCCGAGCGCGGTTGTCACGTCACCGTGCTGCCGGCACAAGCCTCCGCGGCTGACGCGCTGGCGCTCAATCCGGACGGCATCTTCCTGTCGAACGGCCCCGGCGATCCGGAGCCGTGCGACTACGCGATTCGCGCCACCAAAGAGTTGATCGAGCGCGGCATCCCAACCTTCGGCATCTGCCTTGGCCACCAGATCATGGGCCTCGCCGTCGGCGCCAAGACCATGAAGATGAAGACGGGCCACCACGGCGCGAATCATCCGGTGAAGGATCTGGACGATGGCCGTGTGGTCATCACGTCGCAGAACCACGGTTTCGCGGTCGACGCCGACACGCTGCCGGCCAATGCCAAGGTCACGCACATCTCGCTGTTCGACGGCACGCTGCAAGGCTTCGCGCTGACCGACAAGCCGGCGTTCTGCTTCCAGGGCCACCCGGAAGCGTCGCCCGGTCCGCACGACATCGCCTATCTGTTCGATCGCTTCACGGCGTTGATGGACACGAAGAAGGCCGGCAAGACCGCAGCGGCTTAAAGGCTTCGGCAGCGATAGCTTGAAAGCGCCCCGGCGGCGCGCGGCTCGCAACGCGATTGGCGCACTCAGCGCACGCAAGGCGAGCCGCACACAACAGAGCGCGCGCAACGGTGAAACGACGCGCGCCGACGGAAAGAATTCAGGAATACATTAGCGAGAGCGTTATGCCCAAGCGGACAGATATCAAGAGCATCCTCATCATCGGCGCGGGTCCGATCATCATCGGCCAGGCGTGCGAGTTCGACTACTCGGGCGCGCAGGCATGCAAGGCGCTGCGTGAGGAAGGCTACAAGGTCATTCTCGTCAACAGCAATCCGGCGACGATCATGACCGACCCGAACACGGCCGACGTGACCTACATCGAGCCGATCACGTGGGAAGTGGTGGAGCGCATCATCGCCAAGGAGCGCCCGGACGCGATACTGCCGACCATGGGCGGCCAGACCGCGCTGAATTGCGCGCTGGATCTCCACGCGCATGGCGTGCTGGACAAGTACAAGGTCGAGCTGATCGGCGCCTCGCCGGAGGCGATCGACAAGGCGGAAGACCGCCAGAAGTTCAAAGACGCGATGACCAAGATCGGCCTCGGTTCGGCCAAATCGGGCACCGCGCATTCGATGGAAGAAGCACTGCAGGTGCAGGCCGACATCGCTGTGCAAACGGGCAGCGGCGGCTATCCGGTCGTGATCCGTCCGTCGTTCACGCTGGGTGGTTCGGGCGGCGGTATCGCCTACAACCGCGACGAATTCGAAGAGATCTGCAAGCGCGGCCTCGATCTGTCGCCCACGCGCGAACTGCTGATCGAAGAATCGCTGCTCGGCTGGAAAGAGTACGAGATGGAAGTGGTCCGCGATAAGAAGGACAACTGCATCATCGTGTGCTCGATCGAAAACCTGGACCCGATGGGCATCCACACCGGCGACTCGATCACCGTCGCGCCGGCGCAAACGCTGACCGACAAGGAATATCAGATCCTGCGTAACGCATCGCTCGCCGTGCTGCGCGAGATCGGTGTGGACACGGGCGGGTCGAACGTGCAGTTCTCGATCAATCCGGTCGATGGCCGGATGGTCGTGATCGAAATGAATCCGCGCGTGTCGCGCTCGTCGGCATTGGCGTCGAAAGCCACGGGCTTTCCGATCGCCAAGATCGCGGCGAAGCTCGCGGTCGGCTACTCGCTCGACGAGCTGAAGAACGAAATCACCGGCGGCCAGACCCCGGCGTCGTTCGAACCAACGATCGACTATGTCGTCACCAAGATCCCGCGTTTCGCGTTCGAGAAATTCCGCGAAGCCGATTCGCGCCTGACCACGCAGATGAAGTCGGTCGGCGAAGTAATGGCGATTGGCCGCACCTTCGAGGAATCGTTCCAGAAGGCGCTGCGCGGCCTGGAAGTGGGTGTGGACGGTCTGGATGAAAAGACCACTAGCCGCGACGAGATCATCCGCGAGATCGGCGAAGCCGGTCCGGATCGCATCTGGTACGTGGGTGACGCGTTCCGTATCGGCATGACGCAACAGGAAATCTTCGAAGAAACCTCGATCGACCCGTGGTTCCTCGCGCAGATCGAACAGATCATTCTGAAGGAAAAGGCGTTGGCCGGCCGTACGCTGGCGAGCCTGTCGAAGGAAGAGCTCAAGTACCTGAAGCAAAGCGGCTTCTCGGACCGCCGTTTGGCCAAGCTGCTCGGCGTGAAGCCGGCAGAGGTGCGCCAGCGCCGTATCGAGTTGAACGTGCGCCCGGTCTACAAGCGCGTCGACACGTGCGCGGCCGAGTTCGCCACGAAAACTGCCTACATGTACTCGACCTACGAGGAAGAGTGCGAAGCGAACCCCACGAACAACAAGAAGATCATGGTGCTGGGTGGCGGCCCGAACCGGATCGGCCAGGGTATCGAGTTCGACTACTGCTGCGTGCACGCCGCGCTCGCCATGCGCGAAGACGGCTACGAAACGATCATGGTCAACTGCAACCCTGAAACCGTTTCGACCGACTACGACACGTCCGATCGTCTGTACTTCGAATCGCTGACGCTCGAAGACGTGCTCGAAATCGTCGACAAGGAAAAGCCGGTCGGCGTGATCGTTCAGTACGGCGGTCAAACGCCGCTGAAGCTCGCGCTCGATCTGGAGGCGAACGGTGTGCCGATCGTCGGCACTTCGCCGGACATGATCGACGCCGCCGAAGACCGCGAGCGTTTCCAGAAGCTGCTGCAAGACCTCGGCCTGCGTCAGCCGCCGAACCGTACCGCGCGTGCCGAAGACGAAGCCCTGAAGCTCGCCGAGGAAATCGGCTATCCGCTGGTGGTGCGTCCGTCGTACGTGCTGGGCGGCCGCGCCATGGAAATCGTCCACGAGCCGCGCGACCTCGAGCGCTATATGCGCGAGGCCGTGAAGGTGTCGAACGATTCGCCGGTGCTGCTCGACCGCTTCCTCAACGACGCGATCGAGTGCGACGTGGATTGCATCTCCGATGGCGAAGCCGTGTTCATCGGCGGCGTGATGGAGCACATCGAACAGGCGGGCGTCCATTCGGGCGACTCGGCTTGCTCGTTGCCGCCGTACTCCCTGTCGAAAGAAACCATTGCCGAACTGAAGCGTCAGACCGGTGCAATGGCCAAGGCACTGAACGTGATCGGCCTGATGAACGTGCAGTTCGCGATCCAACAAGTGCCGCAGTCTGATGGCACGAAAGAAGACGTAATCTACGTGCTGGAAGTGAATCCGCGTGCATCACGCACGGTGCCGTACGTGTCGAAAGCGACCAGCCTGCCGCTCGCGAAGATCGCAGCGCGCGCCATGGTCGGCCAGAAGCTCGCTGATCAGGGTGTGACGAAGGAAATCGATCCGCCGTACTTCAGCGTGAAGGAAGCCGTGTTCCCGTTCGTCAAGTTCCCGGCAGTCGATCCGGTGCTCGGACCAGAAATGCGTTCGACCGGTGAAGTGATGGGCGTGGGCCAGACGTTCGGCGAAGCGTTGTTCAAGTCGCAACTCGCGGCCGGTTCGCGTCTGCCGGAGTCGGGCACGGTGCTGCTGACCGTGATGGACGCTGACAAGCCGAAGGCCGTCGAAGTCGCGCGCATGCTGCACGAACTCGGCTACCCGATTGTCGCGACCAAGGGCACGGCTGCCGCGATCGAAGCGGCCGGCGTGCCGGTCAAGGTCGTCAACAAGGTGAAAGACGGCCGTCCGCACATCGTCGACATGATCAAGAACGGCGAAATCGCGCTGGTCTTCACGACCGTCGACGAAACCCGTGCGGCGATCGCCGACTCGCGCTCGATCCGCATGAGCGCCCAGGCGAACAAGGTCACGTACTACACGACGATGTCCGGCGCACGGGCCGCAGTTGAAGGTTTGCGCTATTTGAAGAACCTGGAAGTCTATGATTTACAAGGCCTCCACGCTCGCCTAAACTAAGGCTTCGACTTCCTGTCCAAGATGTAAGTGCCGCGGTTAAGCGGCGTTCCGCAGGTGCTGTGGCCCGGGTTTTGCCCGGAACGTCAGCTCCCACGGAATGCACTTAACCGCGGTGATTTTTTTTACGGCTATTTTTTGCATAGAGTTGTTTATGAGCACTGTTCCATTGACTAAGCGCGGCGCGGAAATGTTGCGCGATGAATTGCAGCGCCTGAAATCGGTTGAGCGTCCCTCGGTGATCAATTCGATCGCGGAAGCGCGTGCCCAGGGCGATCTGTCGGAGAACGCGGAATACGACGCGGCGAAGGAAAAGCAGGGCTTCATCGAAGGCCGTATTGCCGAAATCGAATCGAAGCTGGCCGGTGCGCAGGTGATCGACCCGGCGGCGGTCGAAGCAGACGGGCGCGTGGTGTTCGGCGCAACGCTCGAACTTGAAGACCTCGATTCGGGCGCCAAGGTCAAATACCAGATCGTCGGCGACGACGAAGCGGACATCGACCACGGTCTGATCTCGATCAGCTCGCCGATCGCGCGCGCATTGATCGGCAAGTCGGAAGGCGACGTTGCATCGGTGCAGGCACCGGGCGGCGTCCGCGAGTACGAAATCATCGCGGTTAGCTACGTTTGAAGGCGGCCCCGGTGTCCTTGATGCCGCATCGACTGTTCCGCCTGCTGACGGTAGTGTGGGTCGGTAGTCTGTTGACTATCGGCTATGCCGTCGCGCCGGTGTTGTTTACGTCGCTCGACCGCACGACAGCGGGTGCTGTGGCGGCGCAACTGTTTCGCATCGAGGGCGTGCTGGGCGCGGTGTGCGGCATTTTGCTGCTGGTTCTGGCGAACCTGCTGGTTCGCCGCGGCAGTGAGGTCTATCGTCGTTTGCGCTGGTTGATCGCCGGTATGCTGGTGTGCGTGCTGGTGGGCTACTTTGCGTTGCAGCCGTTCATGAATGCCATGCGCATTGCCGCGCTGGAAGCGGGCAGCGACGTCGGTCATTCGGCTTATGCGACACGCTTTGGCATTCTGCACGGCGTGTCGAGTCTGTTTTACCTGATTGAAAGCCTGCTGGGTGTGGCGCTGGTGTGGAAGCTGCCGGCGAGCGTCGGCGTCGTGACGGCGAAGCAGGGCGCTCGCAATGCAGCGAGTAAGGTAACCGGTTAAGTGATACGGTTACGGCTTGCTCGAGCGGGTTCACTTGTAGCGAGCGTCGCTCAAGCGGCATGTTCTGGGCAAAGTTGGCCAGTCGGCCTGAGCCGTTCATACCAAGGTGCGGACGCCGCCCGCACCCCTCATCATTCGCTTATTTCGACGACTGATGCGCGCGTTTCGCGCTGGTCTGGCGCTTCTTGGCGCGCTTGATGTTGCCGCCTTGCGTGACGCGTTCATTGCCGCGCACCACGACTGCCTTTGCCTTCGGCTTGCGCATCGGAATTTCGCTGGGTTTGACCACCGTGACCACGCGCGGTGCGCGGCCTTTACCCGGTTTGGCTTCGACAGCCGCTTCGCGGGCGCTCGGCAGGGCGCCACGCTTGGCCTTAACAGCCGGTTGCGCTGCCGCTTCCGGCTTCCAGATCACCAGCAGCTTGCCGATATGCTGGATCGGCGCGGCGTTCAGCGTGTCGCAGATCTGTTCGTAAATGGCGATGCGCTCTTCGCGTTCGTCGCCGAATACACGGATTTTGATCAGTTGATGCGCGCCAAGGTGGACCTTGATTTCCGACAGCACAGCGTCGGTCAAGCCTTCGGCGCCGACGAGCACGACCGGTTTGAGCGCATGTGCCTGGGAGCGCAACTCGGCGCGTTGGTCGGAAGAGACTTTAAGGGCTGGCATGGAAAGTGGGAGACTCGACTAAAATGGCGGCACCTGCATTTCCGAGAGATTCGGCCAATAGCGCAGGGCGGCGCGTCAGAACAACAGAATCGCGGATGACCGCCAGTTTTGGCGGTGGCCGCGCGAATTAACCGCGTATTATCCCCTAAAGCGCCACATTTCGCAGTAAGAGTTCACCTTCAATGGCAAAAAACAAGTTCAACACGGCGTGGTTGCATGATCACATCAACGACCCGTACGTCAAAATGGCGCAGCGGGAGGGCTATCGCGCCCGCGCAGCCTACAAGCTGAAGGAAATCGACGAGCAGGACAAGCTCATCCGGCCGGGTCAGGTGATCGTCGACCTCGGCTCCGTACCGGGCAGTTGGAGCCAGTACGCCCGCAACAAGCTCGCCAAGGGTTCGCAGCGCGACGCCGAGCGCGAGGGCGGCATCGACGGCACGATCATCGCGCTGGACATGCTGCCGATGGAGCCTATCGCCGACGTCCATTTCATTCAGGGCGACTTCCGCGAAGACTCGGTTCTCGAGCAACTCGAAGAATTAGTCGGGGAACGCCAGGTTGATCTTGTAATTTCGGATATGGCGCCCAACCTGTCGGGAGTGGCGGTGGCGGATGCCGCGCGAATCGAGCATCTGTGCGATATCGCGATGGAATTCTCGCAAAACCACCTGAAGCCGGATGGTGCCCTTTTAGTCAAATGTTTTCATGGCAGCGGTTATAGCCAGATTGTCGAAAAGTTCAAGCGCCAGTTCAAGGTGGTGGCGGCCCGCAAGCCAAAAGCTTCGCGGGACAAATCGTCAGAAACGTTTATTTTGGGTAAGCATCTCAAGCGGCCCGCATAGGCGCGCTGCAGGAAGGTTCCGCATCTGCCGATAATGTGCCATGGCGCCGGAGATTGGCGCTCTGACGGCCCGCTACGCTATTTATGTGGTAGTGAATCGTTATGGCGGGGGTCTGCGGACTGGATTAGAATGCTTTCGTGGTGCCGCAAGGCAAATGTAGGCGCCCGTCTAAGTGAAGGAGTGGTGCTTTGAACAACAATATGTTTTCGAAAGCAGCAGTGTGGCTGGTTATCGCACTGGTGCTGTTTACGGTGTTCAAGCAGTTCGACAAGCCCCGTGTCCAGGAAGGCGTTTCCTATTCGCAGTTCATGGACGACGCGAAGAACGGCAAAGTCAAGAACGTCATTGTCCAGGGACGGAACCTCACGGTCACTCCAGCAGACGGCCAGAAGTACCAGATCGTGTCGCCCGGGGACATCTGGATGGTCGGCGATCTGATGAAGTATGGCGTTCAGGTGAGCGGCAAGGCTGATGACGAACCGAATGCGCTGGTGTCCGCGCTGTACTACCTCGGACCGACGATCCTGATCATCGGCTTCTGGTTCTACATGATGCGACAGATGCAGGGAGGCGGGAAAGGCGGTGCGTTCTCGTTCGGTAAATCCCGTGCACGTCTGATCGACGAAAATAACAACGCAATCAATTTCACCGACGTCGCGGGTTGCGACGAAGCGAAGGAAGAAGTTTCCGAACTGGTCGATTTCCTGCGCGATCCGCAGAAGTTCCAGAAACTGGGTGGGCGCATTCCGCGCGGCGTGCTGCTGGTCGGCCCGCCGGGAACCGGTAAGACGCTGCTGGCGCGCGCTATCGCCGGTGAGGCGAAGGTGCCGTTCTTCAGCATCTCGGGTTCGGACTTCGTGGAAATGTTCGTGGGTGTCGGTGCGGCCCGTGTGCGCGACATGTTCGAGCAGGCCAAGAAGCATGCGCCGTGTATCGTGTTCATCGACGAAATTGACGCGGTCGGCCGCCATCGTGGCGCCGGCATGGGCGGCGGTAACGACGAACGCGAACAGACCTTGAATCAGATGCTGGTCGAGATGGACGGCTTCGAAGCGAACTCGGGCGTGATCGTGATCGCTGCCACGAACCGTTCGGACGTACTGGACAAGGCGCTGCTGCGTCCGGGCCGTTTCGACCGTCAGGTGTACGTCGGTCTGCCGGACATCCGCGGCCGCGAACACATCATGAAGGTTCACCTGCGCAAGGTGCCGATTTCGAACGACGTCGACGCAGCAGTGATCGCACGTGGCACGCCGGGCTTCTCGGGCGCCGATCTGGCGAACCTGGTCAACGAAGCAGCCCTGTTCGCGGCTCGCCGCGGCAAGCGCATCGTTGAAATGAACGACTTCGAAGACGCGAAAGACAAGATTTTCATGGGTCCGGAGCGCAAGTCGGCCGTGATTCGCGAAGAATCGAAGCGTGCTACGGCGTATCACGAGTCGGGTCACGCGGTCATCGCCAAGCTGTTGCCGAAGGCCGATCCGGTGCATAAGGTCACGATCATCCCGCGCGGCCGTGCGCTGGGCGTCACGTGGCAGTTGCCGGAGCATGACAACGAAACGTATTCGAAGGACTACCTGCTGGACCGCCTCGCGATCCTGTTCGGTGGCCGCGTTGCGGAAGAGCTGTTCTTGAACCTGATCAGCACCGGCGCATCGGACGACTTCAACAAGGCAACGGCTACGGCCCGCGCCATGGTGGCTCGCTTCGGTATGACGGACGCGCTCGGACCGATGGTCTACGTCGACGACGAAAACGACGCAACGCCGTTTGGCCGTGGCTTTACGCGCACCATTTCGGAAGCGACGCAACAGAAGGTCGACGCGGAAATCCGCCGCGTGCTCGACGAGCAGTACAACCTCGCCAAGCGCCTGCTGGACGAGAACCGCGACAAGGTCGAAGCAATGACCGCCGCGCTGATGGAGTGGGAAACGATCGACGCCGATCAGATCAACGACATCATGGCAGGCCGTCCGCCGCGTTCGCCGAAGAGCTCGCCGCCGTCGGCAAGCGACGCTTCGTCGGGCGGTAGCCCGGGCACCGAAGTCAAGCCGGGCAGCGCGACCGCGCCGGCCTGATAGGCGACCATTAGAAAGTGCGGGCCGGTGTGTTTTCACACCGGCCCGTTTTGCATTTATCCGTTTTACATGATTGACCGCTACGTGTCGAAAGTCGAAATTCCTTCTCTTCCCATCCCCGAACCGCTGCAATGCGGCCGCTTCAAGCTGACCTTTGAACGCCCGTTGATCATGGGCATCCTGAACGTCACGCCCGATTCTTTTTCCGATGGCGGCCAGTACGCGATGCGCGACGAAGCGCTGCGTCAGGCCGAGCGCATGATGCTCGACGGCGCGGACATCATCGACATCGGCGGCGAGTCGACCCGCCCGGGTGCGCCGCCGGTGCCGCTCGACGAAGAGCTGGAGCGGGTGATCCCGTTGATCGAACAGCTGCACGGCGCGAATGTGCCGCTGTCGATCGATACGTACAAGCCGGAAGTGATGCGCCGCGCGCTGGCTGCGGGCGTCGACCTGGTCAACGACATCTGGGGTTTCCGGATGCCAGGCGCGATCGATGCCGTGCGCGACAGCGAGTGCGGTTTGTGCGTGATGCATATGTTCGGTGAGCCGCAGACCATGCAACTTCGTGAGCCCGACTATAAAGACGTGGTGAGCGAGGTCCGGCAGTTTCTCGAAGAACGGGTGGCAACCCTGACCCAGGCGGGCATCGCTCGTGGGCGCATCAGCGTGGATCCGGGCTTTGGCTTTGGCAAGGCGGTGGTCGAACACAATTACGCGCTGCTTGCGCACCTGCCGGACACGGCGCCGCGGGCCGAGCCGCCGTACCCCATTCTCGCCGGCATGTCGCGCAAGTCGATGGTCGGCGCGGTGGTCGGTCGTCCGGCGCCGGAGCGCGTTGCGGGCAGCATTGCCGCAGCGGTATGTGCCGCCGAACGCGGCGCGGCCATTTTGCGCGTGCACGATGTCGCGCAAACAGCAGATGCATTGAAAGTATGGGCAGCCATGCGCGACGCGGCGAACCACAGCCGCGCGCGTGGCTGACCCCAAAGACCAAGGAGGAACATAAAAGATGGCACGTCGATATTTTGGAACAGACGGGATTCGGGGCAAGGTCGGCGAAGGGCCCATTACACCGGAGTTCGTACTACGGCTCGGCTACGCCGCCGGCAAAGTGCTCGCGGGCGCGGACCGCTGGGCCAGAACGGGCGCGCGGCCAACGGTGCTGATCGGCAAAGACACACGGGTGTCGGGCTATATGCTCGAAGCCGCGCTCGAAGCGGGTTTTTCCGCGGCGGGCGTTGACGTTATGCTGGCCGGGCCGATGCCGACCCCGGGGATCGCCTATCTGACGCGCGCACTGCGGCTCGCCGCGGGTGTCGTGATCAGCGCGTCGCACAACCCGTACTACGACAACGGCATCAAATTCTTCTCCGCCGACGGCAACAAGCTGCCCGACGAAGTGGAATTGCAGATCGAAGAACAACTCGATCTGCCGCTCGCATGCGCCGCCTCCGAGCAGCTCGGCAAGGCGCGGCGTCTTGACGACGCAGCCGGCCGCTACATCGAATTTTGCAAGAGCACCTTCCCGGCAGCGTTCGACTTGCGCGGCCTGAAGCTGGTGGTCGACTGCGCGCACGGTGCCGCGTACGACGTTGCGCCGCACGTGTTCCACGAACTCGGCGCCGATGTGATTCCGATCGGCGTCGCGCCGAACGGTTTCAACATCAACGACGGCGTCGGCGCGACCGCTCCGGACGCACTGGTGCGCGCAGTGCGCGCGAACCACGCGGACCTTGGCATCGCACTCGACGGCGACGCCGACCGGCTGCAGGTCGTGGACGCGGCCGGCCGCCTGTATAACGGCGACGAGCTGTTGTACGTGCTGGTCAAGGACCGGATGGCGACCGACGGTAAGGTGGAAGGCGCGGTCGGCACTTTAATGACCAACATGGCAATCGAAGTCGCGCTACAGAAAGCCGGCGTGAAGTTCGTCCGCGCGGCGGTGGGCGACCGTTACGTGCTCGAGCAGTTGCGTGAGCACGGTTGGCAACTGGGCGCAGAAGGTTCCGGCCATATTCTCTCCCTTGACCGCCATTCGACCGGCGACGGTATCGTGTCGGCCCTGCTGGTGCTGGCCGCAATGAAGCGCAGCGACAAAACGCTCGCCGAATTGCTCCACGGCGTCACGCTGTTTCCGCAGAAGTTGATCAATGTGCGGATGCAGCCCGGCGCGGACTGGAAGGGCAGCGACGCGATCCACCGCGCCATCAGCAAGGCCGAAGAAGCGTTGAACGGCAGCGGCCGCGTGCTGATTCGCGCTTCGGGCACCGAACCGGTTCTGCGCGTGATGGTGGAAGCGGAAAATGTCGACGACGCGGTTCACCACGCCGAAACGATCTCCGACGCCGTCAAGCTGGCGACTGCCTAGATATATCGCACAACAGGCTGATGGCGGTGCGGGAGGGCTCTGAATAAACCGTCCCGCCGTCATCCGGCCATTTTCTACACTGCGTTAGACGGCCGGTACGACTCTTTCAGCAAGCCGACCGTGCCAAAATTCATCCCGTGCGCACACGCAAACGTTCGCGCCCCATCTTTTTCGCCTAATCTGTAAGGCGACGCCTGCAACTCCGCCAGGACGGCAATTTGTACGCGTGGGCGCCTTTCATGTCAGTAATCCTGCTGTCACATCCGTTTCACGGTTAGTCACGTTACTGTCACAAAGAGACCCTAAGCTTCGCGGTGTTCATGCTATTCGCTCACACCGTTCACACCGCTCACACCCTTGGAGGTCTCATGAAATTGATGCAAACCGTGTTCGCTGGCGTCGCTGGCGCGCTTTTCGCGATCGCAGCGCAAGCCGCAGACATCACCGGCGCGGGCAGCACCTTCGCAGCACCGATCTACACGAAGTGGGCTGACGCCTACCAGAAGTCGGGCGGCGGCAAGGTCAACTATCAAGGTATTGGTTCGTCGGGCGGTATCAAGCAGATCGAAGCGAAGACCGTCGATTTCGCTGGCTCGGACGCTCCGCTGAAGGACGACGAACTCGCGAAGGCAGGTCTGTTCCAGTTCCCGACGGTTGTCGGTGGCGTGGTGCCGGCTATCAACGTGCCGGGCGTGAAGGCTGGTGAGTTGGCGTTGTCGGGCGAAGTCCTCGGCGACATCTACCTGGGCAAGATCAAGAAGTGGAATGATCCGGCAATCGCTGCGCTGAACCCGAAGATCAAGCTGCCGGATACCGACATCGCCGTGGTTCGCCGCGCTGACGGTTCGGGCACCACCTTCATCTGGACGAACTACCTGTCGAAGGTCAACGCAGACTGGAAGGCGAAGGTCGGCGAAGGCGCAACGGTCAGCTGGCCGACGGGCACGGGCGGCAAGGGCAACGACGGCGTCGCAGCTTTCGTTCAACGTCTGCCGGGCGCGATTGGCTACGTGGAATGGGCATACGCAAAGCAAAACCACATGACGTACGTCTCGATGAAGAACTCGACGGGCGCTGTGGTTGAGCCGAAGACGGAAACGTTCAAGGCAGCGGCTGCCGGTGCTGACTGGTCGAAGTCGTTCTACCAGATCCTGACGAACGAGCCGGGCAAGGACGCATGGCCGATCGTCGGCGCAACCTTCGTGCTGCTGCACACGGCGCAGGAAAAGCCGGCGCAAGGCACGGAAACGCTGAAGTTCTTCGACTGGGCGTTCAAGAATGGCACCCAGGCTGCAAACGATCTGGACTACATCTCGTTGCCGGATTCGGTCACTGCGGAAATCCGCACGAAGTGGAAGTCGCAGGTGAAGGACGCTGCAGGCAAGCCGATCGCTGATTAAGCGTTGCCGTAAAGCATCCAGCAAGACATTGGCCGTCCTCATTCGAGGACGGCCAATGGCATTACCCCGGCGACATTACGCCAGCATTACCCGCCGTACGACAAGAGTCGTACGGCAACTGGAAACAGGTCAATCAGGCTCCCATGTCCGATATCCAATTAGCGTCTGGCGCGGCGAGATCGACACCGCCAGGCAGCACGTCCCAGCAGAAAGCGCCCAGCCGCGCCGGCGACGTCATTTTCGGCGGCCTTGCCCGTCTGGCCGCCATCATCACCCTGTTGCTGCTCGGCGGCATCATCGTTTCACTGATCGTCGCCTCCCTGCCGTCGATCAAACAGTTCGGCCTCGCGTTTCTTTGGACCTCCGACTGGGATCCACCTAGCAAGCAATTTGGCGCATTGGTGCCTATCTACGGCACGATCGCGACCTCGCTCATTGCACTCATCATCGCGGTGCCCGTCAGCTTCGGCATCGCGCTTTTCCTGACCGAACTCTCGCCCGCGTGGCTGCGCCGTCCGCTCGGCGTGGCCATCGAACTGCTCGCCGCGATCCCGTCGATCGTCTACGGCATGTGGGGCCTGCTGGTGTTCGCGCCGATCTTCGCGCAGTGGTTCGAAAAGCCGCTTGGCGCCGTGCTGGGCGGCATCCCGTTCGTCGGCGCACTGTTTCAGGGCGCGCCGATCGGCATCGGTATTCTGTGCGCGGGTGTGATTCTCGCGATCATGATCATTCCGTACATCGCCTCGGTGATGCGCGACGTGTTCGAAGTCACGCCGGTCCTGCTGAAGGAATCGGCGTACGGCATCGGCTGCACGACCTGGGAAGTGATGTGGAAGATCGTGCTGCCCTTCACCAAGAGCGGCGTGATCGGCGGCGTGATGCTCGGCCTCGGCCGCGCACTCGGCGAGACCATGGCGGTCACCTTCGTGATCGGCAACACCAACCTGCTCGATAACGTTTCGCTGTTTTCGCCGGGCAACAGCATTACCTCGGCACTCGCGAATGAGTTCGCGGAAGCGGATCCGGGTCTGCATACATCGGCGCTGATGGAACTCGGTTTGATCCTGTTTGTGATTACTTTTGTCGTGCTGGCGATCTCGAAGGTCATGCTGCTTCGTCTCGAAAAAGGGGAGGGCGCGAAATGAGCCAGCCCACCTTGAATATGCCGGGTTCGAACGACGAAGCCGCGCTCGAAGCGATGCGCGTGCGTCTGCAAGGCCGCCGCCGCACGAAGAATGCGATTGCGCTGACCATGTCGCTCGCGGCCATGGCGTTCGGCCTGCTGTGGCTCGTGTGGATTCTTTATACGACCTTGCGTCTTGGCATCGGCGGCTTGTCGATCGAATTGTTCACGCAATCCACGCCGCCGCCGAACACCGATGGCGGCGGTCTCGCCAACGCGATCGTCGGCAGTCTGATGCTGGTTGTGCTCGCGACCTTCGTCGGTACGCCGATCGGCATTCTGGCGGGCGTCTATCTTGCCGAATATGGCCAGAAGGGCTGGCTCGCCAGTATCACGCGTTTCATCAACGACATTCTGTTGTCGGCGCCGTCGATCGTGGTGGGTCTGTTCGTCTACGCGCTGGTCGTCGCGAAAATGGGTCACTTCAGCGGTTGGGCCGGCGTGTTCGCACTCGCGCTGCTGCAGATTCCGATCGTGATCCGCACGACGGAAAACATGCTGAAGCTGGTGCCGAATGCACTGCGTGAAGCCGCTTTCGCACTCGGCACGCCGAAGTGGAAGATGGTGTTGTCGATCACGCTGAAGGCGTCGATCGCCGGTATCGTCACAGGTGTGCTGCTCGGCGTCGCACGTATTGCCGGTGAAACCGCGCCGCTGCTGTTCACCGCGCTGTCTAACCAGTTCTTCTCGATGAACATGAACCAGCCGGTCGCGAACCTGCCGGTCACGATCTACAAGTTCGCGATGAGCCCGTTTGCGCAATGGCAATCGCTCGCGTGGGCCGGTGTCTTCCTGATCACGCTCGCGGTGCTGGGATTGAACATCCTCGCGCGCACGATCTTTTCGAATAAGTAAGGGCGGAGTCTAATCCGATGAATATGGCAGAAACTCAAATCAATCCGACCGCGCGTCCGACGGCGCCCGCCGGTTTCGATCCCGCCCAAAGCGGCCAGGCGCAAGCGCCGTCGCGTCCGAAAATCGAGATCAACGACCTGAACTTCTTTTACGGGAAGTATCACGCGTTGAAGAACATCAATCTGCATGTTCCCGAAGGCAAGGTGACCGCGTTCATCGGCCCGTCGGGTTGCGGCAAATCCACCTTGCTGCGCACGCTCAACAAGATGTACGCGCTCTATCCGGAGCAGCGCGCCGAAGGCGAGATCCTGATGGACGGCGAAAACCTGCTGACCTCCAAGCGCGATATTTCGCTGCTGCGCGCGCGGATCGGCATGGTGTTCCAGAAGCCGACGCCGTTTCCGATGTCGATCTACGACAACATCGCGTTCGGCGTGAAGATGTTCGAAACGCTGCCGCGCTCGGAAATGGACGACCGCGTGGAGTGGGCGTTGACCAAGGCCGCGCTGTGGAACGAAGTGAAGGACAAGTTGGGCCAGAGCGGCTACGGTCTGTCCGGCGGCCAGCAGCAGCGTCTGTGCATCGCGCGCGGTATCGCGATCCGTCCCGAAGTGCTGCTGCTCGACGAGCCGTGCTCCGCGCTGGATCCGATTTCCACGGGCCGTATCGAAGAGCTGATCGCCGAATTGAAGAGCGATTACACGGTGGTGATCGTCACTCACAACATGCAGCAGGCTGCGCGCTGTTCGGACTACACTGCCTATATGTACCTCGGCGAACTGATCGAATTCGGCGACACCGAAAAGATCTTCATCAAGCCGCTCCGCAAGGAAACCGAGGACTACATCACCGGCCGCTTCGGCTAAGCCGTCGACGAGCAAAAACAAGGGAGTACGACATGTCCGATAAGCATCTGTCCAGCCAGTTCGACGCCGATCTGAACCTCGTTTCGTCGAAGGTCCTTGAAATGGGCGGCCTGGTCGAGTCGCAGATCGTCAACGCGATGATCGCACTCAACAACTTCGACCTCGACGTCGCCGAACAGGTGATCGCGGCCGAAGAGCGCCTGAACACGATGGAAGTCGAGATCGACGAAGAGTGCAGCAACATCATCGCGCGCCGTCAGCCGGCCGCACGTGACCTGCGCCTCCTGATCGCGATCTCGAAGACCATCACGAATCTCGAACGCGCCGGCGACGAAGCTGAAAAAATCGCCAAGCGCACCAAGCGTCTGATGGAAGACGGCGCCTCGCGCACCATCAATATCGCCGAGATCAAGTTGTCGGGCGAAATGGCGGTGTCGATCCTGCGCCGCGCGCTGGACGCATTTGCGCGTCTGGACACGGTGGCCGCCGCGCAGATCGTGCGCGACGACAAGGCGATCGACGAGGAATTCCGGGCTTTCGTTCGCAAGCTGATTTCGTACATGACTGAAGATCCGCGTTCGATTTCGGTGGGCCTCGATTTCCTGTTCATCGCCAAGGCGATCGAACGGATCGGCGACCACGCGAAGAACATCGCTGAATTCATCATCTACATTGTGAAGGGCACCGACGTGCGGCACAAATCGCGCGACGCGCTCGAACGCGAAGCACTCAGTTAATCAGTTATAAGGATCAGAGGTGCCGATGCCCAGCAGCATTCTCGTCATTGAAGATGAGCCCGCAATTTCCGAACTGATTTCGGTCAATCTTCAACACGCCGGACACTGCCCGATTCGCGCGTACAACGCGGAGCAGGCGCAAAACCTGATCAGCGACGTATTGCCCGACCTCGTGCTGCTCGACTGGATGTTGCCGGGCAAGTCAGGCATTGCGTTCGCCCGCGATCTGCGCAACAACGAGCGCACCAAGCACATTCCGATCATCATGCTGACCGCGCGCGGCGATGAACAGGACAAGGTGCTCGGCCTCGAAATCGGTGCCGACGACTACGTCACCAAGCCGTTTTCGCCGAAAGAGCTGATGGCGCGCATCAAGGCGGTGTTGCGCCGCCGCGCCCCGCAATTGACCGAAGACCTGGTGGCGATCAACGGTCTGAAGCTCGATCCGGCGACGCACCGCGTGGCCGCCCATGCGGAAGGCAGCGAGATCAAGCTCGACCTCGGCCCGACCGAATTCCGTCTGCTGCACTTCTTCATGACGCACCCGGAGCGCGTGCACAGCCGGACGCAACTGCTCGATCAGGTGTGGGGCGACCACGTGTTCGTCGAAGAGCGCACAGTGGACGTGCACATCAAGCGTCTGCGCGCGGCGCTCAAGCCGGCCGGCTGCGATGCTATGATTGAGACGGTACGCGGCAGCGGCTACCGGCTCGCGAAGAGCGCCTGAGTTTGCGGTAGTGCGAGTGGCGGTGTTTTAGCCGCGCGCGTTACGGTTGCCGCATACGTCTTGCAGGCCACATCGGTTACTTCGGGTACCCCGGTTACTTCGGTTACGTTAGGCGCCGCGGTTTTCAGATGCCGGCGTGTACGGTTTTCTCTTCGATCGCTAGAACATGAACATCATCTGGGCGCGCTCCATCGTGTCGGTCGTGCTGCTGGCTGTTCTGTGCGTGGTGGTCGGCGCACTCCTGAACGTCAAGGCAGGGCTGATCCTCGCGATTGTCATGCTGCTCGCGCAGAGCCTCTTCAGCACCTTTCACAAGCAGCGTTTGTGGCGCCTGCTCGACGCGCCGGTCTACGGCGAAGTGCCGAGCGCTCCCGGCATCTGGGGCGAAATCTACTACCGTCTGCATAAGCTCGCGAAGCGCTGGCATGCGCAGGTGCGTCAGGTCGAGCAGCAGCATTCGCGTTTCATCCAGGCAATCCAGGCTTCGCCGAATGGCGTCGCGATGCTCGACGATCACGATCAGATCGAGTGGTGCAACGCGATTTCCGAACTTCATTTCGGACTCGATGCGAAACGCGATCTGCGCCAGCACATCACGCACCTGGTGCGTCAGCCCGATTTCGTGCGCTATCTGAATTCGCAGCGCTACGAACAGATGCTGATCATGCGCGGCATGGGCGACAAGCGCCAGAACGTGCTGTCGGTGCAGGTGTTCCCGTACGGCGAAAATCGCAAGCTGGTGCTGTCGCAAGACATCACCGAGCTGGAGCGTACCGACGCGATGCGGCGTGACTTCGTCGCCAATGTCTCGCATGAACTGAAGACGCCGCTGACCGTGCTGTCGGGTTTTCTCGAGACGATGCGGGAACTGCCGTTGGGCGAAGCCGAGCGCGCGCGCTACCTCGAACTGATGGAGCAGCAGGCCTCGCGGATGCGTCATATCGTCAACGACTTGCTGGTGCTCGCAAAGCTCGAAGGCGACAACAAGCCGCCGAGCGATCAGATGATCGATATGCGCGCGGTGCTGCGGCATCTGAAAGACGACGCGGAAAGCCTGTCGAGCGACCATCACAAGATCGTGTTCGACGCCGACGAAGGACTTACCGTCACCGGCGTGGAAACGGAGATACTCAGTGCGCTTGGCAACCTCGTGACCAATGCGATCCGCTACACGCCGGACGGCGGTGCGATTGTGGTGACGTGGCACACCAACGGCGGCAGTGCGGTTTTTTCGGTCGCGGACAGTGGCTTGGGGATTCCGGCTGCGGACATTCCGCGTTTGACCGAGCGCTTCTATCGCGTCGACCGCAGCCGCTCGCGGGATACGGGCGGTACGGGCCTTGGTCTCGCCATCGTCAAGCATGTGCTGCAACGGCACGATGCGCAACTCGATGTGAAGAGCGAAGAGGGGCGTGGCAGCACGTTCACCGTGCGCTTCCCGGTGTATCGCACGGCGCGCCGGCAACCGGCGCCGGTCTAAGGATTTTGGCCTAAAAAAAGCCCGCCTGTAGCAAAGGCGGGCTTTTTTTATTGAGCGCCGCTGCTTAAGCGGCGCGCGAACACAAACAGGCAATCACGCGTTCACGAACTCACGTGCAGAATTTTCCCAGCAGACTCATCTGCGCATTGCGCGACGATTTACCCGGCCGCCGGCGCCGATAGTGACCGTCGCTTTGCATCAGCCACGCTGACTGGTTGTCGCCGAGAAACGCCGACAGGCCTTCGGCAATCACACGCCGCTTCAAGCGACGGTTGTTGACCGGGAACGCCACTTCCACACGCCGGAAGAAATTACGGTCCATCCAGTCGGCGCTCGACAGATACACCTGTTCCTTGCCTTCGTCGTAGAAATAGAAGATGCGGTGATGTTCGAGGAAACGCCCGACAATCGAACGCACCGTGATGTTCTCCGACAAACCCGGCACACCCGGTTGCAACGAACACACGCCGCGCACGATCAGATCGATCTTCACGCCGGCCTGAGATGCTTCGTACAGCTCGGCAATCACGGTGGGTTCGAGCAGCGCGTTCATCTTCGCGACGATGCGCGCCTTCTTGCCGGCACGCGCATGATCGGCTTCCGCGCGAATTGCGTCGACCAGTTTCGGATGCAGTGTGAACGGCGACTGCCACAACTCATGCAGCCTCAGTTCCCCGCCAATGCCGGTCAATTGCTGGAACACGTGATGCACGTCTTCGCAGATCTTCTGATCGGCGGTCATCAGAGCGAAGTCGGTATAAAGACGCGCCGTGCGCGGGTGATAGTTGCCGGTGCCAAGGTGCACGTAACGCTTGAGCGTTGTCTTGCCGCCCGACGACACGCGCCGCACGATCAGCATCATCTTCGCGTGGCACTTGTGGCCCACCACGCCGTATACGACATGCGCTCCCACCGCTTCAAGCTGGGACGCCCAGTTGATGTTGGTTTCTTCGTCGAAACGCGCGAGCAGTTCGACCACCACCGTCACTTCCTTGCCGTTGCGCGCGGCTTGCATCAGCGCGTCCATCAGCGGGGAGTCGGTGCCGGTGCGATAGATGGTCTGCTTGATAGCCATCACATTCGGGTCTTTAGCCGCCTGCAACAGCAACTCGAGCACCGGCTGAAAGCTCTCGTAAGGATGATGCAGCAGCACGTCGCCCTGATCGATCACATCGAACATGTTCGCGGCGTTGGCGATCTGTGACGGAATCGCGGGGATGTGCGGCACGAACTTCAGGTCGGGCCGGTCTACCATCTCCGGCAATTGCATCAGCCGGACCAGATTGACGGGTCCGTTGACGAAATAACAATCCTTGGTGGTCAGGCTGCTTTCGTCGAGCAGGCGCCGCACGACATGCTCGGGCGTTTCCGCCGACACTTCGAGCCGCACCGCGTTGCCCAGATGCCGCGCCGGCAGTTCACCCTGCAACGCGACACGCAGATTGGTGATTTCGTCTTCGTCGACGAACAGTTCGCTGTTGCGCGTGATACGAAACTGATTACAGGTGCGCACCACCAGATGCGGGAACAGCTCGCCGACAAAGCGCTGCAGCAACGAGCTCAGCAGCACGAAGCCATGCGGATAGCCCGACAGTTCCTGCGGCATGCGCACGAGCCGCGGCAACGCACGCGGCGCCTGCACGATGCCCATCATCGCCTGGCGGCCGAACGCGTCCTTGCCTTCGAGTTCGACGACGAAATTCAGGCTCTTGTTGAGCACGCGCGGAAACGGGTGAGCCGGATCGAGGCCGATCGGCGTGAGCACCGGCAGCAGTTCGTCGAAGAAGTAGTTGCGCGCCCATTCGGTCTGCGTTTCGTTCCACGCTTCGGTGCCGTGAAAATAGATGCCTTCTGTCTCGAGCGCGGTGAACACCGTGTCGTGCAGCATGGTGTACTGGCGATGCACGAGCCTCTGTGCGCGCTCGACCACGAGGTCGTACACGTGCTGCAACGACATACCGTCCGGCGACATCGCACCGGGGTTGTCGCGCATCTGTTCCTGCAGTCCGGCCATGCGGACTTCGAAGAATTCGTCGAGGTTGCTACTGGTAATGCAGATGAAGCGCAGGCGTTCGAGCAAAGGGACGGCAGGGTCGGCAGCTTGTGCCAACACGCGCTCGTTGAAACCCAGAATGCCCAGCTCGCGATTCAATAAGGGGTAGCGGATGGACATCGGCAGCGAGAATGGAATGTCAGGAGGGGAGACGAAAAGACGCTCGGAAATTCTCACAGTATGATGGCGTTGTTATGACATTTGCAGTGTTATAAATTGTACGCCGTATTCGTCGCGTGTCGTAATTATGACGCAGTGCATATGGGACCATAGGGCACCCCCATTACTGCGAGGCGACATCGTGAGGCCCGGTACGCTTAGAATGGCGTCTTTGAACAGCGCGGCCGGCCATAAGGCGCCCAAGGCATCACGTGGACATCCGGCACCTTCCACGTCCAACGCCGCCGCGCACGCGCGCATGGAGTCCGCTTACTCGATGGTCACAACTCCACAACTTCTTGCTGCCGTCGATCTCGGTTCGAACAGCTTCCGGCTGATCGTGGGCCGGGTCGAAGAAACCGACGCAGGCAGCCAGATCTATCAGGTCGACGCATTGCGCGAGCCGGTGCGTCTTGCCGCCGGTCTGTCGAGCGACAAGATGCTCGACCGCGCCTCGCAGGTGCGCGGCTGGGATGCGCTCAAGCGTTTCGGGGAGCGGCTGCGCGACTTTCATCCCGATCACGTTCGCGCCGTCGCCACCAACACGCTGCGCATCGCCAAGAACGCCGGTGAGTTTCTCGGCGAGGCGCAAGCCGCGCTCGGCTTCCCGATCGAAGTGATTGCCGGGCGTGAAGAAGCACGTCTGATTTATGCAGGGGCTGCACACTCCGTGCCCGCGAGCGCGGGCAAGCGTCTCGTCGTGGATATCGGCGGCGGCTCGACGGAATTCATCATCGGTTCGCACTACACGCCGATCAAGATGGAGAGCCTGTATATCGGCTGCGTGAGCCATAGCCGCGCATTCTTCCCGGCAGGCAATGTCGACGAATACACGATGCGCCAGGCCGAACTCGCCGCGAGCCGTGAAATCCAGATCATTTCCGCGGAATACAAAAAAACCGGGTGGGAACAGGCCATCGGTTCGTCGGGTACCGCGCGGGCGCTCGCTGAACTGGTCGAGGCAAACGGCTTCAACGATCCGGGCGTCACGCACGGCATCTCGCGCGGCGGCCTCGAGCGCCTCAAGCGCGCGCTGATCAAGGCGGAGAACGTCAATCGTCTGAAGCTGGTCGCGTTGAAGGCCGATCGTATTCCGGTGCTGGCCGGTGGGCTGTCGATCATGATCGCGGTGTTCGACGAACTCGGCGTCGATTACGTCGATACAACGGATGGCGCGCTGCGCCTTGGCGTGCTGTACGACCTGCTGGGCCGTGCGCAGCACGAAGACATGCGCACGGTGACGGTGGAAGGCTTCATGCGCCGTTATGGCGTGGACCGCGCACAGGCCGGGCGTATCGGTGAACTCGCGGTGCGGTTTTACGACCAGTTTGCCGAGCCGGACGAGGAGCGCCGTGCCGAGAACCGCATGTTCCTCGGCTGGGCTGCGGCCTTGCACGAAATCGGGCTGTCGATTTCCCACAGCGCCTATCACAAGCATTCGGCCTATATCGCCAGCAACGCCGACATGCCGGGTTTTTCGCGCACCGACCAGGCGCGGCTCGCCGCGCTGGTGCTCGGCCACGCGGGGAAGCTCGGCAAGCTGTCGCAAACACGCGAAGTGGAATGGCCGCTGTTGTTCTGTCTGCGGCTCGCGGCGCTGCTTTGCCGCCGACGTGCCGATGTCGGTTTGCCGGGTATCGCGGTCGCGCAGGTCAATGGCGGCTATGAGGTGCGTCTGCCGAACGAATGGGTGGCTAACAATCCGCTGACCGATTACAGCCTGATCCAGGAAGCTGCGGAGTGGGAGAAGGTTGGCATTCCGTATCGCGTGGTCTACACGGACGATTGAGCATCTCGCGTTGCAAATGAAAAAAGCCCGGCGGAATTCGTTCTGCCGGGCTTTTTTGTCTGCGTCTGCATCGTCAGCCCGCTGAATGAGCCGGGCGGTTTGCGCACTATTTAACCCGAAGTTCCCCCATCCACCCAAGCCACCAAGCGGGTGCAAGCCCCCGTGTTTCAAGGCATCCGCGCTTTCGAAGCCCTTCCTGTGGATTACAAAATGTAGTCACTAAAATTTCTTGAAATCTACGCAATATTACCTATATTTGTTCTATGGCAAGCAGGACTGGAACCGCTCACGTCGTCACCACAACGCGCACTTACAAGGGCACGGTGTACCGCACGCACCTGCTGCGACGTAGCTACCGCGAGGACGGCAAGGTCAAGAACGAGACGCTGGGCAACCTCTCGCATCTGCCCGAGCCGCTGATCGAGATCATTCGGCGCTCGCTGCAGGGCGAGACGTTCGTCCCGCTGGGCCAGGCGTTCGAAGTCACCGGCTCCCTCGCTCACGGCCATGTGCAGGCCGTTGAGTTGGCGATGCAGCGCCTGGACTTCGCGTCGCTGCTGGGCAGCAAGCCCTCACCTGAGCGCGAACGGGTGCTGGCGATGGTGGCCGCGCGCATCGTGGCGCCGCACACAAAGCTGGCCACCACGCGCTGGTGGCACACCACCACGCTGGCGACGGACTTCGGCGTGGCCGACGCGAACGAGGACGATCTGTACGCGGCGATGGACTGGCTGCTCGCGCGCCAGGACGCGATCCAGAAGAAGCTCGCCGCGCGGCATTTGAGCGCCGGCGGCCTGGTGCTGTACGACCTGAGTTCGAGCTACTTCGAGGGCACCACCTGCCCGCTGGCCCGGCTGGGCCACAACCGCGACGGCAAGAAGGGACTGCTGCAGGTCAATTACGGACTGCTCACCGATGCGCGGGGCTGCCCGGTAGCGGTGTCGGTGTATGAAGGCAACGTGGCCGACAGCAGCACCTTCCTGCCCGAGGTGCAGCGCCTGCGCGAGAGCTTCGGCGTCGGGCAGCTGGTGATGGTCGGCGATCGCGGCATGATCTCCAGCAAGGCCATCGACGAGCTGCGCGAGACGCAGGGCATCGACTGGATCACGGCCTTGAAGAGTGCATCGATCCGCGCACTGGTCGAGCAGGGCCAACTGCAGCTGGGGCTGTTCGATGAGCACAACCTCATGGAGATCGCCTCGCCGGAGTATCCCGGCGAGCGGCTGGTGGCGTGTCGCAATCCGCAGCTCGCGACGCTGCGAGCGCACAAGCGGCAGGACCTGCTCGCTGCTACCGAAAAGAACCTGCAGCAGATCAAGGAACGCGTGGAAGCGGGCAGACTCAAGGGCGCCGATGCGATTGGGCTGCGCGTGGGCAAGGTGGTCAACCAGTACAAGGTGGCCAAACACTTTGAACTGCAGATCAGCGACGGGAGCTTCTCGTTTACGCGCAAGCACGAGGCGATCGCCGCGGAGGCCGCGCTGGACGGCATCTACATCATCCGTACTTCGGTCGAGGCCACGCGCATGGAGGCGGCCGAGTGCGTGCGCAACTACAAGGCGCTGGCCAACGTCGAGCGGGCCTTCCGCAGCCTCAAGACGGTGGACCTGAAGGTGCGCCCAATCCACCATCGCACGGCTGCTCGGGTGCGCGCGCACATTCTGCTGTGCATGCTCGCCTACTACGTGGAATGGCACATGCTCGAAGCCTGGCGCGAACTGATGTTCGCCGACACCGACCTGGCGGCCAAGGCCACGCGCGACCCGGTGGCGCCGGCGCAGCGCTCGCAGCAGGCGCAGGAGAAGGTGGTGAGTCGCACCGTGGCGGATGGCTCGCCCGTCCACAGCTTCTCCACGCTGATGGCCGAGCTGGGCAGCATTGTGCGCAACACCTGCCGCACACCAGGAGCTGGCCCCGAGGCGCCGACGTTCGACATCATCACCACGCCCAATGTGACGCAGCGTCACGCACTCGATCTGATCAGACGGATCCACCCGTAGACAGAAACCGGATCTCCGAATTTATGCCGGTGCCTGTGGCACGGGGGCAAACTCGCCCGGCCAATACTGGAACTTCGGTTTAACGCGGCGACGCGTCACCGAGGAAGTGCCGCGCGTAACGCGCGTTGATATCCGTCAGACGCAACAGCGTCAAAAAATCTGCCGTGTTGAAGTCAGGATCCCAGGCCGGCGCACCGCAAATCTTCGCACCGAGGCGCAGATAGCCTTTCACCAGCGGCGGCGGTGCGACGTCGGCGCCGGTTTGCAATTCTTCGACCGGCAGTGGCGTGTGCGGGAACGCGCGATATTCCGGCGCCGTCAGCGCATTGTCGCGCAGCGCGCAGTACAGATTCGCCGCGTAGTGGCCACCGTCGACCATCGCGACGCTCGCGCAGCCGAGCATCGTTTCGTAGTTGTTGTGCTTCATGTATGCGGCGAGCCCTGCCCACAGCGACATGATCACCGCGCCGCTGCGATAGTCCGGGTGCACGCACGAACGGCCCACTTCGACCATCTTCGCGCGCAGGTGCGTGAGGCGCGACACGTCGAATTCGCTTTCGGCATACAGGCGTCCGATACGGGCGGCCTGGTGCGGCGGCAGCGCGCGATAGGTGCCGACCACTTTCAGCGTGTCCAGATCGCGCACCAGCAGGTGATCGCAGTACGAATCGAACGAATCGACGTCGAGACCGGCCGGACCTGACAGGCGTGCGCCCATTTCATCGGCGAAGACACGGTAGCGCAGACGCTGGG
This sequence comes from Paraburkholderia sp. BL23I1N1, assembly GCF_003610295.1. Classification (NCBI taxonomy): domain Bacteria; kingdom Pseudomonadati; phylum Pseudomonadota; class Betaproteobacteria; order Burkholderiales; family Burkholderiaceae; genus Paraburkholderia; species Paraburkholderia sp. BL23I1N1. Next base: position 992,545 of record NZ_RAPV01000001.1, read on the forward strand.
CTTCGCGCAGTTCTTCGTCGGTGCGCGCCCACGTAACTTGCAGGCGATGCTGGGCGGTGACCGTCTCTTCGGCGCGCGGTAGGCGGCGCGTTTCGAAGATCGAAGCCAGGGGCAGGGTGGGCGTCGGCAGTTCTCGCATGTGGCGTCCTGGTCGAAAAAAGGGAGATTTCTTTTTTCGCCAATGTAGTAACGCCTGGTGACGCTCGCGTGGCAAAGACGTGACGATTGGATGACTGCCCGTAAGCCGCGTGCGCGCGGCTTGTAATGTCGGGGGTCGGGCGGCGCGAGTGTTGTTTCTGTGCTACCGGCCGAGGTGCGACCGGCTTAGGTTCTACCGGCTGAGATGCGACCGGCCTAGATCAGATCCGGGCTCATCGCCGCGCGCAGCACGGCCTGGTCGTCGCCGTCGCGCTCACGGCTTTCGATCCACCACAGGCCGGCTTTCTTCAGCGGCCAACTCGCTTCGCTGTTGCCGAGCAGGCGCGCCGTAACGTGGCCGAGCGTCGGCTGATGGCCGACGATCACCACAGTCTCCGAGATGCCTTTGGGCCAGCCGGCGGCCGTGAGCACATCGTCCGCACTGGCGTTAGGCGCGAGTTCGCGCACTACGCGATACTGGTCGCTCAAGGTTTCGGCGGTCTGGATGGTGCGTATCGCAGGGCTCGCGAGGACTAGCGCGTCTTCGGGCAGGCGGGTGCGCAGCCATTTGGCGACGTTCTGCGCCTGTTTGCGGCCTCGCGTGGTGAGCGCGCGGGCGAGATCGCTCGCGGCGAATTCTTCAGCTTCGGCGTGACGCCAGAGGATCAGATTCATGTTGAACTCCTTGTCTGTGCGGCAGCGGCAGGGCGGCACCGCTTTGTAGCACTGTCGCATGACGGTATGTAGGACGGCAAGGCGCGGCAATGCGGCGTGGAGTTCGGCTGCCGGACCGGGGGCACGATCGAAAGAAAACCGCAAAGCCTATCGTGGCGAGGGTTTGGGATATCCGCCGAGTGGCTGTTTGATGGCAGCACATTTCTCTCGCTCTCCAGACCAGGATTCGTCTGATTGATCGATGCAACGTGGCCGTGGTCTATTTGCGCGCTATCCGCGAAGCGGTAGTCATCGGGTATCTGACAAAAGTGCCGTCCGAACGATGCCCTTTGATTACCAGAGGCGGTGGTCGAAATAAAAAAATCGAAACCTGGTACAGATCCAAAGATCGGCCTCTCCTGAACGGCACAGCAACCATGGATTTGCCTTCGCATGAATGCCCAGACTGAACGCATCGCCAAAACGTACGACGATTTGCCCTACATATCGGGGTGCTTTCCACAAAGCGCCCCCGAGCACCTTCGGGCAGTGGCCTATCTGTTTGGGCTCGACGCTCCTCCGCTTCATCAGGCGCGCGTGCTGGACCTCGGCTGCGCCGCCGGCGGCAACGTCATTCCCTTTGCTACCCGCTATCCGCAGGCCACAGTGGTCGGGGTGGATCTCCCCGCGGTGCAGATCGAGGCCGGCCGGCGTGCGATCGAGACAATCGGGCTGAGCAACATCACGCTGAGGCAGGGGAGCATTGCCGATCTCGACGCCAGCCTTGGGCAATTCGACTACATCATTTGCCACGGCGTTTACAGTTGGGTTCCCGACGACGTCCGCGAAGCCATTCTGCGCGTTGCGAGCGAATGTTTGAGCCCCGAAGGCGTCGCCTATATCAGCTACAACACCTATCCTGGCTGGAAGGCGAAGGAAGTGGTGCGCGACGCCATGATGCTGCGCGGCGGCGGCCGTGCTTCGCAAGAAGAGGGGCTGGCTTATGCGCGCGGCATGATCGATTTCCTGCACGACACGGCGCAGCCCGGCAGCCTGCTGGAAAAGATCATGGATGACAACATTCAGATGGTTCGTCACGGCGACGCCTGTTACCTCAATCACGAGTATCTTGAGCTGTGCAACAGTCCCTGCTATTTCCGGGAGTTTCTCGCGAAGGCTGCACACCGTGGTCTGAGCTACCTGGCCGAGGCGGAGATCGCGAGCATGTTTGCCGGCAACCACGGACGGCATACTGCGGAATTGTTGTTGAATGAGTGCGCCGGTGAACAGGTGGTACTTGAGCAATTGATGGATTTCATCAATAACCGGACCTTCCGCGAGACCTTGCTGGTTCATGACAAACGCGCTGACCAGATACGCTATCGGCTCGACCCGAGCCGGCTCGTTAGCCTCCATCTCGCCGGCCGCTATGTGCCCCAGCCCGATAACGACGGTCGTTGGCAGGAGGTTCACAGCGGCAGGGCTGTCGCTACCGGACCGGACACACAGCAGGTGATCGATGCGCTCAACGAGGCCTGGCCGGCAACGGTCGCTGTTGAGGCGCTTGTGCGGCGGGTGGCAAGCGTTTCCCGGCAAGCGGCGGAGGAAGTTGAATCCAGCGTACTGAAGATCGTTTACAGCCTGATTATCAGTAATGCAGTGCGGTTTCGGCTAGAGCCTGTCATCGCGCCGCCCCGTCCGATTGCGTACCCGGAGGTGCCGGCAGTGTTGCGCCGGCTTGCCGAACTGCGCGTCAGCGGCGACGTGCCGCTGACGCTGTTCAACGCGTGGCACGAATGTCTGGTGACACTTGGGCCGGTCGAGCAGAAGCTGCTGCCCCTGCTGGACGGCGGCCGCGATATCAATGCGCTGGGGGAGATCATCGGCCGCAGCGTGGCAAACGACGAATTGCATTTCCAGCGTGATGGAAAGTTACTGGTGCAGCCTGAGGACATCGCCGCTGCGATCGAGGAAAACGTCCGGCGCTCCGTGCAATGGTTTGCCGAAATCGCGACGCTTGCGGCATCCAGCGAAACGGCGCCTGCCGGCAAACCAGCTCCGAAACGGCGTGATCGAAAGGCGCAGTAACGTCAGGCGGCGCTTGCCACAGTCTTCGCGATGCGCCGCCAACCGAAGCACTTGAAGCGCCAATAGAAAAGGGGTCATGAGTAAACTCATAACCCCTTGATTCCGTGGTCGGAGCGAAAGGATTCGAACCTTCGACCCTCTGATCCCAAATCAGATGCGCTACCAGGCTGCGCTACGCTCCGACGAATCCGAGATTCTACGTGGCATTGGGTGCCAGAGTCAATCACGAATTGCGTCGGAATGAAAAAAGGGTCGCAGACTTCAGCAGCGGACAGGAAGCGTTGCTCGTCAGTGCGCGCTCGCCGGTTGTACGTCGGCGAGCTTTAGCCCTTCAATGCCGGCGCCGCATCCAGTGCGGCATGTGCTGGTGTGCGATCCAGTGATGCAGCATGCCCTCGCCGTCGTGTTCGCGCCTGTAGGTTCTCGACTCAAAAATCGACAGGGCAAGCAGCACGAGCAGTCCTATTGCAAGTCCGATCAGACCTGCGATCGATTCAGCGTCCATGGCAGTCTCCTATGACACGCAGCTGTGCCTCTATAGTAGATCACGCGTCACAAAATGGGAGGGGGAGACTGCCGGGCCCAACATCGTCGAATTCGAATTGCAGGTAGACTCTCGGCGCTTCGTTGCCGTTATCGTCATTCTGTATCGAGAGTCTATGAACCGCGTTGTATTGATTGTGTTGATGCTGGCTGCCGGACTCGCCGGCTGTGCCAACGATCCTGCCGGGCATCATGGCGGGCCGCCGCCGAAAGATCCCGTCGACTACCACGGCGTCCCTACCGACGACCGGCCGCCGGTCATGGCGCCCGCGCCCGGAGCGCCTGCTGGGGAATGAAAGCGAAGCGCCGGCGCGGGCACGCCGGTGCTTCTGACCCGCGCAGACAAGTCGCGCGGAGAGCGCGGGCTGCAATTATTCTAGGGCGAAGCGCGCGCGTGATATGTATGCGCTTGTTTCAAGCCGTAACTGTGTGCGGCATTGGGGAGATGAGCGCATAGCGCGTGATTCCTCTGCGGCGGAGCACAACGTATGCGTTCCTAAGACGAAAAACCGTCGCGCATGCAAGCCGGGCGCTGAAGCAAAAGCTAGGAGTCCGCGCGGCAGACAGAATTTGAGCCTCCGGAGTTGACGCCAGATCGGGCGGCGTCAACTGCGATTGCAGTTTTGCCCGCCAGTGCGCGCAAAAATGGTTTGCCCGGGGGCGAAATCAGGCAAACTTGCCCCCTTCCGGGCTTACGCAAGTTTCATTTTCGACATTCTGCGCAGGTTCAGCGCCACGCAGACGAGCTTCCACTCGGCCTGAGCCTTGGCCAGTCCGCGCATGCTGAATTGTCGAAATCCGAGAACGCTTTTTACCCAGGCATTCGGCGGTTCGGACAGCCATTTGCGCTTTCGATAGGCCGCCTGAGTTTGCGCAGAGGTAAACTTTTCTGCCATCGCGGCGCACAGCGGGCGCTTCAGGGCATCGACCCTCACATCTTTCTTGCCCTCGCGTCCGGGCGCCACAATCAGCTCGGCGGGATGCTCGCGCAATTGCTCGAACGTCGCTTCCGACCGGTAGCCCGCGTCGGCAAGGACTTGCCTGGGATTGGCGCCAGCGTCACGCAGCACGGCAGCAAGAACGCCTGGCAACTGGCCGCTGTCGGCGGCACTGTTACCCAGTTCGGCCGCGACGATGATGTGGGCCGTGTCGTCGACGGCAGCCTGGGCATTGTAGGAATAGTCGAAGCCGCCGCCGGCGTGCTTCATGATCCGGCTTTCCGGGTCAGTAAAATTCTCCTGGGCGTCGGGCTTGGGCTCGCCGAACCTGTACTTGAAGCGCGACTTCTTTTTCGGCTTGTCGCCGCCGTCCGGCGGCGTGTCGTCGTCGCTACGACCACGCGCGATATCGGCCTGGCGCTGGCGCTCTTCCAGACGCGCACGCGCAGCACGGATGACCGCAAGCCGGTCCTCGCGCCGCGTGATCTCGGCCGGAATATCGAGTTCAGGCTCGTTCTTCTCAGCGTCATCGGCCACTTTCGCTTTTGCCAGCAGCGCATCGATCTGTTCTTTCAGTTCAAGCTCGGCTTTCTTCATCCGGTCGTAGCTCATCGCCTTGTGGCGCGAGGCATTGGCCTTGATCTTCGTGCCGTCAACGGCAATCGTCCCGAGCCTGATCAGTCCGCACTCCCTGGCCAGTTTCACCACCTGCACAAACAGGTCCGACAGTTCTTTGAGGTGAAAGGCGCGGAAGTCGCACAGCGTCCGGTGCGCCGGATAGTTGCCCGCCGCCAGGACCCGGAACGCGACATCCTCATGCAGCTTCCTGGCCAGCTTGCGCGACGAGAACACGCCGGTCGCATAGCCGTACACGAGCACCTTCACCATCATCGCCGGATGAAAGGGCTGGTTGCGCTGACCACCGCCGGCATACCGCGCATGGAAAGCGGAGAGGTCGAGTGAGTCCACCGTGTCGCTGATGTAGTAGGCAAGGTGCCCTTCGGGCAGCCAGTCTTGCAGCGCGTGGGGCAGCAACATCTGCTGCTGCGGCTCGTAGGGGAGATAGCTTGTTGTCATCTGCTAACAACGTTTACCCTGCCCGACCGGATGACATCAGACTTCTGCCGCGCACGCTCCTAGGCGGCCACGCCCGCCATGCCTCGTACGACGCGTGGCAAAAAGCGCGCGAGCGTTACGCCGCGGGCGGCCATGAAGATCAGCATCGCGGCCCACAAACCGTGATTGCCGTACAGCGCAAGCAAGGCCCACGAAGCCGCGACGAACACCGCAAACGACACCACCATCGACGACATCAACTCATGCGTGCGCGTGGCGCCGATGAACACGCCGTCGAGCAGAAAACCCCACACCGAAATCACCGGAAGGACCGCGGCCCATGGCAGATACGTCTCGGCTGTGGCGCGCACCGCGGCCTGATTGGTCAGACCTTCGATGATCCACGAACCCGCGCCCCAGTACACGAGCGAGAAGCCCAGCGCGCCGAGTGCGGACCACAGCGCCGTGACCTTGATGGCCTGCGCGAACGCGGGCCGGTCGCGCGCGCCGATCGCAGCGCCTACCAGCGCTTCGGCAGCATGCGCGAAGCCGTCGAGTCCGTAGGCCATGAAGGTCTGAAAATTAAGCAGCAGCGCGTTGGCGGCAAGTGTGGTGTCGCCTTGCCTCGCGCCGAGATGCGCGAACCAGCCGAACGACGACAGCAGACAGAGCGTACGCACGAAGATGTCGCGATTCAGCACCACCAGACGCTTGAGCGCGGCAGAGTCGAGGAGGGCGGCGCGGTTCAGCGCAGGCAGGCTGCGGGGTCGGCCGTACCACAACAGTGCGGAGCCGAGTACGAAGCCGAGCGCGTCGGCCGTGGCCGTGGCCGCGCCGATGCCGGCCACGCCCCAGTCGTACACGTACACGTACAACAGCACCGCTACGATGTTCACGCTGTTGATGAACACTTGTGAGAGCAGCGCGAGCCGCACCTTCTGCGTACCGAGCAGCCAGCCGAGCACCACATAATTGCCGAGCGCGAGCGGCGCGGCCCAGATGCGCGCGTGACAGTAGATCTGCGCGTGGCGCTGCACCGCGTCGCTGCCGCCGATCAAGCGCAACGCGTAGCCGATCAGCGGCCCTTGGAGCAGAAGCACCGCTGCACCGATCGCCGCCGCCAGCAACAGCGCGCGCACGACGTTGTTGCGCAACTCGGCGTGGTCGCCCGCGCCGTGCGCTTGTGCGACGAGGCCCGTGGTGCCCATGCGCAGGAAGCCGAAGCCCCAGAACACGAAGTTGAAGAACAGGCCGCCGAGCGCCACGCCGCCGAGATAGGACGCGCCGTCCAGATGGCCGGCAACGGCGGTGTCGACCGCGCCGAGAATCGGCTGCGTCAGATTGGCGAGGACGATGGGGAACGCCAGCGTCAGCACCCGGCGGTGCCAGTGCACAGGGACGGCAGGTGGCGTCGCAGCCGCGCCGTTCTCGACTCCCCCAAGGGGACTTCCTTCGGGGCGGGGGACTTCCTCCGCGGCGTGTGCGCTGTCGCTCAACGGCGTTCCTGCACGCACACCCATGGCGAGACGACCACCGCCCGCAGATCGGGATCGCGCGCGGCGAAATCGGCGGCGGTTTCCGCCTGCACACGCTCGACAAGGCCGGAAGACAGCCATTGCGTGATCTGCGTGGTGTCGTCGCTGGCGATGGCCTCGGCGACGCTCACCAGATCGATGTCGCTCGCGACGCGCAGCAGGATGCCGCGCGCGAAAAAGCGTTCAAGTTCGGTCCAGCCGATTTTGGCGGTTTCGGCGAGCAGCTTGGCGTACAGCGGGCTATGGGTGGCGTCGTTGGAAGTCATCGTAAGCGGGTTCTGACGGGGCCGTTACTATAAACCATCGGCGCGGACCGCCAGGGCGGCGCGCGTTCCGGTACGCTTGAGGCTTTCGAAAATCATTCTGAACCTTCATGTCACTGGATTCAACGGCGCTGGCTTCGGGCGCGCAAGCTTACGCGGTGAGCGACACCACACTCACGCGCGCCGACGTGGAGCGCCTCATCACTGCGAGCCTGGCAGGGAGTAAAGCGCCGCTCCATTTCACCGACTGCGATTTCGAAGGCACCGATCTGTCGCGACTCGATCTGCGCGGCGCCGAATTTCATCGTTGCACGATTGTCGAGACGTCGTTTTTTGGCTCTGCGCTGTCGCACACCCGTTGGGTCCGTTGCCGCGGACGCGAGGCGGATTTCGCCTTGGCCGATCTGGTCGACGCGGCGTTCCAGTCGAGCGATCTGAACAACACCAGTTGGCGGCGCGCCAAGCTTGCCTCCGCGTCGTTTCACAGTTGCAAGCTGACCGGTGCCAATTTCGAAGCCTGCACGGCGCTGGGTTTGAGCTTTGTCGAAACCTTGCTGGTGGGCGCGCATTTGCGCGGCTTGTCGTTTCGCAAGGCCACGCTCCAGCAACTCGATTTCTCCGACGCCGATCTGGCCGGTGTCGATTTCCGCGAGGCAATCTTCGATGGCGGCAGTCTGAAGGATGCGCATCTGAAAGGCGCGCGCTTTGACGGCGCGGACCTGCGCGAGGCTGACCTGAGCGGCGTGCGGCTCGTCGATGCGGCGCTTTTCAAAGGCGCGACGATTTCGCATCAACAGGCGGCGGTGCTCGTGACCGAACTGGGTCTGCGAGTCATGTGATGGCTGTTTTCAAGCTGGCCGGTTTAGCCATTCGGCCAGCTTGAATGAATCGCTGCGTGTGCCTATCATCCGATTTATCGATTCACCGAAATCAGTCGATTTTAAACTTCGCAATTTGTCAGTTTATCTGAAGATTTTTAATCTATTCGCTATTCGCGAATATGTTGTGAAGAAATGCAGCTGCTTATTGGCGTCTCTCAATATTCGCGAATACATCAGTATGGTGCGTTGGCGCACTAAAGGTTCGCAATGCATTAAGCGTCCGGATTATACTGGGCGCGGCTGGCGGGGGCGTCCAAAGGGCTTTCGTCAGGCTTTTCCAGTCGTGTGCGAGCAGGTGCTTGATTAATAAGGTCTTGCGGGCGGCGTGCGTGATTTTCATGCGCCGTTTGCACGGTGTTTCGCGTGAAAAATATAAGGGTATTTACCCTGCTCATTTCCGACATTCTCCTTCACATAATGCGGATTCCGTACGCAGTGTCACATTGCTCGCGAAATTAATCCATTGCACTTGTAAAAGCCGATTGTTAGATTCCGTTCTGGCGCATGGTGAACCGGTCCTTTGCCGATATGCGCCGAACCCCCGTTAGCCCGGCCTCGTGCCGGGCATTTTTTTGCCCGGTCATTGTCGATTCAATCCGGAGTTGCCGCGTTGCTCTATTGCGTGTTGTCGTGTCTTCACTGCTTGCAGCGAATCACCATTGACCGGTTTTTGACGTTCGCACCGAAAATCCCACCGACCGAACCGCCCGAGGTGGCACCGTTGTCGACGTCCTTCGAAACGACGTCGTAGCCATAGTTGCCGCAGACTTCACCCGCGCGTTTGTAGCACTCGGCCCAACTGGAGCTTGCATCACTGCCGCTGCAGTTGATCGCGAAGCCGGTGTCACCGCTCGGCAAATAGGTCATGATGGTGGTGCTGGAGCAGCCACCGAGGCTGCCGAGCGTCAACAGGCCGAGGCCGATCGCTGCGGCCGTTGTTAAGGACGCCAATGCGCTCTTCATTGCAGATTCCTTACAGATAACAAGGGAGAACGTGGCGCGAGGCCACGTCATGCATAGGATTGAGCGTTTCATAGTATGCCCGGTTCCCGCGACTACAGCAGGGCGCATGCCTACCGTTGGGCGGCTAGGAGCGTGCGCGGCAGAAGTCTGATGTCATCCGGTCGGGCACGGTAAACGTTGTTAGCAGATGACAACAAGCTATCTCCCCTACGAGCCGCAGCAGCAGATGTTGCTGCCCCACGCGCTGCAAGACTGGCTGCTCGAAGGGCACCTTGCCTACTACATCAGCGACACGGTGGACTCACTCGACCTCTCCGCTTTCCATGCGCGGTATGCCGGCGGTGGTCAGCGCAACCAGCCCTTTCATCCGGCGATGATGGTGAAGGTGCTCGTGTACGGCTATGCGACCGGCGTGTTCTCGTCGCGCAAGCTGGCCAGGAAGCTGCATGAGGATGTCGCGTTCCGGGTCCTGGCGGCGGGCAACTATCCGGCGCACCGGACGCTGTGCGACTTCCGCGCCTTTCACCTCAAAGAACTGTCGGACCTGTTTGTGCAGGTGGTGAAACTGGCCAGGGAGTGCGGACTGATCAGGCTCGGGACGATTGCCGTTGACGGCACGAAGATCAAGGCCAATGCCTCGCGCCACAAGGCGATGAGCTACGACCGGATGAAGAAAGCCGAGCTTGAACTGAAAGAACAGATCGATGCGCTGCTGGCAAAAGCGAAAGTGGCCGATGACGCTGAGAAGAACGAGCCTGAACTCGATATTCCGGCCGAGATCACGCGGCGCGAGGACCGGCTTGCGGTCATCCGTGCTGCGCGTGCGCGTCTGGAAGAGCGCCAGCGCCAGGCCGATATCGCGCGTGGTCGTAGCGACGACGACACGCCGCCGGACGGCGGCGACAAGCCGAAAAAGAAGTCGCGCTTCAAGTACAGGTTCGGCGAGCCCAAGCCCGACGCCCAGGAGAATTTTACTGACCCGGAAAGCCGGATCATGAAGCACGCCGGCGGCGGCTTCGACTATTCCTACAATGCCCAGGCTGCCGTCGACGACACGGCCCACATCATCGTCGCGGCCGAACTGGGTAACAGTGCCGCCGACAGCGGCCAGTTGCCAGGCGTTCTTGCTGCCGTGCTGCGTGACGCTGGCGCCAATCCCAGGCAAGTCCTTGCCGACGCGGGCTACCGGTCGGAAGCGACGTTCGAGCAATTGCGCGAGCATCCCGCCGAGCTGATTGTGGCGCCCGGACGCGAGGGCAAGAAAGATGTGAGGGTCGATGCCCTGAAGCGCCCGCTGTGCGCCGCGATGGCAGAAAAGTTTACTTCTGCGCAAACTCAGGCGGCCTATCGAAAGCGCAAATGGCTGTCCGAACCGCCGAATGCCTGGGTAAAAAGCGTTCTCGGATTTCGACAATTCAGCATGCGCGGACTGGCCAAGGCTCAGGCCGAGTGGAAGCTCGTCTGCGTGGCGCTGAACCTGCGCAGAATGTCGAAAATGAAACTTGCGTAAGCCCGGAAGGGGGCAAGTTTGCCTGATTTCGCCCCCGGGCAAACCATTTTTGCGCGCACTGGCGGGCAAAACTGCAATCGCAGTTGACGCCGCCCGATCTGGCGTCAACTCCGGAGGCTCAAATTCTGTCTGCCGCGCGGACTCCTAGCGCGCCGGCAGCGCGCGCGATGGGTCGATCGAGCGGCCTTGATAGCGCAGTTCGAAGTGCAGCATGACCCGATCGGTGTCGGTGTCGCCCATCTCGGCGATCTTCTCGCCGCGGCTGACCGATTGACCTTCCTTCACGAGCAGCACGCGGTTGTGCGCGTAGGCGGTCAGATATTCGGCGTTGTGCTTGATGATCAGCAGGTTGCCGTAACCGCGCAAGCCGTTACCCGCATAGACCACCGTGCCGGGCGCTGCGGCGATTACCGGAGTGCCCGCTGCCGCGGAAATGTCGATGCCCTTCGAGTTGGAGCCGTCGAAGCGCCGGATCACCGTGCCGTCAGCCGGCCACACCAGCGAGATCGTTGAAGCCGGAGCGGGCGACGGCGCGCTATCGGCGGGCGCCGGGCGCGGCGCTGCCGACGCGCTCGCGCTGCCCGCGCCGCTGCTGCGTGCTGCACCACCGCTTGTGGACGCCACGTTCCCCGGCGGCGCGACGCGCAGCACCTGTCCGACCTCGATGCTGTCCGGATTGGTCAGATTGTTCCAGCGCACGATGCTTTGCATCGACTGCCGGTTACTGCGCGCGATCTTCGACAGCGTATCGCCCCGTTCGACGCGGTAAAAGCCTGGCCCCGCCGGAGCGGACCCGCAGGCGGCGAGTACCGCCAGCAACGACGCGCAGGCGAGCCGTTTCATCATTCTTGTTGTGTTACGCATTGGACCTCGCAAAGCGCTGCCACGCGCCGATCCCGATCACGCGGCAGGTAGATGCAAAGCGTCCGATTCTAACGGTTTTGCGCTGCAACATCCGAAAAACGGATGCAGAAGAGGGTACGCACGGCCGGGAACGTGGCGAAACGCCGCGTTCCCGGCACGTCGCGATAGACGGAAAACCCGCGATCAGCGCAGCTTGCTGACGTTGATACGGAGCGCGGCCGTCTCGGTTTGTCCCGCTTCGAGCCAGCGCAGTCCCATGCCGTTGTGGATCGCATCCGGCAGACCCAGCCATGGCTCGACGCAGTAGAAGTCCGAGGTAGCGGCTTCGCTCCACGTCGTGACCGCGTACCAGGGCACCGAGCCCGGCCGTTGCAGATCGATCGTGATGAGCCGGTTCAGACCGGGCGCGATGAGCCGCACAGGTTGGTCCGGCTCACCGACGAGACGATGGAAGCGGTCGTGAATGCGCGCCTCGTCGAGCGTGTAGCGCGCAGCGCCCGGTTCGGCCGCGCTGATCGAGCCGTCATCCTGCTGATAGCACCGTTCGGTGCGCGGCAGTTCCAGCGAGGTCTCGGCGCGCTGCGTGTGCGGCAGCGTGAAATAGAAGTGGTGACCCGCGTAGTAGGGCAGCCGCGTGTTGCCGGTATTGGCGGTGCTCAGCGTAACGTCCAGCGTATGCGTATCGACGAGCTGGTACGTTGCTTCGAAACGGAAGCCGAACGGATAGCCGCCGCGTGTCGCATCGCTGTCGGTGAGGGTCATGCGCAAGCCGGCGCCGTGAACGTCGGCGTGAGCTTCGAACGGCAGGTCGCGTGCAAAACCGTGCATCGGCAATTCGCGCACCGTGCGTTGTGCATCACGCCAATAGCCGATCTTGCCGTCGACGCGATGCCGGCCGAGAAACGGAAACAGCAGCGGGTTGCCGCCGCGAATCCTCGCGGGCTGGCTCCAGTCGGCGTTCTCGGGCCAGTGAATCACCTCTTCGTCGTCGATGGTCCACGACAAAAGACGGCCACCGGCTTGCGGCGCGAAACGGAGCACGGAGGCGTCCTGGGCGATCTCGAGAATGTCCTGTTGCGGGGAGAGGGGCATGGTCGATGGACTAGTTGATAAAGGTTTGAATGCGGTTCGCGTGCGGTTCGAGTGTGGCTTGGATGCGAGCAACAGGTGAGTTGAGCGTGCCTCGAACGTGGGTTTAGAACGTTTGAAGGCGCCGCAGAGCGACCTCGCGAGAGCACGATTTTGCGCTGCTTTCCGCTACGGGGAAACCCTTCTGGGGAAATTGCGGGTGTCGAAGAAGCCTCGTTTTTGGCAATAATCCGCTGACTGCCCGGTCAATCAACGACCGGGCGAGACCGGCTCAGGAGGTGTTATGGATCTCGCAATGGCAATGGGTGTGGCGCTGTTCGGCATGTTCGCAGCAAGCACTGTCTACTTCTTCTATAAGCTCGAGCGCTGATCCAGTCATCGGCTTCCTGTTCTGCTGGGCCGTCAAGGCGAGCCCGGTACGCGTCTCGCGCGTTCAGCGCGTCAAACCTCTTGATGACAGGGCGGCCGCTGGCGGCGCCCCATTTTCTTTCTGCGGCGTAACAACGGTTTCCAGTTGTGATGCGGCGCATCAATATTTCCCTGGATGCGGTTCAAACGCTTGGCGCTGACTTTGCAGCCAGGCATAATCGGTGCGCCTTTGACGCGCCGTGTATTTCGTATTGCGGCGCGCTGTTCCCCGACATTTTCCTTACAAGGACCGCCGCGTGAACCTGTCGTTTCTAATCTTCCTTAGCGTGCTGCAAGGCGTCACCGAACTGTTTCCGGTCAGCAGCCTCGGCCACACGTTGCTCGTGCCCGCATTGTTCGGTATGCATATCGACAAGCATGCGCCGCAGTTGCTGCCGTTCCTCGTCGCGTTGCATCTCGGCACGGCGTTCGCGCTGCTGTGGTACTTCCGCAAGCGCTGGTACGAATTGGTGAGCGGCTTCTTCGCTTCGTTCGGCGGCCGTAGCAATGACAACGCGCACATGATGTGGGCGCTTATCATCGGCACGATTCCGGCGGGCCTCGTCGGGCTGATCCTTGAGAAACGTCTTGAGCGGATTTTTCACGATCTGCGCATCGTTGCAATCGCGTTGATCGTGAACGGCGTGCTGCTGTGGTTTGGCGATCGTCTGCAACGTTCGCGCGCGCATCAGGCGCCGGAGAAGCTCACTTTCCGCCAGGCGTTTTTTGTCGGCCTCGCGCAGGTCGGCGCATTGATTCCGGGCTTCTCGCGCAGCGGTCTGACGATGATCGCCGGCAATGCGGCCGGCCTGACGACTGAGAAGGCCGCCGAGTTTTCGTTCCTGCTCGGCACGCCGATCATTTTCGCGGCCGGCGTGCTCGAACTGCCGAAACTGTTCCATGCGCCGGGCCAACTCGCCGATGCATTGCTCGGCGGCGTGCTGACCGCCATCGCCGCGTATCTCAGCGTGCGTTTCCTGATGCGTTATTTCGAAGGTCGCGGACGTCTGGCTTCGTTCGGCGTGTACTGCGTGATCGCGGGGGTCGTGTTCCTCGGCTGGTTCATGCTGCATCCGCAGCCGGTCTGATTTCGCGAGACATGCCCGCTACTGTGCGTTGAGTGCGAGCGTGCGGCTGGCAGGCAAGAAGCGATCGGTTATAATCCGGGCCCGGCTCAATTCGCCGGGCCCGTTTGTTTTATGACGCGTTTGCGATGCGATGCGATTCGACGGGGCGGAGCGGTAGGCAATCAGGGTTGCCGCGAGCCGGACAGATTTTCACAGTCTCCGGCCTGGTCAGTTAGAATTTCGGTATTCAGCGAACCTTGGGGCTGCGATACCGCACAGGTTCCAATACCCGGCACGGGTTCTCATTGCAGGCGATGCAGCTTGTACACGTTTGTGTAGCATCGCCTCACTTCATTACGGCAGTAGCTCAGCTGGATAGAGCATCGGCCTTCTAAGCCGAGGGTGGGGGGTTCGAGTCCCTCCTGCCGTACCAAGATTCTAATTAAAAATCAGTCACTTGCGACAATATCAGCTCGACTGTGTGAGTTGAGAAAGTGCCCGTAGTCACAAATCAGTGTGACTACGGTGTGACTGATTCTAGCTCAGCCATTCATGTCTGCGGCCTAACCTTTCCGCACCGACAACATACCCCATCGGCGTCGTGCGTCAGGCAAATTGAATTTTGCAGGGCCGACTAGCGTAGTGCGCCTCACATGCGCGCGTGGAGGGCTGATTTCGGCGGGTTCCCATACACGCGCCGCCAGCCAGGGACGTTATGAAAAAGACCCTGGTGGGGGTAGTGGTTGCCGGAAATTTTCCGGTCATCTTTTCGGACGCAGGTCGTTCGAAAGGGGCGCGGAATGTCTAATAGGACAGATGATATACAGCAGACGTAAACCTTAGCACCTTGGGCCGTCCACGGTGCAGGGTTTCACAGACCAGCGACACCGCGACTTAGAGTAGATGGCATACAGGTGCGGGTATGGGAGATCGAAGATGAAAGTCTTAGTGATTGTGGTGCTCACATTGGCTACGGTGATAACCGGTGTCGCTGCGGCACCGCCTCTACCGTGAAAGTGGCTGCCCATGAAGCCGGCCAGACCCGCGCGGAAGTCTACAAATCCGTGCGGCAGATGACGGCGCTCGGCAAGCAGTTGTTCTTCGACGCATCGCTGTCCGGCTCGGGCAGGCTGGCGTGCGCGTCGTGCCACAGTCCCGATCACGGTTTTTTCGCCGGCGAATTCGCTGTCGGTGCAACTGGGCGGTAACGACATGCACCGCACCGGCATGCGCGCCGCGCCGACGCTCAAGTATCTGCAATCGGTGCCGGCGTTCGCCGAGCACTATCACGAGTCGGACGACGAAGGCGACGAAAGCGTGGATGCCGGGCCGACCGGCGGTTTGACATGGGACGGCCGGGTCGACCGCGGCTCGGATCAGGCGCGCATTCCGCTGCTGTCGTCGTTCGAAATGGGCAGCACACCGGCGAAGGTCACGGCGGCGGTGAAGGCCGCGCCGTATGCTGACGCGTTCCGCGCGGCATTCGGCGAGCATATTTTCGATAGCGACGACGCCACCTTCAAAGCCGTGCTGCAAGCGTTGGAAACGTTCGGGCAGACGCCCGAGCTTTTTTATCCGTACACCAGCAAGTACGACGCGTATCTGGCCGGCAAAGCCCAGCTGACCCAGGCAGAGCTACACGGTCTGCAAGTCTTCAACGACGAAAAGAAGGGCAATTG
Organism: Paraburkholderia sp. BL23I1N1; assembly: GCF_003610295.1. Classification (NCBI taxonomy): domain Bacteria; kingdom Pseudomonadati; phylum Pseudomonadota; class Betaproteobacteria; order Burkholderiales; family Burkholderiaceae; genus Paraburkholderia; species Paraburkholderia sp. BL23I1N1. The sequence goes on from NZ_RAPV01000001.1 coordinate 1,008,221, forward strand.
CGCGAGCTGTCACATCAGCCAGCGCACCATGGACGGCGCGCCGCCGCAGTTCACGGACTTCGGTCTGATTGCGATCGGCGTGCCGCGCAACTGCGCGCTGCCGGTGAATCGCGATCCGCATTTCTACGACCTCGGCGCATGCGGGCCGGAGCGGACCGACCTGAAGGGCCGCGCCGAGTTTTGCGGCATCTTCCGCACGCCGACGCTGCGTAACGTCGCGTTGAAGAAGCGGTTTTTCCACAACGGCATCTATGAGTCTCTGGATCAGCTGCTGCGCTTTTATGCGCAACGCGACACGAATCCGGAAAAGTTTTATTCGGTCTCGAAAAGCAAAGTGCAGAAGTTCGACGATCTGCCGCAGCGTTACTGGGCCAATCTGAATACCGATCCGCCGTTCGATCGCAAGCCGGGTGACAAACCGGCGCTCGACGAGGCCGAAATCAAGGACATGATCGCGTTTTTGAATACGCTCACGGATGGCTATAAAGCGGAAGACAAACCGGGACATAGTGCGGCCGCGAATTGATCGCGGCGTGAGGGCTGCGCCGATGGTTGAGGCAGCCTAGGCTGCCGCGGTCGTGATCAGTTGCCCGCGCCGGCAAGGATGTAATAGCAGCCGGCGAGCAACAGTGCGAACGACACCAGAAGGCATGCAGTGCCGACGCGTGTCAGCAGATTTGGCCAGCGTGCGCGGGGGAGGTTGTCCATTTGCACGATGCGCCGCGCAAGACCGGGGTCCCGGCCGATGGCGAACGGCACCAGCGCGACGGTGAAGGTTTCGAGAGTGAGCGAGATGTCCATGAGGCGGCGTTGGAAGCTTGGTCGGCGCTATTGCGCAACAGACCTATCTTAAGTAGACGTTTCATAAGAGGATATGAGACTCGTCCTAAAATTCTGGCAGCCCTCGAGCCGTTCGATCCCGATTGACGGACCGGATGCTACAGGCTCCCGCGGAGCGCTGCGAAGCAGCATCCAGGCGGTTAGCTTGAGGGCGACATGCTATGCTTTTGGGGTCCAGATCACGAGCCGCCGTGAGCGCGCTCGAGTCAGCCGAACCACTCTTCGAGGAGAACCCTTCATGTCGATGCGAATCCGTGCCTTGTTTCATCTCACAGTCGGCGGCCTGCTGCTTGGTGGCGCCATCGGCGCACAAGCGGCGAACCTCGGTTTTCTGAACGACACGCCGATGAGCTACATGAAGCAACGCGAGGTCGATTCGATCAAGACCGCAGTCGTGAGCGCCTTGAATGACAAGCAGGACGGCGAAAGCGCGAGCTGGGTCAACGAAGGCACCGGTAACAGCGTGAAGATCGACGCGACGATCACGGTCGCCAGCACTGCGAAGGACGGCGATCGCACCTGCCGCGACGTCGGTGTTGTGCTGAATGCGAAAGGGCAGTCGATGAACCTGCGTCCGCAGTTCTGCAAACAGGGCAGCGGCAACTGGCAATTGCAGAAAAAGCACTGAGTGTGCGGGCCGGTATGACCACGTGCGCCGGCTTGCCGCCGGCGCGGTCTGAAGCCGTGCGTCCTTGCGACGCGTTGCATCGATGAGCGCACGGGTTGTCTCATGTGGCGTCGTCCTGCTCGACCCGGGCGGGCGGGTGCTGCTCGCCCATGCAACCGAGACGTCTCACTGGGACGTTCCCAAAGGGCACGGCGAAGAGGGCGAGGCGCCTCACGACACGGCCTTGCGCGAGCTGGTCGAAGAGACCGGCATTGTGATCGAGCCCGAGCGTCTGAAGGATCTCGGACTGTTCGTCTATCGGCGCGACAAGGATCTGCATCTGTTCGCGGCGCGTGCGACTGCCGATGAACTCGATCTGACGGTGTGCACCTGCATGTCGATGTTTCCGCGCCGCTCCGACGGCACGCTGATTCCCGAAATGGACGCCTACCGCTGGGCCGCGCCGGACGAGGTCGAGCGGTACGCGAGCCGCAGCCTCACACGTCTCTTTCAGACCACGCTTTCACTCGCGGAACTGCATCGAACGCTATAGCGGTGGACCGGATGTTTCGCTGCGGGGCGGAAGGCGCCGGCAACCGCAACGGGTAGGTACGCGCGCCGCGCACTGCCCGTGCGCTCAGTCGAGTGCGTGGTCGTTCGGATGCGCGAACAGCGTGCGATTCTGTTCCGACAGCGGGAAATTCAGATTGATGCCGTGTGGAGGAATCGGCTGCGTGAACCACTGGTTATACAGACGTTCCGCGTCGCCGGCAGTCTGGCCGCGTGAGATGACGCCGTTCACGAGCGCGCGAAGCGGTTCGTCGCCCTTGCGGAACATGCAGGCGTAGACCTCATAGCCGAGCGGCGTGCCAGTCACCACAAAGTCTTCGGGGTGCGGGTCGGTTGACTTGAAGCCGTACACGATCGGCTCGTCCATCACGAACGCCACGGCCCGGTCATCCTTGAGCGCGTTGAATGCCTCTGGATGATCGCGCGCGCTCGTGATGCGCATGTTCAGGTGCTTCTCGGTATTCAGGCGGCGCAACAGGCGTTCGTCGGAGGTGCCCGCGGTCGTCACGACCGTCTTGCCGGCCAGGTCCGGAAAATCCGTGATGCCGCTGTTTTTGCGGGCGATCATGCGTACCGCGTATTGGAAGAAGCTGTTCGAAAAGGCGGCCAGATTTTCGCGTTCCACCGTGTGCGTGGTCGAACCGCATTCCAGATCGATCTGGTTGTTGAGCAACATCGGCGTACGGTTCGACGACGTTACCGTGATTTCGTGCACTTTCAGTTGCGGCAGGCTGAGCGTTTTCTTGATTTCGTCGACGATCTGCAGCGCAATGGTTTGCGAGTAACCGACCGTATGCTGGCCGTCGAAGTACGAGAAGGGAATCGACGCTTCACGCACGCCGAGTACGACGACACCGTCGTCGTGGATTTTCTTCAGTGTGCCGGTGAGTTCTTCCGCATGGGCGGGCCTGGCGAGCGACGTTGCGCCGAACACGGCCAACGCCACGAGTGCGCAACGCATGCTGTTTGAGATATGTGAGATGTGTGAGCTATTTGAGAAAAGGGGCATGCGTGTAGCAGGAACGGTACGCGTGTGACGCGTGCCTGGTGCTGCGCCCCAAGCTCTCGCCCCGTGGCGGGCTGCAACTTTCATCGGGCCTCCCGGACTGGCGCGTGCGCCTGTGCCGCGCTGTCTCTATCGATGGAACATCGTGAAATGAAACGGCGTGCATCCCGCTCACGAAATGCACGCTGTATTCAAGGTCAGATGCGCTTCGCGCTGTAATGGCTCCAGCTTACGCCGGCTTGCCCCAACTGTCGCGCAAGCTGACGATGCGATTGAACACGGGTTTGCCCGGTTTCGAATCGACGCGGTCGGCGACGAAATAGCCGTGGCGCTCGAATTGATAGCGCTGGTCCGGCAGCGCGTCGCGCGCACCCGGTTCCAGGTAGGCGTTGACCACGCGCTTCGAATCCGGATTCAGCGCTTCGAGGAAGTCGCGGCCACCGGCGTCCGGCTGCGGCTCCTTGAACAGACGGTCGTAGATGCGTACTTCGGCCGGGCAGGCGCCTGTCGCGCTGACCCAGTGAATGTTGCCCTTGACCTTGTAGTTGTTCGCGCCTTCGGTGCCCGATTTGCTGTCCGGAAAGTAGTTGCAGTGGACTGCGACGATGTTGCCGTTCTCGTCTTTGTCCGCACCGGTGCATTCGATCACATAGCCGTAGCGCAGGCGCACCTTGTTGCCCGGGAACAGGCGGAAGTAGCCCTTCGGCGGCGTTTCGGTGTAGTCATCGCGTTCGATCCACACTTCGCGCGAGATCGGGAACTCGCGAACGCCCTGTTCCGGATGATGCGGGTGGACCGGGGCGCTGCACGCCTCGGTTAGGCCTTCCGGGTAGTTGTCGATGATCAGCTTGAGCGGGTCGAGCACAGCTGCAATCCGCGGCGCCTTGTCGTCCAGATCGTCGCGCAGTGCGCCTTCGAACACGCTCATGTCGATCCATGAATCGACTTTGGTGACGCCAATGCGCTCGCAGAACAACTGGATCGCTTCCGGCGTGAAGCCGCGGCGGCGCACACCGACGATGGTCGGCATGCGCGGATCGTCCCAGCCCTCGACGTGGCCTTCGGTCACCAGTTGCAGCAGTTTGCGCTTGCTGGTGATCGCGTAGGTGAGGTTCAGGCGCGAAAACTCGATTTGTTGCGGCAGCGGGCGCGTGAAAATTCCGGCCTCGGCCAGCTCGTTCAGAATCCAGTCGTACAGCGGACGGTGGTCTTCGAATTCGAGCGTGCACAGCGAATGCGTGATGTTTTCCAACGCGTCCGAGATACAGTGCGTGTAGTCGTACATCGGGTACACGCACCACGTGTCGCCAGTGCGGTAGTGATGCGCGAAGCGGATGCGGTAGATAACCGGGTCGCGCATGTTGAAGTTCGGCGACGACATGTCGATCTTCGCGCGCAGCACGTGCTCGCCTTCCTTGAACTCGCCGGCTTTCATGCGTCGGAACAGGTCGAGATTTTCCTGCACCGAACGTTCGCGGAAGCGCGACGGTGTGCCGACTTCGGAGGCCGAGCCGCGGTTCGCGCGCATTTCTTCGGCCGACTGGCTATCCACATACGCCTTGCCGCGTTCGATCAGCAGTTCGGCGAATTCGTACAGTTTGTCGTAGTAGTCGCTGGCGAAGTAAAGCTGTTCCTTGCCGCCTTTTTCCCATTCGAAACCGAGCCAGCGCACGGAGTCGATAATCGAATCGACGTACTCGACGCTTTCCTTTTCCGGATTCGTATCGTCGAAGCGCAGATGGCACACGCCGCCGTAGCTGCGCGCCACGCCGAAGTTCAGGCAGATACTCTTGGCGTGACCAATGTGCAGGTAGCCGTTCGGCTCGGGCGGGAAGCGCGTTTCGACGCGCTGACCCCACTTGCCCGTGCGGTTGTCTTCGTCAATGATGTTGCGGATGAAATTGGATGCCGCTGGCGCGTCGTTGCGTTCGGTATTCATGCGAGAAGGTGAAAGTCGGTCGGGGCGCGCAATGCGCCCACTTATCCGTCAATTCTACCTGACGCATTCGCTCGCGGCAGGCGAGTGCGGCGCACAGCCAACGTTTGAGCGGTTTCGAGCGGTTTTTGGGGCCGGGCGGGATCCTGCAAGCCGTGTTTAAGCTGCTGTAACAGGAGGTAAAACGTTTTGTTGGCGCATGCGCCAGCGGCTTAGGATGCGGGCGGCGCGTTCTCCACCCGCCGCGCACGGTGAGCCTGTTCGCCCGTTGATTTTTTCCGGCGCCGTTCCTCTGTCCATGTCGCGCACGCCAGGCAGCCACGTTGCCTACCCGCGCCCCGCTCAACCTGCTTTGGGTTGCGCTGCCTGCGCTCTGTCGTGCAGCCCGCCAGCAGCGCGGGCGTTCGCGCAGGCCGCCTCATCCATTGGGCCATGTTGCACGGACGCTGTCCGTTCTTGCAACATGGCGCCGTTAGTTCCCGGAGTTTCTCGGATGCCCATTCCGTCGCATGACGCGCCTCGCGCGCCTTTCGCTTCTTTGTCTTTTGCCCGAATCGTGACGGTTGCGGCCGTATTCGCCGCGTTCACAGGCGGCCTGGCCGCGCCGGCCACCGCGCTCGCGAAAACGCCGCCGCCCAAGGCTGTGCTGGACGCTTCGGCTGTGGCCGTGCCCGATCGCTACAGCGCCGACACCGCGCAGCAGATCTTCGCCGCTGGCGGCAACGCGATGGACGCCGCTGTCGCGATCGCCTTCACGCTGGCCGTGACCTGTCCGGACGCGGGGAACATTGGCGGCGGCGGGTTCATGACCGTTTTCATGGACGGCAAACCCTATTTTCTCGATTACCGCGAGCGCGCGCCGCAGCAGGCGACCCGCGATATGTACGTCGACGATAAGGGCAACCTCGTACCGGGTATGAGCCTCGTCGGCCATCGCGCCGTGGGCGTGCCGGGCACCGTCGAGGGCATGTGGGAAGCGCAGCAGCGTTTCGGCAAGCTGAAGTGGAAGCAGGTTCTGGCGCCCGCGATCCATTACGCCACCGACGGCTTCAAGGTCGAGCCGTGGTTGCAGCAGCGCCACGACACGGTGGCGAAGAATTTTGCCGGCAAGACCAATTTCGACGCCTATTTCTCGAACCTGAAGGCGGGCGCGATGTATCGCCAGCCCGAACTCGCGCAAACCCTTTCGCGCATCGCCAGCGACGGCGGCCGTGAGTTTTACGAAGGCCGCACCGCAGACCTGATCGCCCAGCAGATGTACGGCCACGGTCTGGTTACGAAGCAGGACCTGATTCAATACAAGGCCGTCTGGCGCCAACCGCTCACCACCGATTGGAACGGTTATAAGGTCGTGACCGCGCCGCCGCCGAGTTCAGGGGGCATCGGGTTGATCCAGATGCTGAAGATGAAAGCCGATCTGAAGCAGGCGTTCGATGGCCTCGAGTTGAATTCCGCGCCGTATATCCATCTGATCGCGCAGATCGAAGACCGCGTGTTCGCCGATCGCCAGCAATACATTGGCGACCCTGATTCGTACAAGGTGCCGGCCGACAAACTGACCGATGACGCCTACCTCGCGCAACGCGCCGACGAAGTGAAACCCGACGAAGTGCCCGGCGCCACGGCGGTCAAAGGCGGCCTCGGCGACGCGCTACCGGAGAAAGCGCAAACCACGCATTTTTCAGTAGTCGACAAGTGGGGTAATGCTGTGTCGAACACTTACACGCTGAACGGGTCTTTCGGTTCCGGCGTGGTGGTGGACGGCGGCGGTTTCCTGCTCAACGATGCGATGGACGACTTCGTCACCAAACCGGCTCCCGCCAGTGCGTCCGGCGCAACGGCTGACGAGTTGAATACGGTGGCGCCGGGACGCCGGCCGCTTTCGTCGATGACGCCGACCCTCCTGCTGAAGGACAACAAGGTGTCGCTCGTGATCGGCACGCCTGGCGGCTCGCGAATCCTCACGTCGATTTTCCAGGTGATGACCAACCTGTACGACTTTAATATGTCGTCTGCCGACGCTTTGGCCGCGATGCGATTCCATCATCAGTTGCTGCCGCCGAAAACGATCTACTTTGAGCCGTATCATCCGATCACGGGCGAATTGGCCGATCAGTTGAAAGCCATGGGCTACACGCTGGAAGGGCAGTCGTTCAACGGCGACGTGCAGATGATTCGCGTCGAAGGGACGACGCCCGAACCGGCGGCCGATCCGCGCGGTGTGGGCGTGGGTCGTGTGATGCCTTGACGCGTGGCTTCTTTGGTCCGGCGAGGCGAATAATTGCAGAGACGGACTGCGGAAACTTATTGCAGACGCGCGCTGGATAAATGCACCTGAGCGCACCTCAGAAACGCACCTGAAAATCAAACTGCAACGGGGAATACGATGAGCGGACAAAAACTAAAGGTACTCGTGCTGCCGGGTTATCAGAATTCCGGCGCGGGCCATTGGCAGACGCGCTGGGAAGCGCTCGATCCCGCCATCGTGCGCGTGCAGATGCCTGACTGGGATCATGTGGCGCGCGACGCGTGGTGCCGCACGCTCGACGCCGCAGTGGCCGCAGCCGACTCGCCCGTGGTGTTCGCCGCACACAGCCTTGGCTGTCTGACGGTAGCCTTCTGGGCGTCGCAATACGCGAGCGCAGCCCACCTTGCCAAGGTGGCGGGTGCGCTATTGGTCGCGTTGCCCGATCCCTCCGAGGCACATTTTCCGCGGGATGCCGCTGGCTTCGCGCCGGTCCCGCTTACGCGCCTGCCGTTTGCGAGCATCGTTGTGGCGAGCAGCGACGATCCGTACGGCGGCGTGTCGTTCTCGCAAACTTGCGCGCATGCGTGGGGCAGCCGCTGGATCGACATCGGGCCGCGTGGCCACATCAATGCCGACAGCGGGCTCGGCGATTGGGACGAGGGGCGGCGCTGGCTGGCTTCGTTCGGCAAACAGCGGTAGGCCCTTCATTTGCGCTGATGCGCTGATTCGGCGGGCGTTCGTCGCCCGCCAAAACATGCCGGCATGCGTTCGCCGTTCGGCCACCCTCAAATCACCGACTGCTCCCGCAGCCTGGCAATCCGGGCCTCGTCATAGCCCAGCACTTCGCGCAGAATGCCCTCGGTGTGCTCGCCGAGCAGCGGCGGATGGGCCAGCGCTTCGGGCGGCGTGCCGGTCATATTGATCGGATTGCGCACCAGTTTGACCGTGCCGCCCGACGGATGCGGCAGATCGACCTGCATGCCGCGCGCCACCACCTGCTCGTTCTCGAACACTTCGTCCAGATCGTTGATCGGCCCACACGGCACACCGGCCGCTTCCAGCGCCGCGATCCATTGCTGTTTGCCCTGCAGTCGCACCATGTCTGCAAGGATCGGCACGAGCGTGTCGCGATGGCGCACGCGCGCCGGGTTGGTCGCGAATCGCTCGTCATTGGCGAGTTCGGGGCGGCCGCCCACCTCGACGAACTTGCGAAACTGACCGTCGTTGCCGACCGCGACGATGATCCAGCCGTCGCTGGTCTGGAAGGTCTGATAGGGCACGATGTTCGGATGCGCGTTGCCCCAGCGTACGGGCGGCTGGCCGCTCGCCAGGTAATTCGAATTCATGTTGGCGAGCATGGCCACCTGCACGTCGAGCAGCGCCATATCGATGTACTGGCCTTCGCCCGTTCGGTCGCGGTGCGTGAGCGCCGTGAGCACGGCGATGGTCGAATACATGCCGGTCATCAGGTCGGCAATCGCGACGCCGGCCTTTTGCGGGCCGCCGCCCGGCTGGCCGTCGCGCTCGCCGGTAATGCTCATGAAGCCGCCGATGCCTTGCACGATGAAGTCATAACCGGCGCGTTGCGCATACGGCCCGGTTTGCCCGAAGCCGGTCACCGAGCAGTAGATCAGATCGGGCTTCACTTCTTTGAGCGACGCGTAGTCGAGGCCGTACTTCTTCAACTGCCCGACCTTGTAGTTCTCCAGCACCACATCGCTTTGCGCGGCCAATTCGCGGATGATCCGCTGGCCTTCGGGCGATGCGATATCGACGGTGACCGAGCGCTTGTTGCGGTTCGCCGCGAGGTAGTAGGCGGCTTCAGGCGTATCGGCGCCTTCCGGCGTTTTCAGGTACGGGGGTCCCCAGTGGCGGGTGTCGTCGCCGACTTCAGGCCGTTCGATCTTGATGACGTCGGCGCCGAAATCGGCGAGCGTCTGCGCGCACCAAGGCCCGGCGAGCACGCGTGTGAGATCCAGCACGCGGATATGACTGAGAGCGCCCATATTCTTCAATGTCTCCTTTGTAGCCAAAGCGGCGTGCATGTCGCCGCGGATGGAGGCAATCTTAAGCGATTCCCGCGCGCCGGCGCAGTCGGCCGAACGGCATAGGACGCGCGGCGGGTCTTGCCGTGCCGCTCGCTATCGGACCAAACGCGGCCAAACCTGGCCGAATGGCTAACGGTACAGCGCAGGCGGCGCGCGCGGTCGCCGATCCCGTATAATCAGTCGTTTAAGAAACAAACAGTTGGCGCATCCCCAGGATGCCGCCGGTAACAGCCAGGGAACTGGCAAACCCGTCCCCCGCACGCTATGAAAGCCGCCGAAATCCGCGAGAAATTCCTCAAGTTCTTCGAATCGAAGGGCCATACGATCGTTCGCTCGTCGAGCCTTGTGCCCGGCAACGACCCGACACTGCTCTTCACCAATTCGGGAATGGTGCAGTTCAAAGATGTGTTCCTCGGCGCGGAATCGCGTCCGTATTCGCGCGCCACGACCGCGCAGCGCAGCGTGCGCGCCGGCGGCAAGCACAACGATCTGGAAAACGTCGGCTACACCGCGCGTCACCACACGTTTTTTGAAATGCTGGGCAACTTCTCGTTCGGCGACTACTTCAAGCGCGACGCGATCCACTACGCTTGGGAGTTGCTGACGGGCGTGTACCAGCTGCCGAAAGACAAGCTGTGGGTCACCGTCTATCACGAAGACGACGAAGCGCACGACATCTGGGCCAAGGAAGTGGGCGTGCCGGTCGAGCGGATCATCCGCATCGGCGACAACAAGGGCGCGCGCTACGCGTCGGACAACTTCTGGCAGATGGCCGACGTCGGCCCGTGCGGCCCGTGCTCGGAAATCTTCTACGATCACGGCCCGGACGTGTGGGGCGGCCCCCCGGGGTCTCCTGAGGAAGACGGCGACCGCTACATCGAGATCTGGAATCTCGTGTTCATGCAGTTCAGCCGCGACGCGCAAGGCAATATGACGCCGCTGCCCAAGCAGTGCGTCGATACGGGCATGGGTCTCGAGCGTATTGCCGCGGTTCTGCAGCACGTGCACAGCAACTACGAGATCGACCTGTTCCGGGCGCTCATCAAGGCCGCGGGCCGCGAAACCGGCGTGGCCGATCTGACGAACAACTCGCTGAAGGTGATTGCCGATCACATCCGCGCCTGCTCGTTCCTGATCGTCGACGGTGTGATTCCGGGCAACGAAGGCCGCGGCTACGTGCTGCGCCGAATCGTGCGCCGCGCGATCCGCCACGGCTACAAGCTGGGCAAGAAGGGTTCGTTCTTCCATCGCATGGTGCCGGACCTCGTCGCGCAAATGGGCGGCGCCTATCCGGAACTGAAGGACGCGGAGCAACGCGTGATCGACGTGCTGCGTCAGGAAGAAGAGCGCTTCTTCGAGACCATCGAGCATGGCATGTCGATTCTCGAAAGCGCGCTGGCCGATCTGGATGCGAAGGGCGGCAAGACGCTCGACGGCGAACTCGCATTCAAGCTGCACGACACCTATGGCTTCCCGCTCGATCTGACGGCGGACGTGTGCCGCGAACGCGAAGTGACGGTCGACGAGGCCGCCTTCGACGAAGCGATGGCGCGTCAGCGCGAACAGGCTCGTGCGGCCGGCAAGTTCAAGATGGCGCAGGGTCTCGAATATTCGGGCGCCAAGACCACGTTCCACGGTTATGAAGAAATCATCTTCGACGACGCGAAAGTGATCGCGCTGTATGTCGACGGCGCGTCGGTCAAAGAAGTCAGCAACGGCCAGCAGGCGGTCGTAGTGCTCGACCACACGCCGTTTTACGCAGAGTCGGGCGGCCAGGTGGGCGACCAGGGTGTGCTGGCTAACGCGAGCGTGCGTTTTGCGGTCACCGATACGTTGAAGGTGCAGGCGGACGTGGTCGGTCATCACGGCACCCTCGAGCAGGGCACGCTGAAGGTCGGCGACGTCGTGAAGGCGGAAATCGATGCGGTGCGTCGTGCCCGCACGGAGCGCAATCACTCGGCCACCCACCTGATGCACAAGGCGCTGCGCGAAGTGCTCGGCTCGCATGTGCAGCAGAAGGGCTCGCTGGTCGATGCAGACAAGACCCGTTTCGACTTCGCGCACAACGCGCCCATGACCGACGAGCAGATCCGTCAGGTCGAAGCGATCGTCAACGCGGAAGTGCTGTCGAACGCGCCGGGCATTGTGCGCGTCATGCCGTTCGACGAAGCGGTGAAGGGCGGCGCAATGGCGCTGTTCGGCGAAAAGTACGGCGACGAAGTGCGCGTGCTCGACCTCGGTTTCTCGCGCGAGTTGTGCGGCGGTACGCACGTGCATCGCACGGGCGACATCGGCCTCTTCAAGATCGTGATGGAAGGCGGTGTGGCTGCCGGTATTCGTCGCGTGGAAGCGATCACGGGCGATAACGCCGTGCGCTTCGTGCAGGACCTCGACGCGCGGATCAATGCGGCCGCGGCCGTGTTGAAGGCGCAGCCGTCGGAGCTCACGCAGCGGATCGTGCAGGTGCAGGATCAGGTGAAGTCGCTGGAGAAGGAACTGAGCGCGTTGAAGTCGAAGATGGCGTCGAGCCAGGGCGACGAGCTTGCCGGTCAGGCAATCGAAGTGGCCGGCGTCCACGTGTTGGCTGCAACGCTCGAAGGCGCGGACGTGAAAACGCTGCGCGAGACGGTCGACAAGCTGAAGGACAAGCTCAAGAGCGCGGCGATCGTGCTGGCCTCGGTCGAGGGTGGCAAGGTGAGTCTGATCGCCGGTGTCACGGCGGATGCCAGCAAGAAGGTCAAAGCCGGTGAACTGGTCAACTTCGTTGCGCAGCAAGTCGGCGGCAAGGGTGGCGGGCGGCCGGACATGGCACAAGCCGGCGGCACCGAGCCGGCGAATCTGCCTGCGGCGCTGGCAGGCGTGAAGGGTTGGGTCGAAGCCCAGCTTTAATTCGGACTTGATTGGGCTATACGGGGCGCTAATGTTTTTTGCGTCCCGTGTGGCCCAAGTTGTTTTTACCCTGGTCTGATCAGGCAACGCCTACCGGCGCATCGGCAGGTAACTTCACCGCTTCCTCTCCCGACACCAGCGTTTGCCGCAGCGCATTGAGCGCGGACGAAAAATGCCCCCGCCGCCAGACGAGCAGCGTCTCGATCACGCCAATATCGGGAAGCTCATGAACCGTAATATTGCTCGCATCGGTTTGCAGATCGAGCACTGATCGCGGCGCCACGGCCACTCCCGCGCCTGCGGCGACACACGCCACGATCGCGTGATATGAGCCGAGCTCCAAAACGCGAGCCGGCCTCACCCCATGCTCCAGATACCACCTCTCGATGTACGCCCGGTAAGCGCACCCTCGCTCGAACGCAATCAGCGTCGATAAAGCGATATCCCGCACGTCGTGAATTGGCCGATGCCCTCGCGGCGATAGCATCACCAGTTCTTCGCGAAAAACCGGCACTGTTTCGAATAACTCGCCGAGCGCGGCGGGATCGGGCGGCGTCGCCACCAAGGCCGCATCCACTTCGAATTCGCGGACCCGCTCGATCAGCTTGCCGGTCGTGCCGGTTTCGAGTTCAAGCGCGACATCCGGCCACTGCTGGTGATAACGCGCGAGCAAGCCGGGCAGGCGTGTCGCCGCGACGCTTTCCATCGTGCCCAAACGCAAGCGCCCACTCGGACGATCCTCGCGCACCGCATGGCGCGCCTCGTCGGCGAGTGCGAGCAGGCGCTCCGCGTAGGGCAGCAGCGTCTCGCCGGCCGGCGTCAAAACGAGGCGCCGGCCGTCGCGAATGAACAGGTCGGTGCCCAATTGCACCTCGAGCTGTTTGATACGCGTCGTGACGTTCGACTGCACGCGATTGAGCTTGGCAGCGGCGCGTGTCACGCCGTTTTCGCGCACGACAGCACGAAAAATGGTCAAGGCAGCGAGATCCATGATTCTCTCTCGGTGATGATTGATATCCGAATTATTCATTTTTTGTGATTGAAAGGTCAAGCTAATATGGATTGAAGAAACCGGTGACCGCCGGCCCGAATCCATTTACTGTCTGCTCATGAACGATCTCGCTTCCAGCGCGCACGACACCTCTGCCGAATCCCACGCCGCCCGCCGTGCGGCGCTTGCCTGCATGGTGACCTTGGCCGTGGCGCTCGGGATTGGGCGTTTTGCGTTCACCCCGCTGTTGCCGCTGATGCTTCACGGCAGCGCCTCCGGCCAGCCTCAACTCGATATCCAGCATGGCGGCTGGCTCGCCTCGTTCAACTACGCGGGCTATTTCGTCGGTGCGGTCGCTTGCGCGGCGCTGCGGGTCGAGCCGCCGCGCATGGTGCGTGCGGGGCTCGTGGCGACGGTCTTGCTGACGCTGGCGATGGGCGTGACAAACCAGTTCTGGATTTGGGCTGTCGTACGCTTCGTCGCGGGTGCGGTCAGCGCCTGGACCTTCGTGTTCGCCTCGCAGTGGGGCTTGCGGCGCCTCGCCGAACTCGGCGCGCACGGGTGGAGCGGGGTGATTTACACGGGCCCGGGCGTGGGCATTGTCGGGACGGGATTGCTGGTCAGCGCTGCGGGCAGCTTCGGCGCAACGGCCGGCTGGATCGGTTTCGGGCTTGTCGCGGCGGTGCTTTCGATCCTGGTTTGGCCGGTGTTCGCGAGCGTGGCCCATATCGCGCCACGAGGCGCGGCGCTTGCCGCGGGCGGCACAACCGCTGCCGTCCATGCGAGTAAAACCCCCGCGGCCGGCCAACACGCCCGCACAAGCAATGTCCCGCACCGCGCCGACGCCTTCTGGCTAGTCCTGCTCTACGGCGTGCCCGGCTTCGGCTACATCATCACCGCGACGTTCCTGCCGGTGATCGCGCGCCACGCGCTGCCAGGCTCGTCCTGGCCCGATCTGTTCTGGCCGATGTTTGGCGCGGCCTTGATCGTCGGTGCCTTGTGCGCGGCACGCCTGCCGGTGCATTGGGACAACCGCACGCTGCTCGCCGGTTGCTATGTGCTGCAAGCCGGCGGCATTGCGCTCGGTATCGTCTGGCCCACAGCAGGCGGCTTTTCGCTTGGCAGCATCCTGATCGGCCTGCCATTTACGGCAATCACCCTGTTCGCGATGCGCGAAGCGCGGCGTCTGCGCGGCGACCATGCGGCCGGTCTGATGGGCTATGCGACCGCGGCCTATGGCGTGGGCCAGATCGTCGGTCCGCTGGTGGCCGCACCGATAGCGGAACATACGGGGTCTTTTTCGCCGGCTTTGTGGCTCGCGGCGGGGGCGTTGCTGCTGGGCGCCGCCGGCCTGATCATCGTGGCACGCATGCCGCGTGGCCGCGGCCGCATGCCCGATTGCGGTCGCAACTAACGGTCTTTCTCAGTCTTTCTCACACAAATACCCAACCGAAAAACAAATAACCCACCGGCGCACTAAAATGACCGCTTTCCCGTCATCTCAGCGCGCCTGTCGCCGGACGCGCCGCCAGCCATGCAGCATTTCGCGTCCGACAACTATGCCGGCATCTGTCCCGAAGCGCTCGCCGCGCTGACCGCCGCCAACAACAGCGGCCACGAGCCGGCTTATGGCGACGACTCCTGGACCAACCAGGTGTGCGACCGTCTGCGGGATCTGTTCCAGACCGATTGCGAAGTGTTCTTCGTGTTCAACGGCACCGCCGCCAATTCGCTGGCGCTGGCGTCGCTGTGCCAGTCCTATCACTCGGTGATCTGCCATGAACTTGCGCACATCGAAACCGATGAATGCGGCGGCCCTGAGTTCTTCTCCGGCGGCTCGAAGCTGCTGACCGCACCGGGCGTCGGCGGCAAACTCACGCCGGATGCGATCGAAGCGGTTGTCACGCGCCGCGCCGATATTCACTACCCGAAGCCGAAGGTCATCACGCTGACTCAGTCGACGGAAGTAGGCACCGTCTACACAGTGGAGGAAGTGCGCGCGATCGCGGCGATCGCCAAACGGCGTCATCTGAAAGTGCATATGGACGGCGCGCGGTTCGCGAACGCGGTCGCGGCGCTCGACGTGCATCCATCCGAGATCACGTGGCGCGCGGGCGTCGACGTGTTGTGCTTCGGCGGGACCAAGAACGGTTTGCCGGTCGGTGAGGCCGTGGTGTTCTTCGACCGCTCGCTCGCCGACGATTTCGCCTACCGTCTGAAGCAGGCCGGCCAGCTCGCCTCGAAAATGCGCTTCATCTCCGCGCCGTGGCTCGGTCTGCTGGATAACGACGTCTGGCTGCGCAACGGGCGTCATGCGAATGCGATGGCGGAATTGCTGCAAACGCGGTTGCAGGAAATCCCCGGCGTGAGCATCATGTTTCCGCGAGAATCGAACGCGGTCTTCGCGCAATTGCCCGCGCAGGCCGCCAAGGCAATGCGTGCGCGCGGCTGGAAGTTCTACGAGTTCATCGGCGCGGGCGGTTGCCGGCTGATGTGCGCCTGGGACACGCAGCCGGAAACCGTCGAGCGTTTCGCCGCGGACGTGCGCGAATTGTGCGTGGCATAAACCCGCGCTGCGTTCGAGTTCGAACACGATAATCAGATACAAGACATAAGACGACCCACTCGCCATGACCGAATACCGATTTTGTCCGCGCTGCGCTACGCCTTTGATCGAGCGCGCCGATGCCGAACACGAAGGCAGCCGGGTCCGCCAGACCTGTCCCGATACGGAATGCGGCTACGTCCACTGGAACAATCCGCTGCCGGTGGTGGCCGCGATCGTCGAATACGAGGGCAAGATTCTGCTCGCACGCAACGCCGCGTGGCCGGAAGGCATGTTCGCGTTGATCACCGGCTTTCTGGAAAACGGCGAGACCCCGGAAGAGGGCATTGCCCGCGAAGTGCTGGAAGAAACCTCGCTGCACGCGGAGACGGTCGAGTTGATCGGCGTGTACGAATTCATCCGCAAAAACGAACTGATCATCGCGTATCACGTGAAGGCGTACGGGACGGTCGCGCTGTCGCCGGAATTGCTCGAATACCGGTTGATCGAACCGGCCAAATTGCGTCCGTGGCGTGCGGGCACCGGTCAGGCGCTTGGCGAATGGATGCGGCGGCGCGGCTTGCCGTTCGAGTTTGTCGAAAAACCGGGGCAATAAGCGATGAATAAACCCGTACCCGCAGCGCGCAGCGCCTACCCGCATTTTCTGCCGATCACCACGCGCTGGATGGACAACGACGTCTACGGCCACGTCAACAACGTCGTCTATTACAGCTACTTCGACACCGTGGTGAACGAGTATCTGATCCGCGCCGGCGTGCTCGACTTCGAGCATGGCGCGACGATCGGCCTCGTGGTCGAGACGCATTGCAATTACTTCGCACCACTGGTGTTTCCGGAGCGGGTCGAAGCGGGCCTGCGGGTGGTGCGGCTCGGCACCTCGAGCGTGCGCTACGAAGTGGGCCTCTTCAAGGAGGGCGAGGATCAACCCGCCGCTCAGGGTCATTTCGTGCACGTGTATGTGGATCGCGTCACGCGTCGTCCGGTGAGCTTGCCCGCCGACTTGCGCGCGGCGCTCGAACCGCTGAGCGTCGCCGTGCAGGCGGAATAGGCGCGTGCAGTCGTTCGTCATCAATCTGCTCAATGGTGTCAGTTACGGCCTGCTGCTGTTCATTTTGTCGGCGGGCTTGACACTGATTTTCAGCATGCTCGGCGTGCTGAATTTCGCACACGCGAGCTTTTACATGCTCGGCGCGTACGTCGGCTTTTCGGTGGCGGCGCATGCGGGTTTCTGGAGTGCGCTGGTGATCGCGCCGCTGATCGTCGGCGTGATCGGCGCGGCGCTGGAGCGCTCGCTGCTGCGCCGTGTGCGTGTGCACGGTCATCTCCCCGAGTTGCTGCTGACTTTCGGCGCCGCGTATCTGCTCGGCGAACTCGTTAAGCTCGGTTGGGGCCTGAGTCCCAGCCCTTTCAAGGTCTTTGCGCGGCAAACCTGGTAACCTGGCGACCTGTTCAAGGACGATGGGTACGAAGGGATGTTTGACGAGGTGATGAAGCGTTTCGAGCAGCAGGCACCGGTATGCGTGATGGCACGCCTGGCACTGCAGAGAGCCCTCGCACCGCAATGGGTCGACGAGGTGTTTGCCGAGCATCGGCTGCGGCAATATCCACGGGAATTGCTGTTCTCGACGGTGGTGGAACTGATGACGCTGGTGTCGCTGGGACTGAGTCCGTCGCTGCACGCTGCGGCGACGCAGACGAAGCACCTACCGGTGTCGCTGGCCGCGCTGTACGAGAAGCTCAACCGCACCGAACCCGCGATCCTGCGTGCCCTGGTACAGGGCAGCGCCCAGCGTCTGGAGCCGGTGCTGGCGGCGTGGCCATGCCAGGCTAGCCTGCCCGGCTGGCGTGTGCGTGTGCTTGATGGCAATCACCTGCCGGCCAGTGAGAAGCGGCTGGCAGCGCTGCGCGAACAGCGGGCGCGTTGCCCGGGCATGCTCTGGTCGTCTACGAGCCGGATCTGGGTCTGGTCACGGATCTGATCGCTGTTGAGGATGCGCACGCGCAGGAGCGTTCCGCGGTGGCCCCGCTGCTCGAATGTGCCGGCCCGGGCGAGCTGTGGCTGGCCGACCGGAATTTCTGTACCAGCACGATCCTGCTGGGCTGGCATCAGGCACAGGCCAGCTTCATCGTGCGCGAACATGGCCGCAACAGCCCGCCGCTTGCCAGTAGTGGGCCATGGGTGGACGCTGCGCGCATCGAGACCGGACAGGTGCGTGAGCAACGCATTGACCTGAAGTCCGGGCTGCAGGGCTGGCGGCGCATCGAACTGCAGCTGGACCAGCCTACCGATGCGGGAGACACGGTGATCAGGCTGTGGAGCAATCTGCCTGCCGCGGTAGGCGCACACGAGATCGCCCGGCTGTACCGCAAGCGCTGGCGTATCGAAGGCATGTTCCAGCGACTCGAGTCGGTCCTGCATAGCGAGATCCGCACCCTGGGGCATCCACGTGCCGCGCTGCTGGGTTTTACCGTCGCGGTGCTGGCGTACAACGTGCTGGCCACGCTCAAGCGCAGTGTTCAAACTGCCCATGCTG
The DNA here is from genome assembly GCF_003610295.1 of Paraburkholderia sp. BL23I1N1. NCBI lineage: Bacteria > Pseudomonadati > Pseudomonadota > Betaproteobacteria > Burkholderiales > Burkholderiaceae > Paraburkholderia > Paraburkholderia sp. BL23I1N1. The sequence continues at coordinate 1,026,456 of NZ_RAPV01000001.1, forward strand.
CAGCCGATGAAACCGATGCAGCGCCAACGGAGGTCTCGACGTATTACCTTGCTGTGCAGATTCGCACCCAGTATGAGGGCATGCTCATCGCGCTGCCGCCGGATGAATGGTCGCACTGGAGCGATGCCACGCCCGATGTGATTGCCGGCAAACTGCTCGAGCTGGCACGATGCGTCGACCCAGCCTAGGTACGCACACGCAGGCGTGGTCCCAAGACCCGCAAACGCGCCCCCTATGTCGAAGGTGCAGTAGCCCGTGCCCATCACAGTACAGCCCGCCTGCTTAAGCGCGCCAAGGGCGGGACATCTTGATCAAGACCTTGAAAGGGCTGGGCCTGAGTCCGCTGAGCGCCACCGTTCTGGCCGCGCTTGACGGGCCGTTGTTCACGGTCTACGGCGCGGCCTTCGCGCGCGATCGGGCCTTCATGATGGCGGTGTCGCTCGCGATGCTGGCGGTGCTCTACGCGGTGCTGCGCGTGTCGAAGGCGGGCTTGAACGTGCGCGCCGCGCTCACGCATGCGAGCGCTGTCGAGGCGCTCGGCCATAACGTGCCGCGCGTGTTCACCGGCGTATTTGCGGCGGGCACAGCGCTCGCCGCGCTCGCCGGCGTGATCGGCGCGCCGCTCTTCGTAATCGAACCGGCGATGGCGGAGTCGCTCGGCTCGATCGTGTTCGTGGCGGTGGTGGTGGTGATCGGCGGGCTAGGCTCGCTGAGCGGGGCGCTGGCGGCGTCGCTGATTGTCGGTTGCGTGCAGACTTTTGCGGTGGCGAGCGACGTGTCGTTGGGCGATCTCACCGCGCCGTTCGGCGCCGAACTGCCGGCCGCATGGGACGCGCTCACGCTCGCGCAACTCGCGCCGCTGATTCCCTATCTGCTGCTGGTCGCGATGCTGGCGTTGCGCCCGCGTCGACTGTTCGGACGGCGTGACGATCATGCGTGAGCCGCTCGAAACGCTCGCTGTGCCGGCGGCCACGTCTCGCTCAATGTTGTTCAGGTTCGCGCCGTGGCTCGCGCTCGTCCTGTTCCTCGCCGTGCCGCCCTTTGTCTGGCCGCAAAGTTGGTCGCTCGCCTATCTTGCGCAGACCGCGACGATGATCGTGTTCGCGCTCTCCTACAACCTGCTGCTTGGTGAAACCGGCTTGCTGTCCTTTGGCCATGCCGCTTATTCCGGCCTCGGCGCGCTCATCGCTGCACACGTGTTCAATCGCATTGGCGTGCCATTGGTGCTGTTGCCGTTGATCGGCGGCCTCGGCGGCGCGCTGTGCGGGGTCCCGTTCGGTTTCGTGTCGACGCGGCGTGCCGGGACGGCTTTCGCGATGATCACGCTCGGCATCGGCGAACTCGTCGCGGCGGCGGCGTGGACGCTGCCCGACTGGTTTGGCGGCGAAGCCGGCGTGCCGATCGATCGCGCGAGCGGGCCGGTGCTCGCAAGCTGGAGCTTCGGCCCGGCGCGCGAGGCGTATGCGCTGATCGCGCTGTGGTGCGTGCTGGCAAGCGTGGCGATGTTCGCGCTGTCGCGCACACCGTTCATGCGGCTCGCGAACGCCGTGCGCGACAACCCTGCGCGCGCCGCGGCGATCGGTTGCCATCCGCGCCGCATCCGCTATGGCGTGGTGGTGATGTCGGCGTTTTTTGCGGGGATCGCGGGCACCCTGGGGCTGATCAATGTCGAACTGGTGTCGACGGAAAGCGTCGGCATGATGCGCTCGGGCGCAGTGCTGATCACGACGGTGATCGGCGGCACGGCGGCATTTTTCGGGCCGGTCGCAGGGGCGATCGTCCTGACATTTTTCAGCGTCGCGGTGGCGAGCGTCACGCGGGCCTGGCTGTTCTATCTTGGGCTGTTCTTCATTGTGGTCGTGGTGGTGTCGCCGGATGGGCTTGCGGGCTTCGTGCAGTGGCACGCGGCCCGTGTCGCCGCTTACGGTTGGCGCGTGTGCAGCAAGGCATATCTATGGAGTGCGGCCTCGGCGGTTCTGTGGACGCTGGCCGCCGTACTCGCAGTGCAGTGGGCGTACGCCGTGCAATTCGGCGCGGACGACGGTGCGTCTTTCAACGTCATCGGCGTGCTGCTTGAGACGGCCTCGCCGCATTTTTGGCTCGGCGTTGCGGTGTTTATGCTGGCCGCGCTAGGGGCACTCGCTGCGCACTATGCGCTTCGCGCGCAAGCGCGTCTCGCCGTTCGCGTCCGTGCTACGCCGACTATCGGAGACGCGCGATGATCCCGGCCCTCGCGGTCTACGGCATCGAAAAACGCTTCGGCGCCACGCAGATTCTGCGCGGCGTCGATCTGGCAATCGAGCCCGGCGAGCGTCATGCGTTGATCGGGCCGAACGGCGCCGGCAACTCGACGCTCTTCAATTTGATCGCGGGTGGCGCGCGGCCGAACGCCGGGCGCATCGATCTGTTCGGCGCGGAGATCACGCGTCTGGCGCCGGCCGCGATCACGCGCCGCGGCCTCGCGCGCAGCTTCCAGACCACGAGCGTGTTCGCCCGCCTCAGCGTGTTCGACAATCTGCGCTGCGCGGCCATGCTGGGCGAGCGTGACCGCACGCGCTGGTGGCAGCGTTTCAGCGGCTCACGCACGGTTGATGCGCGCGCCGAGGAGGTGCTCGACGCAGTGGGCCTAAGCGCGCGCCGGCATAGCCTGGCCGGCACACTGAGCTATGCCGAGCAGCGCGCGCTCGATCTCGGCCTCGCGCTCGCGGGCGGCGCACACACTCTGCTGCTCGATGAGCCCGCCGCCGGCATGAACCGCGCTGAAGCGGCACGCGCCATCGAACTGATTCGCGCTACCACCGCGGGCCGCACGCTGCTGATGGTCGAGCACGATATGGACGCCGTGTTCGCGATCGTCGAACGGATTTCGGTGCTGGTGCAAGGGCGCATCATCGCGACCGGTACGCCGGCGGCGATTCGCGCGGATGCGGAAGTGCGCGCTGCCTATCTTGGCGACGGCCTGCCCACATGACCGCTTTGCTCGACATTCGGCAATTGAACGCCTGGTACGGCGCAAGCCAGACCCTGCATGGCGTTACCTTGCAGATCGAGGCGGGCGAAGTCGTCGCGCTGGTCGGGCGCAACGGTTTGGGACGTTCGACGCTGGCGCGCGCGATCATGGGGCTCGTGCGCAGCGAGGGCGAGTTGCGTTTTGCCGGCCATGCGCTCGGTGGTCTTCGCACCTTCGAGATTGCCCGCCTCGGGCTCGGTTACGTGCCTGAACATCGCGATGTTTTTCCGGCGCCGAGCGTCCACGAGAATCTGCAACTCGGCGTGGCGCCGCGCGCTCGCGGCCGCATCCCGCGCTTTACCTTGGACGACGCCTACGAACTGTTCCCCGTCCTACGCGAAAGAAAGCGCACGCGCGCCGGCGCGTTATCGGGCGGCGAACAGCAGATGCTGACGCTCGCCCGGGCATTGCTTGGCGATCCTGACCTGCTGGTCATCGACGAACCCGGCGAAGGGCTCGCTAGCCAGGTGATGGGGCAGGTCGCCGAATGTCTGCGGATGCTGCGTGATCGTGGCGTGGCGATGATGTTGATCGAACAGCGGCTCGTGATTGCGCAAGACCTCGCCAGCCGGGTTGCGGTGATGGGGCATGGCGAGATTGTCTTCGATGGGGCGTTGGCGTCGTTTGTGGAGCGGCCGGATGTAATGCAGGAATGGCTTGGTGTGGGGTAGCCCGGATGTGCTGTAGCTGGCCTTGATCGCTTCTTTTCGTCTTTAGCGCTCCTTCGCTGCGGCATGTCGGCACTTCAGCACCCCGGCACCCCGGCGCAACATGCCCGATCAACTTGCAGGTACCTCATCGCGTTTATTGCGGCGCCGCATTCGAATTTCCGGCCATTTTGCTGTCCTGACGGACACGTCAAGCACGGCACGATTCTCGCGCACATCGCCGCGCGTCCAAATCGCTCTCAGCATGCCGTTTGAATCCCGTTTGCACGCTGACTGCTCAAGCCCGGCGCGTGGGGCTTTCCAATGATTCAATGGGGCGATTCAAACGCTTGATCGTTTGGTGAGCGTCCTCCAGAAATCTTGTCGGCAGCGCGCCCACAAATCAAGACAATCAGGTCAAAGGCGCGCAACGGCGGCACGGTGTTTTAAGCCGGCGTATGCGCGACGGACCATGCCGTGTCGGCCGCGCGAAAGACGTGCCGCGGCTTCAGGAGGAGACATCATGAGACAGACAGGCGCACTGGGCGGAAAGCCGGCTAAGGGAGGGCAGACGGAGGCTTCGTTGCGGCCGCCTCAGAGGACGCTGCGGAGTCAAAGGATGCTGCCGCTTCGAATGGCGCGATCGCCGCTTGGAGAAGCGTGGCGCGCCGGTGCGGGTGCCGTGTTGGTGACGGCTGCACTGTTGATGTCCGCGTGCGCCGACGCAAGCTCCACGACGGGCGATGCGGCATCCGCACCGTCGACACAGGCGAGCGCGTCAGTGAACGCCGTGAGCAATAACGATGGCCCGCTGACCGCAAAATCGCAGCCGGATGTGGGACTCGCCGCCAATGCCACGAACGCCGTCAACGGCGCGAACAGCGCAACCACCGCCAGCGCCGATCAACCCGCCTCCGCATCACGTCCCGCGCTCGAACTCGCCAAGTCTAAACAACTGGCTGCCGAACAGAGCGTTGCCGCACGCGTGCCCTCTGCGAGTGGCATGACCGAAAAGCGCATCCGTCCGTTGACGCTGCGCGATTCCGGCATCGACGGTTCGTTGATGTTCGCGCGCGACGTCGACTTTCGCGTGACAGGCGACATCGGTTTCATGATTCACGACATGGCGGCGACGCTGACTCCTTCGCGCGCCGGTCAGCCGATCGTGTTCGACGATCCGACGGCAGTGACGATCAACGTGCACCGCGGCGAGGTCACGCTCGACAGTGCCAAGCTCACGGCGATTTTCAACCGTTATCTGTTCCAGTACCAGGGCTCGCCGCTGCGCAATATGCGTGTCGTGCCGCAAGACGGCGGCACCTTGCGCATCACGGGTGAAATGCATCGCGACACCTGGGTGCCGATCGTGCTGACCGGCTCGCTGTCGATGCGTAACACTGACGATCTCGTGTTCCATGCCGACCACGTCGAAGTGGCCGGTGTTGGCGCCGACAAGTTGATGCAGGCCGCGCACGTGAAGATGGCCGACCTGTTGAAGGTGGACACCCCGATCGCGCGTCTGGAGGGCGACGATGTTGTGATGCAGGTCGCCAAACTCACGCCGCCGCCCGCGTTGCGCATGACGATCACAAAGATCGACACCAGTGCCGCGAGCGTGCGCTTCACGCTCGACGACCACACGATTCAGAAAATAGACTGGCCCGCGACGATGCCGCCGCGCGGCATGCTGGTGCAGGGTGGCGACGTGAAGTTCATGCGTTCGATACCGATGAACATTGACATGGCGCTGACGCCGCTCGATAAGAACGCGCCGTTCGTATTCGACCTGTACCACTACCGCGACCAGATGGCGGCCGGCTACTTCACCTTTGACGAGGCGGGCGCTCTGGACGTGCATCTCCCATCATATACGACTTTAGCCAGCGCGATGAAAGATGTCCCGCTGCAGACGGGCAGCGCGAGCGCGCGTTTTAACGACAGCATCATTCGTGCGCAACAGGCGTCGCTTGCGCAGGCGCGTCTCGTGTGGCAACAGGTGCCGCAGACATTGCAGACCGCGTCGGTTGCACGCGCGATTCCGGTTGGCACACGAGCGGCGTTTTCCGGTCGCAGCATGGCGACGCCTGGTTCCGCGATCAGTGACGAGCGGCATTCGTCCGGACCTGCACCGTTGATTCACGTCGAAAATGTGGACTTCTACGTATCGGGCCGAATCGGTTTTCATGTACGTTCGCTGGACGCGCAGATGGTGCCGAAGAAGCCGGGGCAACCGGTCGATCTAGATGACCCTGATCAGTATGACATTCGGATCATTGGCGGCGAGGTGATTGAACCGTGGCCTGCGATGGCGGCGTTGTTCAACGATTACCTGCTCGACTATGAACCGCGTTCGCTGAACGATTTGCAGTTGAAGCCGGTGGACGGGAAGTTGGAAGTGTCGGGCGGGATCAAGTTATGGGATCATTTTCCTGGCGTGTGGCTGCCCACGACGATGAGCGGCACGATCGTGGCGAAGGATGAGCGGCACCTTGTCTATGAACCGACTTCGGTGAAGGTGCTGGGGGTGCCGCAGGCGGGGTTGTTGCGGGCGTTGGATATTCCGTTGGCGTCGTTGACGCCTTTTACGCGCAAGGGTGTTGCGTTGAAGGGTAACGAGTTGGTGTTCGATCAATATACGGTGTTTCCGCCGCCGGTTTTGCAAGGGCGGCTCGCGAGTGCAACGGTGACCGATGAAGGGTTGGTGTTGAAGTTCAAGCGTGATGGTTCGGTGGTTGCTGCGAGGCCGCCTGTCGGCGCTGGGAAGAGTTTTGTCTGGATCGAGTCTGGGGATGTGAAGATGTTTAATTCGTTGGTCACGAATGCCAGGACTTTTATTCGCGATAGTTCTAATCCTGGGGTGATGAGGTTTGATCTTTATGGGTATAGGAGGGATGTTTCCAAGGGGACTGTGAGGATGGGGGAGGATGGTGGGTTAGAGGTTGATCTTGCCGCTAGGAAATAACGGTTTTTTGCCAGCTCGGCGCTTGGTTTGTCTGTGTTTTTATGGTGTTGGCCTTTCCTTGCTTTGTTAGTGGTCTATTAGCGTTGCCCCTGTGCGGGGCGGCACTCACTTCTCTTTGCGGCCGGTGTATAGACCGGGGACATGGTTGACAGACGTGCGGGGACATCATTGACACTTTATGGTCAGTGATTTTCGTTCCTCAGGTCAAGGGTGAGGATGCGATGGTGGGCAAACCAGAATTCAAATACGCCGTCCTCACCCTGCTTTGCGCGGGCCGCAACCGGCAGCCCATAAAGTGCTTTCGAGACCCTGAGGCGCCGTCCCTCAAAGCGTAGCTGGCCATTCGATTTGACCCGCAGCACCACGTCATCCGGGCCGTACTCCGGCTCCTGCAGGATCGAGGGATACGCCCGGGGGCTCGGCCGGTAGCGACTGATCGGCGTGTCCATACCGATCGCCTCATGCGGGCGCTCGCAGCTATAGACGGTGCGCCAGCGGTCCAGTTCGTGTTGCACGTGCTGCTGGGTGGCGAAGCTTCGTTCGTTCAGTACTTCAGCCTTCAGCGTACGGTGAAACCGCTCGTCCTTGCCGTTGGTCTGCGGGTGGTAAGGCCGGCTGTAACTGATGCGGATACCCAGCCGGATCAGCCAGACGGCCAGACGGCCAGCTCGGTGAGTTGCCCCGGACTGCCGGGCGAACCCCACGGCGAGCCGTTATCGGTGTTGATGCGCAACGGCAAACCGTAGTGCCCGAACGCTTCCCGTAACCCCGCCTGCACGGTTGCGGTATCGGTTGGCCCACAGGCGCGCAGCAGGATGCTGAAGCGCGAGTGGTCGTCGAGCACGGTCAGGGGATTTCAACGCCCTTCCTGAAGGGTCTCGAAGTGTCCCTTGAAATCCATCTGCCAGAGTACGTTGGGCTGCTCGTGCTCAAAGCGCTTCCAGGGTTCGCTCATCGCGGAATCGGCCGGCAGGATCAGGTTGTGCCGGTGCAGGATGTCGGTCACGGTGCTGGGCTGTGGCGCCGCCTCAAAGCCCAGATCCCGCAGGCGTCGGCTGATCTTGCGCCCACCCCAACGCGGATGTGCCTGACGCAGCCGCACCACTTCCTGCTCCATCGCAGCGGGTGTCTTCGAGGGACTGCTGGCAGGGCGTCGGGATTGATCTGACAGCGCATTCTCGCCGCGCCTGAGCCATTTGTAGCCGGTCTGCCGGCTGATGTTAAAGCGCTGGCACAGCTCGGTGATCGTCAGCGTGTCCTGACTGGCCAGATGAACAAATTCCTCTCGGAGGCTCATGGTGTCTCTTGCGTTCCAGGGCATGGTTGGGACCGGGCGTTTTAATACCCGGAAGTGTCAACCATGTCCCCGCACACCTGTCAGCCATGTCTCCGGTCTATACACGGCCGGCAAAGAGAAGTAGGTGCCGCCCCGCACAGGGGCGACGCGAATAGACCACTAACAAAGCAAGGAAAGGCCAACACCGCAGGCATACAGACGCAAAAGCGCCCCGCAGGCAGCCAAATCAAGAAAACCCCACCGCCGCAGGCACACAAAACGAACAAGCCCTCCGCAGGAAAACCCCTTAACTATCCTTATTAATAATCCACTCATGCGCCGGATCATTACGAAAATGCCAGACGCGTTGTCCTCCCGCCATAACATTCAAATAATAAGACTCATACCCATAGGGAACAACCACAGGATGATACCCACGCGGCACCATCACAACATCGTGATCCTCAACAGCCATCGACTCATCGATATCGCGCATATCCGTATACACACGCTGAAAAGCAAACCCTTGCGGCGGATCGAGCCGATGATAGTAAGTCTCCTCAAGCGAACTCTCATGAGGCACGTTATCCGTATCATGCTTATGCGGCGGATAGCTTGAAGCATGCCCACCGGGCGTCCTCACCTCAACAACCAGCAAAGACTCCGCAAGCTCAGTCTGCGGAAGAATATCGCATACATATCGCGTATTCAGCCCTTTCCCGCGCGTGGAACGCTTCATAGAGGAAGGCTCGATCAACCTCGCGGGGTACGCGCCCTTGGCAGGCGCACTCGCCACACCAACCTCCGCATCGCGACAGGCGCGAACCGTCGTCCGCACGCCAGGCGGCAAATACACCGCATACGGCGCGGAATCCTCGAACACGCTATCGCGCGAACCCAATGAACGCCACGTGGTGTCAGCCGTTTCAATATCCACCGCGCCTGTGAGCACCACAATACACACCTCTCGCGAGGGCTCAAACACATGAACGACTTCATCCGCGCCCAGCCGGTAAGCGGCGAATCCCACATACCGCCAGCACGCCGACTCAGGCGTCACCCGCGCGATCGTCTGGCCTTCGCGCTGTCCCTTCACCAATAAACTCATGCTGCCTCCTGCCCAATCTTGTCTCCGGCATCGAGCGGTGCATCGACCAATGCTCGCAACGTCCGGAATCCTTTTTGCGCATAGTCGTACGATGGCGCCACCACCGGGTCCTGTTCCGCTTCAACCACGAGCCAGCCACGATAACCATGCCGCTTCAATCGATCGATGATCGCCGGGAAGTTCACCGCGCCATCGCCCGGTACCGTGAATGCACCGTTGATCACCGCGTCGAGAAAACTCCAGTTCCGATTACGAGCCAGCTTCATCACCGCGGGTCGAACGTCCTTGCAGTGCACGTGGCATACGCGGCCAATGTGTTTGTCGAGCACCGCGAGCGGATCGCCACCCGCAAACGTGATGTGCCCTGCGTCAAATAATAGGCCGACGGCGTCGCTCGTGCGCGACATCAATTGATCGACGTCAGCGGGCGTTTCGACATACGCGCCCATGTGATGGTGGTACGCAAGCCGCACGCCGCGGCTTAACGTATAGCGAGCGAATTCGTCGACGCGCGCCGCATACGCGGCCCACTGCGCGTCGCTGAAAAAACGCGGTCGTTGATAGAGCGGTTGCGGTGCGCCCTGAATCGAATCGGCGACTTCGCCGTAGACCATCGCCGTCGCGCCGTTTTGCGCGAGCAGGTCGAGATGCGGGCCGACCGAGGCGATTTCCTCTTCCACGCTGCGTCGCGCGAGTCGTCCGGAGTACCAACCAGATACCAACGCCAGATCGTATTGAGCGAGCAGCGTCTTCAGCGCCTGCGGCTCGCGCGGAAACTTGTTGCCGAGCTCGAAGCCCTGATAGCCGATCTGGCGTCCTTCGGTCAGCGCGACCTCAAGCGGCGTTTCACCGCCGAGCGAAGGCAGATCGTCGTTCATCCACGATAAAGGGTTGATGCCGATACGTACGTCGAAAGCAGTCATGCGGGCATCCTCTCATTCGTTGTCGATGTGACCGGCGCGCTCGCCAGGTTCGGCGGGCGCCGCACGGGCTGCGAGTTGCGCGTCGTATTGCAAACGGGCGGCGCGCACGGTGTCGCGCGCGGATACTTCGGGCACGGCGACTTCCCACCACCAGCCACCGTCGTCCGTGGTGCGGGCAGGGTCGGTGTCGATACTGATCACGTAGGTGCGATCGGCCGCGCGCGCACGTTGCAGCGCGCTTTCAAGTTCGGCGATATTCGCAACGTGCTCGGCTTGCGCGCCGAGCGCACGTGCATGCGCGGCGAAGTCGATCTTCGGTGCGCCGAGCGGGCCCTGCATGCAGTCCTCGAGCAGGTTGTTGAACGGCGCGCCACCGCAAGCCTGCTGCAAGCGGTTGATGCAGCCGTAGCCGCGATTGTCGAGCACCACCACGATCAGCTTCGCGCCGATCATCACCGAGGTCGCGATCTCGCTGTTCATCATCAGATAGCCGCCGTCGCCGAGCATCACGATCACTTCACGCGCGGGCCGAGCGAGTTTGACGCCGAGGCCGCCGGCGATTTCGTAGCCCATGCACGAGTAGCCGTATTCGACGTGATACGCGCCCGGTTTGCCGGCGCGCCATAGCTTGTGCAATTCGGCCGGCAAGGTGCCCGCTGCGCATACGACGATGTCGTCCATCGCGGAACGTGCGCTCGAACGCTGCACCGCGCCAATCACGTCGCCTTCATACGGCAGCACGGTGTCGCGTTGCGGCGCATGCGTGAGGGTGCTCACGGTATCGCGCCAGCTCGCCGCGAGTTTGTGCGCGCGCGCGGTCCATGCGCGCTCCGCGTGCCAGCCTTGTAGCGGTTCGGCGAGCGCATCCAGTGCAAGACGTGCGTCGGCTTCAACCGCCAGCGCGCGATGCTTGATGCCGTCGAACGGATTCGCGTTGATGCCGATCACGTTGGCCTGCGTGAACAACGTGTTCGACCCGGTGGTGAAGTCCTGCAAGCGTGTGCCGATCGCCAGCACGCAGTCTGCATCGTGCGCGAGCGCGTTGGCGGCCGGCGAGCCGGTTACGCCCAACGCGCCGGCGTTCAACGGATCGTTCCAAGCGAGCGACCCCTTGCCGGCCTGCGTTTCCGCCACCGGAATACCATGCGCGGCGGCGAAGCGGTGCAGCGCATCGGTCGCGCGGCCATAGAGCACGCCGCCGCCCGCGACGATCAGCGGACGCTTCGCGCGGCGCAGATGGGCAACCGCCGCGTCGATCTCTTCGGCGCGCGGTGCAGGCGAGTGAAACGTGACGACGCGCGGCGCGAAGAAATCAACCGGGAAATCCCATGCCTGCGTTTGCACGTCCTGAGGCAATGCGAGCGTGACGGGACCGCATAGCGCCGCATCGGTGATCACACGCAACGCGCGCGGCAACGCATTGAGCAACTGCGCCGGATGCACGATCCGATCGAAGTAGCGCGACACCGGCTTGAACGCGTCGTTGGCGGAGACTGCGCCGTCATGGAAATCTTCCACCTGCTGCAACACCGGATCGGGCGCGCGCGAGATGAACACATCGCCGGGCAGCAGCAACACGGGTAGACGGTTCACATGCGCGAGCGCAGCGGCGGTGATCAGGTTGGTCGCGCCGGGTCCGATCGATGTCGTAACGGCCATCATGCGGCGACGGAAATGTGCCTTCGCGTAGGCGATCGCGCTGTGCGCCATCGCCTGTTCGTTGTGCGCCCGCAGGGTGGGCAACGCTTCGCGATGCTGATACAAGGCTTCGCCCATGCCGGCCACGTTGCCGTGCCCGAAGATCGCGAACACGCCGCCAAAGAGCGCCTCGGTGCCGCTGCCGTCTTCGGTCGCGACGCGTTGTGCCGCGAGGTAACGAACGAGCGCCTGCGCGGTCGTCAAGCGGACGGTGCCGGATGGTGCGTGTGCCTGAGTGGCGTCGTTGGCGGACGCCGCGTCATGATGCAATACGCGCTGGTTCATGCCGCCTGCTCCTGATGTGCATGACTCGCCGTGGTGGGTTGCACGCTCGCTGCTCCACGCGTCGCACGCCACGACGCGATCAGCGTTTCGAACGTGCGGCGCACGCGCGCGATCAGTTCGTCGTCGCCGATTTCACCGGCGAGCCAGGCATGGCTCGGCTCGTGAAAAATCGTGCGGCCCACGGTAAAGCCCCGGCACGTCGCCGATTGTGCAGCCGCGCGAAAGCCCTCGTCCAATTGCTCGACTGCCGCCGACAAACCGAGCAGCACCACACCCCGGCAGTACGGATCGCGCTCGGCGATCAGCGCATCGACGGCTTGCCATTGGGCGGCGTCCATCGGTTCGAGCTTCCACCATTCCGGATAGATGCCGATGTTGTACAAGCGCTTCAACGCGCGATAGACGACGTCCGGCGCCTGCGGGAGATTTGCGTGCTTCGGCGGAATCACTTCGAGCAGCAATTCGTGGCCGCTCGCTTGTGTCGCGTCGTAAAGCGCACGCAATTGTGCTTCCTGTTCGAGGCGTTGTTCGACCGGTTCGTCGGGATGAAATTGCACGAGGCACTTGGCGATGTGTTCCTGCGGCCACGCGATCAGCGTCGTGCCGATCGAGCGGCCGTGGTCGAACACGAGCGGCACGGAGCCCGGCAGCTCGACCGGCCGGCCGATCCACCAGCCGCGGCCGGTGGCGGCGTTCAAGGCGTCCTGACCGTAGCGGTCATCGCTCAATATGCCGATGCGGCCTTGCAAGCCTAAGGCGGTTTCCGTCTGCGCGACAGCTTCGACGAACAATCCCTTCAGGTGCGCGATGCGTGCTTCGTCGGCGCCGGTCTGCTGGGCGAGTTCGAAGAACTGGTTGCGGTGGTCGAACGCGAATCCGAGTACTTCGTCCCATTGTTTGCGGGCAGCGGAGACGCGATGCAGGCGGGCGAGTGTCGCGTCACGGTCGGGGCGGCGCATGCGCTGCGGATCGGCTTTCGCTTCGCGCAGGAAGTAGTCGAGTTCGGCGGGCGTCGGCATCGCGGGCGCGCAGCCGTGACGCGAGACGACCAGCGCGCCGCTCGCATTGGCCGCGCGCGCGCACGCTTCGAGCGATTGATCGTGCAACCATCCGGAGAGAAAGCCCGAGGCGAAGGCGTCGCCCGCGCCGAGCACGTTCAACACTTCCACTTCGACTCCGCCGTGAACCGGCACATAGTCGAGCGTGGCGGGCACTTTGCCGTCGATGATCTGGCAGCCCATCGGTCCGCGCTTCAGGACCAGCGTGGCCGGCGTTACGGCACGCACCATCGCGAGTGCGTCAACGAGTTCGGGTTTGCCGCCGGCGATGCGGAACTCCTCTTCGGTGCCGATCACGAGATCGAACAAAGGCAGAATGCGCTGCAGATGCGCGGTCACGCCTTCGCTCGCGACGAAGCGGGTTTCGCCATCCGCCTTGCCCGTGAGACCCCACAACACAGGGCGATAATCGATATCGAGCACGGTGCGCACGTTATTGCGCCGCGCGTAATCCAGTGCGCGGCGGCTCGTGCGATTCACCTGCTCGGTCGAAAAGTGCGTGCCGGTAATCAGCAGTGCTTTCGAGGACGCGATGTACGCCTCGTCGAAATCCGCTTCATCCACCGCCATATCCGCGCAGTTCTCACGATAGAAGATCAGTGGAAACGTATCGCGATCTTTCAGGCCGAGCAGAACGAGCGCGGTCAGCTGCCCCTGATCGACGCGGACATGACTGACGTCGCAGCCTTCCTTCGTCAAGGTCTCGGTGAGAAAACGGCCCATGTGATCGTTGCCGACGCGCGCCAGCATCGCCGAGGCAAGCCCGAGCCGCGCACAACCGAACGCGATATTCGCCGACGACCCGCCGAGATACTTCGCGAAGCTCGACACGTCTTCGAGCCGAGCGCCGACTTGCTGCGCGTACAGATCGACGGCAAGACGGCCAAGACAGACGATGTCGCGGCTGCGGCCCGGCGCGAAACGGCTGGCGCTTGCCGCTGAAGCCGACGCGGGACTGTTGCCGTTCGCGTTCTCAGTTCCGCTTGATGTGCTGGAATGATCCATGAATATTCCTGAATGACTGAGCGCGGGCGTGAGGCGCAGCGAAGCGCCGCCGACCCGCGCGAATGAATCAGATCGTCGCGCCTTCGAGTTCGCCGATCATCTTCTGCATTTCGGCGCCGCCGGCCATCATGTCGAGCACTTCATCCTTGCTGATGGTGTCCTTCGTGAACGTGCCGAGCGATTTGCCGCGATTGAGCAGCGTGAACGAATCGCCGATTGGATACGCGTGATGCACGTTGTGCGTGATGAAGATCACCGAGATGCCTTTCGCGCGGGCCGTGTGGATCAGCTTCAGGACGTTGAAGCTCTGCTTGACGCCGAGGGCGGCGGTCGGTTCGTCGAGAATCAGCACGCGCGCGCCGAAGTGAATCGCCCGCGCGATCGCCAGACATTGCTTCTCGCCGCCGGACATGGTGCCGATCGGCTGATGCGGGTCGCGCACGTTGATGCCCATTTCGGCGAGCTTTTCGCGTGCGGTGGTCGCGCTGGTTTCGAGATCCATCACGGTCAGGAAACCGAACAGTTTCTTTTGCGGCTCGCGGCCCATAAAGAAATTACGCGCCACGGAGAGCAGCGGCACGAGCGCGAGATCCTGATAGACGGTAGCGATACCGAGATCGAGCGCGTCTTTCGGCGAGTCGAACAGCACGGGTTTGCCGTCGACCAGATACTGGCCGGAAGAGGGTTGATGCACTCCGGCCAACGTTTTGATCAGCGTCGATTTGCCCGCGCCGTTATCGCCGAGCAGGCAATGCACTTCACCGCGCTTCAGATGCAAGGTCACGCCGCTCAGTGCGATGACCTGGCCGAAGTACTTGCTGACGTTTTCGAGCGACAGGATCAGATCGTCCTGCGCCTCAGCCGCGGTGTTGACGGTATTCGTATCGGACATGGTCGTCTCCTCGTTACGACTGCGCGACGCGACGGCGCACATAGTGATTGAACAGCACGGCGATCAGCAGCATTACGCCGAGGAACACGCGGAACCAGTCGGAGTCGACGTTCGTGTAAGTGATGCCGATCTGCACGACGCCGAAGATCAGTGCGCCGAAGCAGGCGCCGATCACCGAGCCGTAGCCGCCGGTCAGCAGCGTGCCGCCGATCACCGCCGCGATGATGGCTTCGAATTCCGCTTGAAGGCCGCGGTCGGCCGCGGCCGAACCGATGTCGCACACCTGTAGCACGGCGAACAGGCACGCGCAGAACGCGGTCAGCACGAACAGCGAAATCTTCACGCGACGCACCGGCACACCGACGTTCTTCGCCGCATTGGCGTCGCCGCCGACCGCGAAAATCCAGTTGCCGAAGCGGGTCTTGGCGAGGGTGAACGCGCAGACCGCGGCAAGCGCGAACCACCAGAGGAGAACTTTCGGAATGCCCGGCACGAGCGGATTGCCGTTGTCGAGCAACTTGACGACACCAATGTGGCCGAGCCAGACGAACAGGCCCTTGAACGCGACACCCTGGAACAGCGTATGGGCGAGCCAGTCGTGAGCGGCGACGTCGCCCACGCCGGAGATGATCGTGCGGTCGGCGAACATGACCGACAGGGCCAGCGTGAGCCCGCGCAGGATGAACAGAAATGCCAGCGTCACGATGAATGACGGCAGGCGCGTGCGCATCACCAGATAGCCGTTGAGTGCGCCGAGCAGCATCGATCCGGCAAACGCAAACACGATCGACAAGGCAATCGGCCAATGAAAGTACATTGTGGGCAGCGCGACCATCATCCCCGAAAAACCGATCATCGAACCGATCGACAGATCGAATTCGCCGGCAATCATCAGCAGGCATGCGCCGACTGCGATCAGGCCAAGATAGGCAGCCACTTGCGACCAGTTCATCACCCCGTCGAGGTTGAACATGCCGGAGTTGCCGGCCGCAATGCCGAACACGAGGAACACCATCACCGTGCCGGCGAGGGCGGCGAATTCCGGACGGTTCAGCAGATGCCGGAACCACGATTCCTGGCGCACGCGCTCATCGGCCGCTGCGGGCGCACCGCTGGACGTCGACGCTGATGCCGCCGGAGTGTCGGAAGCGGGCTGCTTGCGGGGATGGGGATGAAAGGGGTTGGCTACGCCCATTGAAGCTCTCCTTGATGCGCCTTGAGGTGGCGGTTGGTGGCGGTTGCTATCGCGGCCCGGAACTGGACCGCGAGCGGACCGCAATCGGCCCCTATAGCGCGTAATGCACGTAAAACGTGACGAACGCAGGCGTGGGGCGGCCGAGCCGGTGGCGGCCGGCCGCTTCCACTTTCTTCATACCTGCCGGAACGGATTTCCCGTATCCGCACTTCCAGCGAAATGCGTTAGCGATACTGCCCGGCGTATTTGACCACCTTGTCGATATTGGCCTTGGTGATGAAGCCCGGGCCGGAACCGATATTGCGCGGCCCATAGGCGGGTGCCAGGCCATAGGTGGCGAGGCGTTGCTGGAACTTCGGATTGGCCTCCAGGATCTGGCGGATCTTCGCCGGATCCGTGGTGTGTTCCTTCTTCACGATGGCCAGCACGGCGACCGGGATATAGCCTTGCAGGTAGGGCTGCTGATCGATCGCGAACTGGATCGTGCCGTCCTGGATGCCCTTCGCAATGTCACTGTCGAAGTCGAAGGTCGCGAACCAGACCTTGCCGGCGAGGCCCATCTGCTGCAGCGCCTTGATCGTCGGCGCTGCCGACAACGGACCGAGGGTGAGCACCGCCTGGGTGTTCGGGTGATTGCGCAGATACGCGCTCACTTTCGATTGCACGCCGGTCGGGTCCTGGCCTGCGTCGAGCGTGGAGGACTTGAAGTCGACGCCGATCGCCTCGGCAAAGCCGCGGCAGCGTTCGAACGAAGCCGGGTTGGTCGCGTAATGGTTGACGCACAGGAACGATTTGATGCCCGCTGCCTTCGCCTTTTCGCCCGCTGCCTTGCCCGCGGTGTATTCAGGCTGGCCGACGTGCATGAGTGCGCCAAGCTGCGCGCTTTGCGCCTCAGTGCCGGAATTGATCGTGACGAGCGGGATGTGTTTCTCGGTGACCTTGGCGATCGCGCTCTTGAGCACGTCGAAGTCGGCGATCGAGACGATCACGCCGTCGTAGTTGCGCGCCGCCGCCTGTTCGACGAGGCGTGCCATATCGGCGATGTCGCCATTCGGCGGATTGCGATAGTCGGTCTCGACGTTGAAATCTTCGTCGGCCTGTTTGATGGCGTTCTTGATGGTGTTCCACCACGAATCGGAATCCGGCGCGTGGCTGATCAGCACGAAGTGCGCGTCAGCCGCGCGGGCGGTCGACGCCGCACCGAATCCCGTCGCCAACGTCAATGCCGTCACCAGAATCCTGAGCGTAGCCTTGCCCTTGCAAAGTCTCATTGTCTCCACCTTTCTCGGTCTGTCGTTATTGAAGGGAGCGTCTGGCGGGCGGCCTTCCGATTGCGTGCGTTGCGGCATACGTCAGCCGATGCACCATCGCTCACGAACAAGATTAGGCCATCTTCTCTAGCGTTGCAATGAAAATTTCATGGCAAATAAAAATGGAAAATACATTCCATTTGCTGGGGCGCCTGCCTATAATCGGCAACGTCAGGACACTGTGCGGCACGCGCTGAAAACGCTTTGCGCACTGCAATAAAGCAACGAAGAGAGAGCCATGGCGGAAGAGAGCACAGAAGACTTGCCGAGCGTCGAAGAATTGATGCAACGCATCGCGGAAAACTACGAAGCGTTGCCGCGTCAGTTGAAAAACGTCGCGACGTATATCGAGCAGCATCGATCGAGCGTGATGGTGGATCGCACCAGCGACATCGCCACAAGCTGCGGCGTGCATCCGTCCGCGGTGGTGCGCTTTGCGCAGCGCTTCGGTTTTTCCGGCTTCTCCGATCTGCAGGCCGTGTTCCGCCAGGCTTATACGGGCCAGGGCACTTCGTCGCCGAGTTATCAGCAGCGGATTCGCAAGCTGATCGACGAGAAACCGGGTGCGTTATCCGGCGGCGCGGTGGCACGTGAATTCATCGCGGCCTCACGAGGTGGGCTGGAAGAACTCGAAGCCGGGCTCGACGACGCGCAATTCGACGCCGCCGTGAAGATGCTGCAGCAGGCCGACAACATCTACGTGATCGGCGTGCGGCGTTCGTTTCCGGTGGCGAGCTACATCGTCTACGCTTTGCAGCACACGCCGAAGCGCGTGCATCTGGTGTCCGGTTTCGGCGGCATGTACCGCGAACAGATTCGCAGCGTGAAGAAGGGCGACGTTGTGATCGCGATCAGCTTTGCGCCGTATGGCAAGGAAACGCAGTATTGCCTTCGTGTCGCGCATCATCACCAGGCGAAGACACTGGTTATTACGGATAGCCAACTATCTCCGCTGGCGCGTTATGCCACCACCCAACTGTATGTGAAAGAGGGCAGCGCGTTTGCGTTCCGCTCGCTGACCAGCACGATCTGTTTGTGCCAGGCGTTGTTCATCGCGCTTGCGTACAAGCTCGAACTGAACGTTGAAGAATCCAAAGACACTGGAGGATACGATGACTGATGCAGTAAAGACGATTGACGTAGCCGTATTCGGCGCGGGACGCATCGGCAAGATTCATGCGGCGAATCTGGCGCGGCAACCGGGCGTGCGGCTCAAGTATGTGGTCGACGTGAATCGCGAGGCGGCCGCGGCGCTGGCGGTCGAGCATGGCGCGCAGGTTGCGGATATCGATGGCGCGATGGGCGATGCGTCGATCGGCGCGACGGTGATCTGTTCGAGCACGGACACGCACGCGGATCTGATCGTGAAATCGGCCGCGCAGCAGAAACATGTGTTCTGTGAAAAACCGGTCGATCTGACTTTGGAGCGGGCGCGTGCCTGTGCCGAGGCGGTGGAATGTGCGGGCGTGGTTTGCATGATCGGATTTCAGCGTCGCTTTGATCCGACCTTTTCCGCGTTGAAAGCACGCATCGACGCGGGTGAAATCGGCACGCCTGAAATGCTCGTGGTGACGAGCCGCGATCCGGGCGCACCGCCGGTCGAGTACATCAAGCACTCGGGCGGCATTTTCAAGGACATGCTGATTCACGACTTCGACATTTTCCGCTGGATTCTCGACGACGAGGCCGACACGCTGCACGCCACTGGCAGTTGTCTTTCCGATCCGGTGATTGCCGAAGCGGGCGATATCGATTCGACCGCGGTGACGATTCGCACGAAGCGCGGCCGTCTGTGCCAGATCAACACCGCGCGGCGTGCGGCCTATGGGTACGACCAGCGCTTCGAGGTACTTGGCAGCACCGGCATGCTGCAGGCGGGCAACGTCCGGCCCACCGAAGTCACTGCATATTCGAAAACCGAAGTATCGAGCGACGTGCCCGAGGCGTTTTTCCTCGAGCGTTATCGCGCGGCGTACGCATTGGAAATCGCGCATTTCTTCGACGCGGTGACGCGCGGCAAGCCGGTGCGAACCACCGTCGCCGACGGCCTGAAAGCGCTCGAACTCGCCGATGCCGCGACGCGCTCGTGGCGCGAGGGCCGCGCGGTGAAATTGGGTGAGGCATTGTGATGAAGGCGACGGCTGGGCGGCTTCGTTTGGGCGTGGTGGGCTTGGGGCGTTTGGGCAAGCGTCACGCGGAGAATCTGGCGTATCGCGTGCCGGGGGCGGCGCTCGTGGCCGCTTGCAGTCCGGTGGACGAGGAGCGGGCGTGGGCGCGCGAGGCGCTGCCCGAACCGCGTCTTTACGACGATTACGCGGATCTGCTCGCCGATCGCGATGTGGATGCGGTGTGGCTCGTCACGCCGTCGTCGTTGCACGCGCAGCAGATTATTGACGCGTTGCGTGCGGGCAAACATGTGTTCTGCGAGAAGCCGTTGTCGTTGGATCTTGCCGAGTGCGAGCGGGTATTGGCCGAGGCCGCACGTTATCCGCATTTGCAGGCGACTATCGGTTTTATGCGGCGTTTTGATCCGAGCTATAAGGATGCGTTCGACAAGATTCAGTCTGGTGTGATCGGCCGGCCTTTTCTTGTGCGCTCGCAGACTACTGACCAAAACGATGCCGATGGTTTTTTCGTGCGTTTCGCGGCAACCTCGGGTGGCATTTTTCTGGACTGCACCGTGCACGATATCGATGTCGCGCGATGGTTGCTTGGGAAGCCACGAGCCAAACGCGTGTTTGCGGCGGGCGCGGTTGCATTGCACGAGGGGCTGTGTGAATTCGGCGACGTCGATAATGGCGTGGCAATCTGCGAGTTCGAGGACGGGAAGCTTGCTATGTTTTATGCGTCGAGGACGCAGGCGCATGGGAATGATACGAATAGCGAAGTGATTGGGACTTCTGGGGCGTTGGCCATAGGCCATAATCCGCGGGCGAATCGCGTTGAGATTTATGATGCCACAGGCGTTCGGAATGAATGTACGCCGACGTTCTTTGATCGGTTTGAGGACGCGTTTTTGTATGAGGCGAGGGCCTTCGTCGCGGCGGTGCAGGGCGGTGCGGCATCGAATGCGCAAGCAGGCGCCACGATGGCCGATGCGCTTGAAGCGACTCGTATTGGGATGGCGTTGCGGCAGTCGCTGCAGAGTGGGGAGGCTGTTGTTTTGTAGTTAAGAGAGGTCTTAGGTTTTTTTGCCTTCGCGGCGCTTGTCTGTGTTTTTATGGTGTTGGCCTTTCCTTGATTTCTTATTGGTTTATTAGCGTTGCCCCTGTGCGGGGCAATGCTCTCAACTGATATGACTTTCCGTGTCAATCGGGATCGGTTTTCGTTTTCCATCCATAGGTGCGTGAATTTCCTGAGGGCGACGTAGCAGTAAGTCTCGACGGTGGATCACACTTCTATGAGCGAAATTCTGTCAAGATTACTTCGCCGAAATTTTCATAACATGTCTCCGTGTTTGGACTGAAGTCGCCGTTGCGCTCGTGAGAATAACCAGCATCTCACCACCTTCTATCCGCTGGCGTGTCACCAGCCTCATCCTGCATGCGCGTTACGCCGGAGTCATTTCCGGGAACATGCCCCATCTGAAAATATTCGGTTGCTTCTGCAACCCAGCGTGATCACGGGCATGTTCACTCCAACCGTGTTTGCTACGTCTCTGCCTGGCCAAGCCTGTACGTCCATGCTGCGAACCTGAAGGCGACTTAGGTTGACTTAAGGTGCGCGCCTTCGGGAATGACTCCGTCTTTCAGATAACGCCACAGCGCAATGGCAAGACGTCGCGCTACCGCGACGATGGCGATGCGTCGCGCGCGTCGATTCGGCCCCGTGCCCTGTGTGCGCTGGCCAAACCATTTCGTTAATGCGCTGCCAGGCTGGTAGCGCAGCCAGGTCCATGCGATCTCGATCAGCAGCGCGCGTACCCGCCGGTTTCCCTGTTTGCTGATCCCCTGGTCGACCTGGCTTTCGCCGCTGTCGTAGGGCTGCGGCACCAGCCCGACGCACGCGCCGACTTCGCGGCGGTTGTTGAAGTCCCGCCAGAACAGTTCGAGGGCAAGGCGTGAAGCGCCTACTTCGCCAATCCCCTGCAGGCGCGCCAGCGCATCGCAACGCTGGCGCGCGTGTGCCGGTACGTTTGTCTGTCGCGTCTTCTCCAGCGCCGCAAGTTGCTGTTCGACGAGTGCCAGCCGTTCGCACTCGCGCAGTAACCGCTCACGCATCTCGCACGGTAACGGCGCACCGTCGTGGCAGCGCACCTCCTCGCGCTCGAGCCGGCCGGCGAAGGTCCGGTGATCGACCGCATCCCAGCAGCCGAGCGTGGCCGGCAGCTTGCGCATCCGGTCGCGGTGCTGCAGGACTTCCTTCTGCAGTTGCCCGCGCTCGCGCATCAACTGGCGCGATGCCTCGTCCTCCGGTGACGGCACGTGCACCACGTGCACCACGTGCATGGGGTCGCGCTCGCCGCGCAGCCACGCGCGCAGGTTGATGACGAGCTTGATCACATCGAGCCGGTCGGTCTTGGCGCGCCGCTGATGGCGTTCGACCGGAATGCTTGCCGGATCGACAACATAGCACTCGATGTGTCGACGCTGCAGCGCGCGACAGATCCAGAACGCATCCTGCCCTGCCTCATAGCTCACGACGACTCGCACGTCTGCCGGCAATGACCACTTCTCCTTGTGTGCCTCGATCAGGTCCAGCACCGCCTGCAGACGCGCCGCGGCCTGCGGTTGTGCGACCGTGTGCACGGCCGGCTTCTCGCGCCGGCCGTCGTGAAGCGCGACTTTCCATTTGGCCGCCGCGAGTTCCAGCGACACTGCCAGCACCGGTACGTCGCCACTACCCGTATATGCCTGATCGGTACGCATGATGTTCTCCTGTGAACAAACCTCAGCACGCTAATTTTAGGCCTCAGCTTGTCGAGGGCCTCGCTTCATAGAAGTGTGATCCACCGTCGAGACTTACTGCTACGTCGCCCTCAGGAAATTCACGCACCTATGGATGGAAAACGAAAACCGATCCCGATTGACACGGAAAGTCATTTCAGTTGAGAGCATTGCCCCGCACAGGGGCAACACTAATAAACCACTAACAAATCAAGGAAAGGCCAACACCATAAAAACACAGACAAGCGCCGCGAAGGCAAAAACCGCCCCCCAAAGCCCCCCGCGCGCAGCGCCCCTTATAATCGAGCATTCTCCGCATCCACCAGCAGACCGACAAATGAGCGAGACCCCGAGCGACACCACCTCTACGCTTGCCAAAAGCTTCGAGCCCCACACCATCGAAGCCCACTGGGGCCCCGAATGGGAAAAGCGCGCCTACGCGGCGCCAAGCTTCGACGAGAACAAAAAAGACTTCTCGATCCAGCTCCCGCCGCCGAACGTCACTGGCACCCTGCACATGGGCCACGCGTTCAACCAGACGGTCATGGACGGCCTCACCCGCTATCACCGCATGCTCGGCGAAAACACCCTGTGGGTGCCGGGCACGGACCACGCGGGCATCGCCACGCAAATCGTCGTCGAACGCCAGCTGGACGCCCAAGGCGTCTCGCGCCACGATCTCGGCCGCGAAAAATTCACCGAACGCGTCTGGGAATGGAAGCAGCAATCCGGCTCGACCATCACGAATCAGGTGCGCCGACTGGGCGCGTCGATCGACTGGTCGCGCGAATATTTCACGATGGACGACAAAATGTCGGCCGCCGTGCGCGACGTGTTCGTACGCCTGTATGAACAGGGTCTGATCTATCGCGGCAAGCGCCTCGTGAACTGGGACCCGGTGTTGCTTACCGCCGTCTCCGACCTCGAAGTGGTCAGCGAAGAAGAAAACGGCCACCTCTGGCACATCCAGTATCCGCTCACGGACGGCTCCGGCCATCTGACGGTCGCCACCACGCGCCCGGAAACCATGCTCGGCGACACCGCCGTGATGGTTCATCCGGAAGACGAACGCTACGCGCACCTGATCGGCAAAACCGTCACGCTGCCGCTCTCCGGCCGCGAAGTCCCGATCATCGCCGACGGCTACGTCGATCGCGAATTCGGCACCGGCGTGGTCAAAGTTACGCCCGCACACGATTTCAACGACTATCAGGTCGGCCTGCGCCACAAGCTGCCGATGATCGAAATCCTCACGCTCGCCGCGAAGATCAACGACAACGCGCCGGGAACATACCGGGGTCTGGACCGTTTCGAAGCCCGCAAGCAGGTCGTGATGGACCTCGAAGCGCTCGGCGCACTCGAATCGGTCAAGCCGCACAAGCTGATGGTGCCGCGCGGCGACCGCACGGGCGTCGTGATCGAGCCGATGCTGACGGACCAGTGGTTCGTCGCGATGAGCAAGCCGGCGCCGGAAGGCACCTTCAATCCGGGCAAATCGATCGCTGAAACCGCACTGGACGTGGTTCGCAGCGGCGAAATCAAATTCGTGCCGGAGAACTGGAGCACCACGTACTACCAGTGGCTCGAAAACATCCAGGACTGGTGTATCTCGCGCCAACTCTGGTGGGGCCATCAGATCCCGGCGTGGTACGGCGAAAACGGTGAAATCTTCGTCGCCAAGACCGAAGAAGGCGCGCGCGAGAAGGCCGCCGAGGCCGGTTACACGGGCTCGCTCAAGCGCGACGAAGACGTGCTCGACACGTGGTTCTCATCGGCACTGGTGCCGTTCTCGTCGCTCGGCTGGCCAGCCGAAACGCCTGAGCTGAAACACTTCATGCCCTCGTCGGTGCTGGTCACTGGCTTCGACATCATTTTCTTCTGGGTCGCACGCATGGTCATGATGACCACGCACTTCACGGGCAAGGTGCCGTTCGACACGGTCTACGTGCACGGTCTCGTGCGCGACGCCGAAGGCCAGAAGATGTCGAAGAGCAAGGGTAATACGCTCGATCCGATCGATATCGTCGACGGCATCGACCTCGACGCGCTGGTTGCCAAGCGCACCACCGGTCTGATGAATCCGAAGCAGGCTGCGTCGATCGAAAAGAAAACCCGCAAGGAATTCCCGGACGGCATTCCGGCGTTCGGTACGGATGCGCTGCGCTTCACCATGGCGTCGATGGCCACGCTCGGCCGCAACGTCAACTTCGACCTCGCGCGCTGCGAAGGCTATCGCAACTTCTGCAACAAGCTGTGGAATGCGACCCGTTTCGTGCTGATGAATTGCGAAGGCCACGATTGCGGTTTCGGCAAACCCGAGCAATGCGGCGAGTGCGGCCCGGACGGCCACCTGAATTTCTCGGCGGCCGACCGCTGGATCGTGTCGCGCCTGCAACGCGTGGAAGCCGAAATCGCCAAGGGTTTCGCCGACTATCGTTTTGACAATGTGGCCAACGCCCTATACAAGTTCGTGTGGGACGAATACTGTGACTGGTATCTCGAACTCGCCAAGGTTCAGATCCAGACGGGTCTGCCGAACCAGCAGCGCGCAACACGCCGCACGCTGCTGCGCGTACTCGAGACGGTGTTGCGCCTCGCGCATCCGGTGATTCCGTTCATTACCGAAGCGTTGTGGCAAAAAGTTGCGCCATTGGCGGCCCGTTACCCCGAAGGCAAAGCCGAGGGCGAGGCGTCCATTATGGTGCAGCCCTACCCCATTGCAGAACCGTCGAAGATCGACGAAGACGCGGAGCAATGGGCGGCCGACCTGAAGGCAGTGATCGATGCGTGCCGGAATCTGCGCGGCGAGATGAATCTGTCGCCGGCGGTCAAGGTGCCGTTGCTCGCTACTGGCAACGCGGAGCGCTTGCGCACCTTCGCTGCGTACGCTCAGGCATTGGCGCGTTTGTCGGAGGTCCGGATCATGACCGACGAGGCAACTCTGGATGCGCAAGCAGATGGCGCGCCAATTGCTATCGTAGGCAACGACAAGCTAGTGCTGAAGGTGGAAATCGACGTCGCTGTGGAGCGCGAGCGTCTGTCGAAAGAGATTACGCGGCTTGGCATCGAGGTCACCAAGTGCAATGCCAAGTTGCAGAATGAAAGCTTTGTTGCAAAGGCCCCGCCGACGGTCGTTGAGCAGGAGCAGAAAAGACTGGCAGAATTCGAAATGACTATCGGCAAGCTGAAGGCCCAATTGGCTCGTTTGCCAGCCTGATCGACGCTCCGTGTCCGC
The DNA here is from genome assembly GCF_003610295.1 of Paraburkholderia sp. BL23I1N1. Classification (NCBI taxonomy): domain Bacteria; kingdom Pseudomonadati; phylum Pseudomonadota; class Betaproteobacteria; order Burkholderiales; family Burkholderiaceae; genus Paraburkholderia; species Paraburkholderia sp. BL23I1N1. The sequence goes on from NZ_RAPV01000001.1 coordinate 1,051,946, forward strand.
CCCATTGTGGGCTGGCGCGGATCAAATGCTAAACCAGAGGATTCAGGGTAATCACATGCTAAAAGTTACAAAGGCAGTCTTTCCAGTAGCAGGTCTTGGCACCCGGTTCCTCCCTGCCACGAAGGCGAGCCCGAAGGAGATGCTGCCGATCGTCGACAAGCCGCTGATTCAATACGCGGTGGAAGAGGCAATGGCGGCCGGCATCACTGAAATGATCTTTGTCACGGGCCGCAGCAAGCGCGCGATCGAGGACCATTTCGATAAGTCATACGAAATCGAGGCGGAACTCGAGGCGCGTGGCAAGCAAAAGTTGCTGGAACTGGTGCGCAGCATCAAGCCGAGTCATGTGGATTGCTTCTACGTGCGTCAGCCGGAAGCGCTCGGCCTCGGCCATGCGGTGATGTGCGCCGAAAAGCTGGTGGGCGACAACCCGTTCGCCGTCATCCTCGCGGACGACTTGCTGTACGGCACGCCGCCCGTGATGACGCAAATGATCGAGGTGTTCGACCACTATCACAGCTCGGTGATCGGCGTGGAAGAGATCCCGGCGGCGGAGACCAAGTCGTACGGCATCGTCGACGGCAAGGAGTGGGAAGACTCGATCATCAAGATGTCGGGCATCGTCGAAAAGCCGGAGCCGACTGTTGCGCCGTCGAATCTCGGCGTGGTGGGCCGCTATGTGCTGAAGCCGCGGATCTTCGAACATCTGCGCGCGCTGAAGCCGGGCGCGGGTGGCGAATTGCAGCTGACGGACGCGATTCAATCGCTGCTCGCCGATGAACAGGTGCTGGCGTACAAGTACCACGGCACGCGGTTCGACTGCGGCAGCAAGCTGGGTTATCTGAAGGCGACGGTCGAGTTCGCGCTGCGTCACCCGGAAGTGGCAGCGGATTTCGAAGAGTATTTGCGTACCCGTTCGCCGGTGCTGGAAGGCTGAGCAACTGGGTAGTCGCGCAGAATTCCTTGCGCTGTTAGCCTCTCGTTGATACACGTCAGTCAGACGTTAAAAAGGCGCTGTGTCCCGGATTTGCGGGTACAGCGCCTTTTGTTTTGGGGGGCCGAGGAACACCGTTTAGTGGAGCCTGCCTACGGGGCGCGCGGCCAGGAGTGGTTGGCCAGGGGCGTCTCTCACCGGGGACGCCTCTTGTCGCGCGTGACTCGGTGCGTGAGGTTTTCTTCACACGCGAGCTTTGATACGCGTATTTCAGCGTCGCTTCATCAGAAACGTGAAAATCTTGTCGTGTACTGAGCTTTCGACGATTTCGTTGCCGGTTTGCTTGGCGAACGCGGCGAAATCGCGCTGCGAGCCGGGATCGGTGGCAAGCACTTTGAGAATCTGGCCGCTTTCCATGTCGGCGAGCGCTTTCTTGGCGCGCAAAATGGGGAGCGGGCACATCAGCCCGCGCGCATCGACTTCCTTGTGAATCTGAATTTGCATCGACGATGACCTTCGGGAGGGGGCGTCGTTGCGCGACGCCGGACAGAGGGTCAAATTCTACAGCAGGCGGGGGGGTGGCGCCGGGAGCGGTCCGGTTTGGCCTTTTCTTGAATTGGTTGCCTACTCGGTGCTTTTTGTCTACATGCCCGCGGCGTTGGCCTTTCCTTGATTTGATATTGGTTTATTAGCGTCGCCCCTGTGCGGGGCGGCACTCACTTCTCTTTGCCTGCCGCAAAGAGAGGCAAGAGAAAGCGGCTCAAACCGCTAATTCTTAAGCGGGTCCCCCGCGCAGATGCGGTAGTGGTGCATCTGGAATCTGTGTTCTCGCACATTCCGCGGTAGTGACAAGGCAGTCATACTTCCCGCCTCGCACTACGTGCTCGCCGGAAGGGGCCGCTCCGAACCGCCGGATTCGATTGGCTTGGGTGGGGGCCTTCGGCCACGCGCTGAAAACGTCGGATGGCCGCGGGAGTACCGCCGGGTGTCCGAGCGGCTAGCGGCCACTTGCGCACCCCTAACACCCGAAGCGGCCATCGGCCCAAAGAAGTTGCGGTAAGCGCGTGATAGCTGGTGGTTGCCGAATTTCCGCTAAGGGCCGGCAACACCTGCGGCTTGACGGCGCGGGGCGAGGCATCGGCAATAGCCGATAGCCCACGGTTTGATGAACTACCGCGTCGGCGCGCGCAGCGCCGCCGGAAGAATGACTGCCTTGTCACTCACGCGGAGTGTGCGAGAACACAGATTCCAGATGCACCACTACCGTGGCTGCGCGGGGGACCCGCTTAAGGGTTAGCGGTTTGAGCCGCTTTCTCTTGCTTCTCTTTGCGGCAGGCAGGCAAAGAAAAGTAGGTTGCCCCGCACAGGGGCAACGCTAATAAACCAATAAGAAAACAAGGAAAGGCCAACCCCGCAGGCGAACAACCAAAAAGCGCCGCACAGGCAAAAACCGCAAAAAAACCCTAACCCCGCAGGGGCATATAATATCGAACGCCCTCGCCGTCCTCCCAAAAAATGCCCGATCTGCTAGCCAATCTAAACCCCGAACAACACGCTGCCGTCACGCTCCCCAACGAGCCAGCGCTCATCCTTGCAGGCGCGGGCAGCGGCAAAACCCGCGTCCTCATCACGCGGATCGCGTGGCTCATCCAGCACGGCCTCGCGTCACCCGCCACCATCCTGGCGGTGACCTTCACCAATAAAGCCGCCCGCGAAATGATGTCGCGTCTGTCGGCACTCTTGCCCATCGACACACGCGGCATGTGGATTGGGACCTTCCACGGCCTGTGCAACCGCATGCTCCGCGCGCACCATCGCGACGCAGGCCTGCCCGCCACCTTCCAGATCCTCGATACCGCGGACCAGCTCTCCGCGATCAAGCGCCTCATGAAGGGCCTCAACATCGACGATGAAAAGTACCCGGCGAAAAACCTCCAGTACTTCATCAACAATTCCAAAGAACAAGGCCTGCGGCCGAAAGACGTCGACGCCACGGATAACTTCAACCGCAAATTCGTCGAACTCTACGAAGCCTACGACCAGCAATGCCAGCGCGAAGGCGTCGTCGACTTTCCGGAACTGCTGCTGCGCTGCTTTGAACTGCTCGCGCACAACCCGCCGCTGCGCGCCCACTATCAGGCGCGCTTCAGGCACATCCTCGTCGACGAGTTCCAGGACACCAACAAGCTGCAATATGCGTGGCTGAAGTTGCTGGCCGGGCAGACCAACTCGATCTTCGCCGTCGGCGACGACGACCAGTCGATCTACGCGTTTCGCGGCGCGAACGTCGGCAACATGCGCGACTTCGAACACGAGTTCAACGTCCGGCACATGATCAAGCTGGAACAGAACTACCGCTCGCACGGCCATATCCTCGACGCGGCCAATCAACTGATCGCCAACAACTCGCGGCGTCTGGGCAAGAATCTGCGTACCGACGCGGGTCACGGCGAACCGGTACGCGTCTACGAGTCCGCCACCGATACACAAGAAGCCGGCTGGATCGTCGAGGAAATCAAGGCGCTGATCAGCACCGGCACGTCGCGCAGCGAAGTCGCCATCCTGTATCGCAGCAACGCGCAGTCGCGCACCATCGAACACACGCTGGTCAACGCGGGCATCGCGTACCGGGTGTACGGCGGTCTGCGCTTTTTCGAACGTCAGGAAGTCAAGCACGCGCTCGCCTATTTGCGCCTGATCGACAATCCGAACGACGACACCGCGTTCGCCCGCGTCGTCAATTTCCCCACGCGCGGCATCGGCGCGCGCTCGATCGAGCAACTGGCCGATGCGGCGCGTCTGTACAACTGCTCGATGGCTGCGGCAATTCCGTATGTCGCGGGCAAGGCGGGGTCGAGCCTGGCGAGTTTCGCGAACCTGATCGGCAGGATGCGCGCGGAAACGCAGCAGATGAGCCTGCCGGAAACGGTCGAATACGTGGTTAGCACGAGTGGTCTCACGGAGTTCTATCAGAACGAACGCGAAGGCCAGGATCGGCTCGAGAATTTGCAGGAACTGGTCAACGCGGCGGCGGCTTTCGTCAGCGAAGAAGGCTACGGCATGGATACGCCGGCGCGCTCGATTCCGCTGCGCCCGGGCACAACCGCGGCGCCCGAGTTGGCTGTCGCTACCGACGATCCGAATATCGTCGTGCTGGATGCCCCCGGCATCGCCGATCCGGCGCAAAACCCGGACACGATGACACCGCTCGCCGGTTTCCTGTCGCACGCCTCGCTTGAAGCGGGCGACAACCAGGCGCAAGCCGGTCAGGAGGCCGTGCAATTGATGACGGTGCACGCGGCCAAGGGCCTGGAGTTCACGGCGGTGTTCATCACCGGGCTCGAAGAAGGGCTGTTCCCGCATGAAAACAGCGCGATGGAGTCGGACGGCCTGGAAGAAGAGCGCCGTCTGATGTACGTGGCGATCACGCGGGCCAAGGAGCGGTTGTATCTGTCGTTTGCGCAGAGCCGGATGCTGCATGGCCAGACGCGCTATAACATCCGCTCGCGCTTCTTCGACGAACTGCCGCAGGAAACCCTCAAGTGGCTCACGCCGAAGGTCGAGGCGGGCGCGCGTTGGGGCGGCCGTTCGGATAACGCCGGCTACGGTCGCGACTGGTTCGCGCGGCCGGGTTACACGGGGCCTTCGTCGTCGACGCCGGCGCCGTTGCCGGCCTTCGCGAACGAACAGCGCGCAGCGGAAACAGGTTTTCGCGTGGGGCAGCAGGTGTTCCACACCAAGTTTGGGGAAGGCACGATCACGGCGCTGGAAGGTGGCGGCACGGATGCCAAGGCCCAGGTCAAATTCAAACGGCACGGCGAGAAATGGTTGGCACTCGCGGTCGCCAAATTGCAGGCGGTCGAATGAGCACGGGCGGGATACACGGAGCAGGGGCGGACGGTGCACGCGTGACAGGTGCGGCTGCGGCTACAACCGGCATCGATCCAGCGCGCAGCGGCGCGCCGGTCTCCCATCGTCCGCTCGGGATTCTGGCGGCCTTGCCGCAGGAACTCGGCGATCTGATCGAAGCGATGCGCGCCGAATCCGGCGTACGCACCATCACTCACGGTCAGCGTGACTATCACCTCGGCACCGTGCACGGCGCGCCTTGCGTTGTGACACTGGCGCGCGTCGGCAAGGTCGCGGCGGCGGCCACGGTCAGTGCCTTGATTCATGCGTTCGATGTCGAAGCGATCGTGTTTACAGGTGTCGCGGGCGGAGTGGGGACCGAGGTGCGGGTCGGCGATATCGTCGTTGCCAACGTGCTGATGCAGCACGATCTCGACGCGTCGCCGTTGTTTCCGCGATTCGAGGTGCCGCTGCTCGGCGTATCGCGCTTCGCAGCCGATGGGGCGCTCGCCGATCAACTGGCCGCGGCCTGCGAGCGTTTTGTCGCTGAAGAGGGTGCCGCGTCGGCTGCGCGCCTCGGCACGCGCGAGCCGCGCGTGCATCGCGGCTTGATCATCAGCGGAGATCAGTTCGTCGCGAGTGCAACAGGCGTCAAAGCCTTGCGCGATGCGCTGCCGGACGCGCTCGCGGTCGAGATGGAAGGCGCGGCGATCGCGCAGGTTTGTTACGAGTACGGCGTGCCGTGCGCAGTGGTGCGCACCATCTCCGACACCGCTGACGATCACGCGCCGCAATCGTTCGTGTCGTTTCTCACAGAGATCGCGGGGACGTATTCGAATGCGATTCTGACGCGGTTTTTAGCGGCGCGCCGGGTGGCGTGACCTGCTCGCCGCTTTGGCGCTGACTAGTGTTTCGTTGAGTCTCCCAACGCCTCGCGCACCTGCTGCAACGCCGACGGATCCTCGATCGTCGGCAAATCGCCCGGTTCGCGTCCTTCCGCGAGCGCGGCAATCGCGCGGCGCAGCAGCTTGCCCGAGCGGGTCTTCGGCAGCATCGATACCACCACCACACGCGCCGGCCGCGCAATCGCGCCGAGCCGGCGATCGACGGTGGCGGTGAGTTCGGCTTCGAGCTTGGCGCGCGCCTTGTCGTCCGCGTAGGCTTGCGCGTCGCGCAGCACGACGAAGGCCATGGCCGCCTGACCCTTCAGCGCATCGGTCACGCCGACCACGGCCACTTCCGCGACCGCCGCGTGGCTCGATAACGCTTCTTCGATTTCGCGCGTGCCGAGCCGATGGCCGGCGACGTTGATCACGTCGTCGGTGCGGCCGAGGATCGTCACGTAACCGTCTTCATCCTGAATGCCCCAGTCGAAGGTCGAGTAGACCTCCTGGTTGGGAATGCTCGACCAGTAAGTGCTGATGAAGCGCGTGTCGTCGCCCCACACCGTCGACATGCAGCCCGGCGGCAGCGGATATTCCAGCGTGAGCACGCCTTTTTCGCCGGTCGGGCAGGGCTCACCCGTCAGTTCGTTACGCAAGGTCAGATTGAACCCGGCCGACGGCACGCCCGGCGAGCCGAGCTTGGTGGGCAGCGCTTCGACGCCGCGTGGAATCGCCAGCATCGGCCAGCCGGTTTCGGTCTGCCAGTAGTTGTCGATCACAGGTTTGCCGAGCGCATCGGCGATCCATGTCGCGGTTGGTTCGTCGAGCGGCTCGCCGGCCAGGAACAGTGCGCGCAGGCTCGACAGATCGGATTTTTTCAGCAGCGCTGGATCCTGCTTTTTCAGCACCCGTAGCGCGGTCGGCGCGGTGAACATCAGATTGATCTTGTGCTGTTCGACGAGGCGCCACCAGATGCCGCCGTCCGGACGAATCGGCGTGCCTTCGTACATCACCGTCGTGAGGCCCGCGATCAGCGGTGCATAGACGATGTAGCTGTGGCCGACCACCCAGCCCACGTCCGACGCGGTGAACATCGTGTCGCCGGGCTTGCCCTGAAAGATGTGTTCCATCGACGCCGCCAGCGCCACCGCATAGCCACCGACGTCGCGCTGGACGCCCTTCGGCTTGCCGGTGGTGCCCGAGGTGTACAGCACATACGAAGGCTCGTTCGATTCGAGCCATTCGCATGACACATGCGCGTCGAAAAACTGTTCGCGCAACGGCTCGTAGGCGACGAGGTAGCTTGCGTTCAGGCGCTCGGGCGCGAGCTGTCGGTCGATCAGCTGCACGTGCGGCGTCTTGTGGGTTGCACGCGCAAGCGCCTCGTCCACCAGCGGCGTGTAGTCGATCACCTTGCCGCCGCGTGCGCCGGCGTCGGCAGTCACGATCAGCACCGGTTTCGCATCGTCGATGCGCGCCGCCAGATTGGGCGCCGCGAAGCCGCCGAACACCACCGAGTGAATCGCGCCGAGCCGCGCGCACGCGAGCATCGCGAACAGCGCTTCGGGGATCATCGGCAGATAGAGCAGCACCACATCGCCGCGCTTCACGCCTAGCGAGCGCATCACCGCGGCCATGCGGTTGATTTCCGCGTGCAGCTCGGCGTAGGTGTAGCGCCGCTCGATACCGGTTTCCGTCGACACGTACACCAGCGCGTTCTGCTGTGCGCGCTCGGCCAGATGCCGGTCCACCGCGTTATGACAAAGATTCGTGCGGCCGCCGACGAACCAGCGCGCGAACGGCGGATTCGAGCGGTCGAGCACCGCATCGAACGGCGTTTGCCAATGAATCCGCTGCGCCTGTTCACGCCAAAAGTCTTCGGGGTTCTCGATCGAACGGCGGTGGAAGTCGCGGTAGGTGGTCATCGGCGGCGATCCTTCTGCTGCGTGAGTGAGCGGTTGGCGAGTCGTACGGCTGTTGGATTTGGCGAGAAAGCGGTGCGTACTTCCGCACAAGCATAGAGCACGCGCGGCCGTGCGGACAACGCGGGTTCACCATAAGCGCGAGGGAAAGAAAAAAGGCGCCGAAGCGCCTTTCCCTCATTCACTTCCCGTGAAGCATCACTACGCTTTCGCGCGCTTGCCTTCGACATTCGGCAGAAATACCGTCAGCACGCCGATCAGCGGCAGGAAGGAGCAGACCTTGTAGACATAGGCGATGCTGGTGGCGTCGGCCAACTGCCCGAGCACGGCAGCGCCGACTCCGCCCATGCCGAACGCGAACCCGAAGAAGAGGCCCGCCACCATCCCCACCTTGCCGGGGATCAGTTCCTGCGCATAGACGAGGATCGCCGAGAACGCCGAGGCCAGCACGATACCGATGATCACCGTCAGCACGCCGGTCCAGAACAGGTTGGCGTACGGTAGCAGCAGCGTGAACGGTGCAACGCCGAGGATCGACACCCAGATCACATACTTGCGGCCGATCCTGTCGCCGATCGGACCGCCGATCACCGTGCCCGCCGCGACCGCCGCGAGGAACACGAACAGGTGGATTTGCGCGGCCTGTACCGGCAGATGGAACTTGTCGATCAGATAGAACGTGAAATAGCTGTTGATGCTGGCGAGGTAGAAGTACTTCGAGAACACGAGCAGGATCAGCACGCCCATCGCGAGCATGACCTGGTTGCGCGAGAGCGTGGCGTGAGCGGTCTGCGCATGCACCTTCTTCACCGACGGATGCTGCTTGTACCAGCGGCCGATCTGCGTGAGCACGACGATCGCGACCAGCGCCGCCACCGAGAACCACGCGATGCTGCGCTGGCCGTGCGGAATCACGATCAACGCGGCGAGCAACGGTCCGAGCGACGAACCCGCATTGCCGCCCACCTGGAACAGCGACTGCGCCAGACCGTGGCGGCCGCCCGAGGCCATGCGCGCCACCCGAGACGATTCCGGATGGAACACCGACGAGCCGCAGCCGACCAGCGCCGCTGCGACCAGCAGCACGCCGAAACTCGGCGCGACCGACATCAGCAGCAGGCCGCAGAGCGTGAAGCCCATGCCGACGGGCAGCGAATACGGCTTCGGATGCTTGTCCGTATAGCTGCCGACCAGCGGTTGCAGCAGCGACGCGGTGATCTGGTAGGTCAGCGTAATCAGCCCGATCTGCCCGAACGACAGCGAAAAGTTGTCTTTCAGCATCGGGTAGATCGCCAGAATCAACGACTGGATCATGTCGTTGAGCAGGTGCGAAAAGCTGATCGCGCCCAGCACGGAGTAGACCGTGCGCTGAACTTTAGCGGCCGGCTGCGCGGCGGCAGGGGTAGCGGGATTGGTGGAACCCGCGGGAGAAGCTGCGGCGCCGGCGAGGGCGCTTTTATCGAGGCTCGTTTCCATACGCTAGATGAGAGAGAGGAGAGGATGAAAAGTAACGATTTCGGGGTGCCGGTGCGGCGTCGTTCTGCCTGTTCACGTGCCCGCTCGAATGGTGCGGCATTTCGACGCGGCGCCCGGTTTTGTCAGCCAATTGTCGAAGTTTAATGTGGCCTATCCGAAATGTAAGGACAAGTTTTGTCGAGAATCGGACATTTGTGGATCTATCTGGGCACCACGGCTGCGCGGAAAGCGGATGTCTGGTGCACCGTGGCGGTGCTCGTGATGAGTGTGTCGCCATTACCACGGGTCTTTGGCAAGTCATTGGATAAATGCGGTTTGGGGATTTTTGGCCGTGTATAAAACGGTCGCGGGCGCGAAGCTTACAAAGCGATGCGTCGAGGACCGGGCACGACGGTCGGCATGACGCAAGCGGCGTTAAAGATCGCAGACGTTTATGCCGTAGACCCGGAGAGATAAGCATCAATGCCGGAACCGACCTTTCTGGCAGTGCGATACGTGGGGACGAGGAATATGAAAGCAGTTTCGCTGGGCGGTCAGTCGGGCGCGGGGTTCGTACCGGAAGGGGAAGCGACGGGCAAGCCGTCGCCGTCGCATGGGCAGGGCGGCCGCTCGCGTGCCGTGCGGCTGAAGGGTTTGTCGGTGAAGGCGATGCTGCGGCTTGCGTTTGCCGTGCTGCTGATTGGCACGCTCGCGATTGGCGTGTTTTCGCTGACCCAGATCAGCCGCCTGAATGCTTCCGCGCAATCGATCTACGACCAGGGCCACGTGGCGAGCCGCGCTGCTGAAGAAGCGCGTGGCCACATGCTGCGCGCAAGCCGCGCGCAAAAGATGCTGCTTACCGCGACCACCGCCAAGGAGCGCGATGACCTCGGCGCCGACATCGACAAGGGCTTGAGCGGTCTCGCCACGGAACTCGGCACGCTGCAGCAGTACGTCGACACATCCGACGCGAAGGCTGTCGATCAGCAGAAGAAATTTGCCACTGCCGTTGCCGTGTGGAGCGGCCACTTGCGTGATTTTGTGACGCTTGTGAAAGCACAGCCGCTCGATCTTTCGCAGATGAACTGGCAGGTTGGCACACAGGACGTTTCGCTGCTGGTCGAGACCGGCAAGCTTGAAAAACTCGTTGACGAACTCGTAGCGCAGCGCGGAACCGCGGCGAAGGCGACCATCGAAGCGTCGGGTTTCATCTTCCATTCGTCGTTCGTGATGATTGCGGTGATGACCGTGGCGCTGATCGCGCTGGCGTTTGGCATTAGCGAGTGGGTGGTGCGGCGCCTTGCCGGCCAGCTCGGCGGAGAGCCCGCTTACGCGAAGGAAATTGCCAGCCGGATTGCCGCGGGCGACCTGTCGAACCAGATCGCGTTGGGCCGCAAGGACAAGTCGAGCATGCTGTACGCGCTACACGACATGCAAAGCGGGCTCGCGACGACGGTTTCCGACATTGCGTCCAGCGCGGACGCGATTGCTACTGCGTCGGGCGAAATTTCGATGGGCAATCTCGACCTCTCGCAGCGCACCGAGCAGCAGGCGATGGCACTCGAGCGGACGGCTAGCAGCATGGAGCAATTGACTTCCACGGTGCGTCAGAACGCTGACAACGCGAAGCAGGCGAGCACGCTGGCCAACAATGCTTCGGAGATTGCGGAGAAGGGCGGCGACGTGGTGAGCCGCGTGGTTGCGACGATGAACGAGATTAATGACAGCGCGCGCAGCATTGGCGACATCATCGGCGTGATTGAGGGATTGCATTCCAGACCAACATTCTTGCGTTGAACGCCGCGGTGGAAGCTGCGCGAGCGGGCGAGGAGGGCCGAGGATTTTCGGTGGTCGCCGCGGAAGTGCGCAATCTCGCCCAGCGCAGCGCGGCTGCCGCGAAGGAGATCAAGGGGTTGATCAGCACGTCGGTGGAGCGCGTGAGCAACGGCTCGACATTGGCGCAGGATGCCGGTCAGACCATGGACGAAGTGGTGAAGGCGGTGAAGCGTGTGACTGACATCATGGGCGAGATTTCGGCGGCGTCATCGGAACAGAGCGCGGGGATTGAAGAGATCAATCTTGCGGTAACGCAAATGGATTCCGGCACACAGCAGAACGCGGCGTTGGTGGAACAGGCAACAGCGGCCGCCAGATCGCTGGACGACCAGGCCCGCGGCCTGAAGCAGATGGTTGGAAAGTTCAGGCTATAAACAGCGAAGCGCGGGAAATGACGGGCCGCGGATGAGGACCCGCAAATTAAGCCCTGCGCTTGAAGCTTCGCAACTAACGCAACACCTCGGCGCGCACCGCGCTGCCGAGGCGAAGCCGATGGCACCCGCTACGCGCAATCTAAACCTTAGGTTTCCCAGGCAAATCCATCCGCGACGCACGCAGTGCGGAGGGGGAGCGAATGAGCCCTTAGTCACTAACGGTGAATGTGCGGGGGCACGGATTCCAGATGCACCACTACCGTGGCTGCGCGGGGGACCCGCTTAAGAGTTAGCGGTGTGAGCCGCTTTCTCTTGCTTACTTCTCTTTGCGGCCGGCTAAGAGAAGTGAGTGCCGCCCCGCACAGGGGCAACGCGAATAGACCACTAACAAAACAAGGAAAGGCCAACACCGCAGGCACACACAGGAACAAGCGCCGCGCAGGCAAATTACTTAGCTTGGCGTAACAACAACAGTACAAGTAATCCCAGCAGCCAGCACGACGCCCTCGGGCACAGAATCAATCCTCACCCGCACGGGCACGCGCTGCGCCAACCGAACCCAATTAAAGGTGGGATTCACATCAGCCAGCAGTTCGCGGCTCTCGGGATTATCCCGATCATAGATTCCCCGAGAGATGCTCTCGACATGCCCCTGCAAGGTGCCCCCACTCATCAACCGAACCTCAGCCTTATCACCGACCCGAACATGAGGAAGCTTAGTCTCCTCAAAATACCCATAAACCCAGAATGAATGACTATCAACAATCGCCAGCTTAGCTGAACCAGCAGTCGCATAATCCCCTCGAAAAACATTCAGATTAGTAACATACCCATCAACCGGCGCAACAACCCGAGTCCGCTCAAGATTCAACTTGGCAGCATCAAGCGCAGCCAAAGCCTGCTGATAAGAAGCCTCAGCAGCAGACGCAGTATGAGTAGCATTCTCACGACTCTCTTTGGACACAACCAAAGCATCCATATCCGCCCGCCGCTGCGCATCATCCCGCTTCATCTGCAACTCAGCCTTACGCGCAGCAACAGCAGCTTCAGCCTGCTCAACAGCAATCTGATAATGCGAAGGATCGATCTGCATTAACAGATCCCCCTTCTTAACCAGTTGGTTATCCTTAACAGGCAAATCCACAACCGCACCGGAAACATCAGGCGCCACATTCACAATCTCAGCGCGCACGCGCCCATCGCGCGTCCATGGTTCATCCATGTAATGAACCCACAACGCGCGCCCAATCAAAATCGCGACGATAAAAATAATGGCTGTCGCGACGAAGCCAACAATATTTCGGATGGTCATGTTTCGACTCTGATCAACGATAAACGGCGAGACCCAGCACGCCGCACACACACACGAGCAAGCTGGCCCGGAACAAGGACGGATGCCACACCACGCGATAGATGCCCGTATAGGCAATCACGCGGTCCAACACCCAGGTAAGCGCGGCGCCCGCGATGAACAGCAGCACAATGGCCGGCACGTAGGCGTCGAAAACGGCGATATCACGTGGCATGACGAACTCCTTCTGGCGCGTCGGCCCGTCCGCTCATCAGCGGTTCAAGCGGCGATTGCGGATCGAGCAGCGCGGTACGAATGAAATGCAGTTGACTCAAAATGCGTTGCAGTTGATGCCGTTCCTCACGTGGTGGCGTGAAGGTGGCCAGCATCAGTTGAACCGCGGCAATCGCGTCGGTGGTGGCGGCGAGTGCGCGGTCAAAGCGGTCCGCGCGCGGCCGTTCGAAAAGTGCGGCCACCGCATCGCGCATCGCACGCAATGTGACGCGCCACGGCATCGACTTCGCGTAGCGCGCGTCGGCGGGCAGCGCCGCCAACTCGCGGCGCAGATCGATCATCGCGTTGCCCACTTCGAGCACCGAGAAGAGCCAGCGCAAGGTGTCACGTTTGAGCTCCGGTTCGTTCTGCGCGAGCGCGTTGATCTGGGACATCAGATCGCGTGCGCCGCTCTCGAAGCGTGAACGTACCCGGCGCATCCCCGCACGGCTTGCCAGCGCCACCTGACGGCGCAGGTCCATCAGCAGACGGTTGCGCATCCACGGCGTCGAAGGCGGCAGCAGCACGGCAAAGGCAATTGCGCACACCAGCATCGACAGCACCAGCGCAATCGCGTCGTTAATGGTGCCGCTCGGGTCGTAGTGAATCAGGTTGTCCGGGCCGGCGAGGAAGCAGAAGAAGATGCAGTAGCCGACGCCGTAGCCGGCCAGCGCGGGCCGCGTCGTCATGAACACGCCGAGCAGCAGGAACGGCGTGAGCGCGGTGCACAGCAGCGGAAAGCCGTCGATGTGCGGATATACGCCGTACACCGCGAACATGCCCATCACCGAGGCGACCAGCGTGCCGCCCGCCATCTGGAATGCCGTGCGCTTCGGATCCGGCGAGGACGACGCCAGCGCGCACACCGCCGCGGCGTCCAACGTCAGAGTCGAGCCGCTCGGCCACGCGGTCGCGATCCAGAATGCGCCGAGCACCATCATGACGATGGCCGCACGCACACCGGCGACGCCCGCCGCGATCCCGTTCGTCTTCGGCTCGTAGCGCTCGATCCAGCGCTCGCGTTCGTGCGTGTCGACCGCAAGCGACGCATAGGTGGCCACGTACGCGTGCAGATCTTCGATGAAGCGGTACAGCAGTTCGGCGCCGGTATCGAAGTCGAGCAGCGGCGCGTCCGGCTGCGTTTCCAGCGCGTCGCGTGTTGCGCGCACCCGCTTGGGCAGCTCCGCCTTGTACGCGTCGAGTTGCGCGGCGGCGTGGGCGGCATCTGTCGCGCTCAGCACCGGTTCGCCGGATTTCGCGAGCAGCGGGGCGATTTCCTTGAAGTACGGCTCCAGCGCGTCGATCGCGATGAGCGCACCGCTTGTATTCGTATCGCGAAGCCGGTTCATCAACTGATGCAGCGCGTGAAAGCGCGTCGAAGCGGTCATGAACTCGCTGTTCAGACGCGCGAGACGGCCACCGCGCATCCGCGAATCGGGACCTTCGAATACGGCAACACTGCGCGCCGCTTCGAATCCGACGATGTCGGCGACAAAGCGTGCGTTCGTCGCTTCGATCTGCGCGCGGTCGTTGCGGCCGCCCAAGGAGGCCGACACATACTCGACGAACGCCGAGAACCGCGCGCGCACGGTGCCGCGCATCTGCAAGCCGGCGAATTGCGGAAACACCAGCCCGCTGACCGCGCCCGCGCAGATGATGCCGACCACCACCTCGGCCACCCGCGTGAGCGCGCTCAGAAACGCGCCATCCGGATGCTGCGAGGCCGGAATGCCGATCAACGCGGCGGTGTAGCCGGCCAGCACGAAACCGTACGACTTGAAGTTGCGATTGCGCGCGGCCCCGGCGGTGCAGATGCCAACCCAGATCGCGGTCGTGACGATGAACAGTTCAGGCTGCTGCGCGAACAGGCCGATCAACGCAAGCATCACGACGAGACCGACCAGCGTGCCGCAGATCCGGTAGAAGCTCTTGGCGAACACCATCCCGCTTTGCGGCTGCATCACGATGAACACGGTGGTCATCGCGGTGCGCGGTTGCGGCAGGTCGAGCTTCATCGCGATGCCGAGCGCGAGGAAGCAGGCGGCGAGCGCTTTGAACAGATAGATCCACGTGAGGCCGTCGGTGCGCGCCCAGTCGGCGGCGGCCGAGTAGAGCGCGGCAAACGATGCCAGGCGCGGGGTGGGAGAAGGAGAGGCTGACATGGCCGGCTTCCTTACTCAGCCGCGGGCGCGTTGGTGGACGACCCCTGGGCGTGCGTGGTGCCGGACTGGGCCGGTGCCGGTGCGGTGGTCCCGGCGCGGTCAGCCGAGGCCGTGTGCGCCAACGCGCCCGACGCAGCCGCAGCCGGCTGGCCTTTGCCCTTCCCATGCGCCGGCAACGTCTCGTTTGCCTGCGGACCATTGGCGGGTTCGTCGAGTCCGCCGCCCAGTGCCGTGACCAGCGACGCATGCGCGCCCAGCCGTTCGGCCTGAATCTTCGCGACGCCTTCCTGCGCGCGCAGCAACTGGCTTTGCGCGATCAGCACATTCAGATAGTCGGTCAAACCGCGCCGATACCCTTCGCGCGCCAGATCGTAGTTCTTGCGCGCCGCTGCGACCGAACGGTCGGCGTCTTGCGCCTGGGTGGCGAGCGAACGGATCCGGATCACTTGATCGGAGATGTCCTTCAGCGCGCCGACGATCGACTGGTTATAGCGATCCACCGCCTCGTCATACCCGGCCGACGCCGCGCCGAGCTGCGAGCGCAGCCGTCCGCCATCGAAGATCGGCAGCGACAGCGCGGGACCCGCGCTCCAGCTATGCGACGGATCCTTCATGAACTGGAACAGCGGCCCCATCGCGGCATAGCCGCCGATCGACGCCAGCAGGTTGATGTCCGGATAGAAGTTGGCCTTGGCGACGTCGATGCCGCGCGCTTGCGCCGCGACCGTCCAGCGCGCCGCGACCACGTCCGGCCGATGGCCGATCAGATCCGCGGGCAGTGCGCTCGGCAGGCCGGCGGGCGTGGTGTCGAGCGAGAGCGTCGGACGCTGGATCGCGTCGCCGGCGCCCGGACCCTTGCCGGCCAGTGCGGCCATCTGATTGCGGCCGAGCGCGATCTTTTCTTCGATCGCGTCGATCTGGCGTTCGTATTCCGGCAGCGGCGTTTCGGCCTGGCTCACTTCGAGCTGGGTGCCGATGCCGCCTTTCAGACGCCGGTTCGCGAGGTCGGCGATCTGCTGCTGTTGCTGCAACGTGGATTTGGCGATATCGAGCAGCGCGTAGTTCAGCGACAGTTCGATGTACGTGCGCACCACGTTGCCTTCCAGTTCGAGCTGGGCGGCGCGGAAGTCAGCGGCGCTCGCATGGGCGGCGTCGAGCGCGCGCTCGGCGGCGTTCTTGTCCTTGCCCCACAGATCGAGGTTGTACGACAGGCCCAGCGTGCCGGTGTTGTTCCACGACTGCTCGCCCGCGAGCGGGCCCGGGCCGTAATAGAGGTTGTCCGCCCATTTCTGACGCTGGATCGACAGGCTGCCGTTGACTTGCGGCGAGAGTGCCGAGCGAGCCACGCCCGCCATCGACACGGCTTCGCGCACCCGCGCCTGAGCGACCGCGAGACTCGGATTGCCCGCCTGTGCGGCTTCGACCCACTCATTGAGCTGCGGATCGTTATAGGCGCGCCACCAGTCGGCGGCCGGCCATTGGGCGTCCGCATTGGCGGCCCGGATGGCGTTGCCTGCATCGAGCGAGGAGGGCTCGATTCCGCGCTCTTGCGGCGCGATGCCTCCGGTACTGGCACAGCCGGCGATTGTTAATAGGATCGTAAGAACCGCGGTCGCGGCGATCCCTTTTTGTACCGGAGACTGCACGATTTCCTCCAAAATTGGCTATAGAAGCATGTGTGTCATTATATTTTTTGATTGATTGGGGAATAACCGGTAAAGATGCAAGGCATTTTTTACGGGATATGAGACAATCGCCTTTGCGAATCGTGTAACAATCGCTACCGATCACAAGGGAAAAGTATGGATACGCTTCAAAACATGCGCGTATTTGTCCGAGTCGTCGAAGCGGGCAGCTTTACGGGTGCCGCGCAGCATCTGAACACGACCACGGCGTACGCGTCGCGCGCGGTTTCCGACCTGGAAGCGCATCTGCGCACGCGTCTTTTGAACCGCACCACGCGCCGGATCGCCTTGACCGAGGCGGGTGAGCGCTATCTGCAGCGCTGCGAGCAGATCCTCGCGTACGTGGATCAGGCGGAAGCGGAGGCCGGCGACGCCCATGCGCGTCCGTCCGGCAAGCTCAAGGTCCACGCCATGACGAGTTTCGGCCAGCACTATGTGGTGCCGGCGGTGGGCCGCTATCAGGAGCGCTATCCAGACGTGCATATCGAACTGACGCTCGCGCAGCGCATGCCCGATCTGCTCGACGAAGGCTTTGACGTGTCGCTGACACTGGCAACCGGTCTCCCGGATTCGGGGCTGGTGTCGCAGCGGCTGGGCAGCGCGTTCAGCATCGCGTGCGCGTCGCCAACTTATCTGGAGCGGCACGGCGTGCCCCAAACGCCCGCGGACCTCGCGCACCACACCTGCCTGCAGATGGTCACGCCGGTGTTTCCGACCGACAAATGGGTATTCGACGGCCCGAATGGCGAAGAAACCATCGCGCTCGGCCCAGCCACCTTCCAGGTGAACGTCGCCGAAGCCATGGCGGTCGCGGCGTGCAGTGGCATGGGGATCGGACTGATTCCGATCTACTCGGCGATCAGCGGCTTGCGTAGCGGTGAACTCGTTTGGCTGTTGCCGGAATACACATCGCAGGAAATGAATCTGTATGCGCTGTATCCGTCCCGGCAGTATCTGGACGCGAAAATTCGGACCTGGGTCGAATTCCTGCGCGAAGAACTGCCCGTCACGCTGGCCGTCGATCACGAAGAGTTGCGCCAGTTCGCACGCACCTGAGGCAGCACCGCGCGCGCGGTTGACCATTGTTGACGGTTTCAGGCCGGGATGGCGTGACAGCCTGTTACATAACTACCGCGCCGCAACATTTCCTTACTTCTGCACCGCGGTCGATTTGTTAACGTGTGGTTCATGGGCTGCCGCATTCAGCCGGACGCGTTCAATTTGCCGCCGTTCGGCACATCGCACCAACCGCAATACTTGAAGGACGAGGAACTCATGGATACGCATCTGATGATCGGCGTGGCCGTCATGCTGGGACTGATCGGAATCGCCGCATCGCGTGATCTGCTGCGCCGTCTGCGTGACCAGCAGCCGCAATTGGTGCCGATCAAGGTCGAGAGCGCCGATTCGCAGGGGCAACGGGGCGATCGCTGAGGGTCTGAAGCTCGCGCGCGCTCCGCAGGTTCAGGGCAGCGCTTCGATCAGACCCGGTTCGTCGTTGAGCGTGCGGTCCACCTCGGGACTCACCCGATGCCAGCGGAACCGCGCGGCGGGTAGGCAGGCGCTGCGTGCAAGCTGTTCGAGTTCGTCGAATTGCAGGGCCGGATCCAGCCAGCGGCGCGCCGCCTCCGGGGCGAACACCAGCGGGCGCCGGCCGTGTACGTCGATCAGACCCGCGTCGGCGGTAGCCGTCACGATCACCAATCCCATGCCTTCCGTTTGCGGTTCCGTGCCGCGTACGCTCGATAGCGCCGCGAGGTACATCGGTAGGTCGCTTTTCAGATGCACGAAGTAGGGCTGGCGGATCGTTGCGTCGGCTTCAGCTTCCGTTTCCGATTTCGCCGCGTAATCCCC
This sequence comes from Paraburkholderia sp. BL23I1N1, assembly GCF_003610295.1. NCBI lineage: Bacteria > Pseudomonadati > Pseudomonadota > Betaproteobacteria > Burkholderiales > Burkholderiaceae > Paraburkholderia > Paraburkholderia sp. BL23I1N1. The sequence continues at coordinate 1,070,465 of NZ_RAPV01000001.1, forward strand.
CTTTGATGTTCCGGGCGCTGCTTCCATGCGCCATTCGAACCAGCCGTCCGCCGGCACCAATACCCGTCCGGTTTTCCACAGGTCTTCGAAATAGCGCGTATGCGGCGCGGTTTCGGCGCGCGCGTTGATTGTCTGCGGCAGATGCTGCGCGCGTGCCCAATCCGGGCAATAGCCCCAGTGGATCGCGTGCAGCGTTTGGTCCGGGTAGATCGCTAGCGGATGGGTGCCCGGTGCGAGGTTGTAGCCGGGGCGGCGATCGGCGGCGTCGAACAGCATCAGCGGATCGGTGAGGCCGAGGTGCCGTGCGTACAGATGGGGATCGCGATACTGGCTGATTCGACCGCACATGAGCGACCTCCGGAGATCACCGGCTTGGCGGGTTTGACCGATTCGAACCCGAACCCAACGACAACCACAGCGTAGTGCGCGGCGCCTGGCCGCGCTACCCAGATTGGCCCCAAGCCGACGCTCGCTATATTTCGACGACCTTGTCCCACGCGAACTGCGGATTCTCCAGCTGACGCGTGCGCCGGTCGAGATAGCCGCGTGGATTGCAGACCACGCGCGTGCCGTTCACGGTGTAATCGAACGGTGTATGCGTATGCCCGTGAATCCACAGTGCCACGGGCGAGCGCACCAGCTCCGGCAAATGATTGACGAAACCGGCCGACACGAGGTCTTCCGCATAGCGCTCGGCCAGACTCAGTCGATGCGGCGCGTGATGCGTGACGACGATCGTCTTGCCGTCGAACGGCTTTGCGAGTTCGCTTTCGAGCCAGGCGCGCGCCCGGCGGTGCAGCGCGAGGGAATCGTCAGGGGTGAAGTCGCGCGGCGAGTCCTGGGTGTCGTGCGGCCAGTTCATCTGGATCAGCCCGCGGAAGTCGAGCATCACCCGGCGCGCTGCGTCGATGGAATCGGCAATCGTCTCGGGATCCGCGCCGAATAACGCGAAGTCGGTCCACAAAGTGGTGCCGAGCACGCGCCAGCGGCCTTGCGGGTCGACCAGCGCGGCATTGTTCAGCACATGCACGTTGTCGACTTGCGCGGCTGCGTCGTAGAGGGCCGTATCGAGCGCGCCGAATTCGCCGTCGTAATACTCGTGATTGCCGGGCACGTAGACCACCGGCACGGCGCCGTCGAAGGTTTGCGCGGCCCAGCGCGGGCCGGCCGCATGATTGTGGATGTCGCCAGCCAGCACGATCAGATCCGCATGCGCATGCGGGATCAGCTCGGGCTCGTCGTTCTCAAGATGCAAATCGGACAGCACTCGAATCTTCACGACAACGACTCCTGCAATGGGCCTCGCACCAAACGGCGAAGGCTTCTAACCCTAGCGTAGCACCTTGCCCGGATTCATCAGGTTGAGCGGATCGAGCGCGCGTTTGACGGCGCGCATTAACTGCACCTCGACGTCCTGCTTGTAGTGCATCGCCTCGTCGATCTTCAATTGGCCCAGACCGTGTTCCGCGCTGATGCTGCCGCGATGGCGATGCACGCTGTCGTAGACGAGCTGGTTGATCGCACTTTGCCACTTATCGAGGAACGCCTTCGCGTCGACGCCCTCGGGCGCCTGCACGTTGTAGTGCAGATTGCCGTCGCCGAGATGGCCGAACGTGACCATGCGCGCGCCCGGCACGGCTTGCGCGATTGCCGCGTCGCTTTCCTCGATGAAGTGGCCAATGCGCGAAACCGGCACCGCGATATCGTGCTTGATGTTCAGGCCTTCCTCAGCCTGCGCGAGCGGGATGTGTTCGCGCAGATTCCAGAATGCCCGCGACTGCCCGAGGTTTTCCGCGACCACCGCGTCTTCCACCAGGCCTTCTTCGAGCGCGGTTTCCATCAGGCGTTCGAACAGTCCGCGCGCGTGCGCCTCGCTCTCGCTGTCCGACAGTTCCAGCAGCACGACTTGCGCATGCGGCTCGGCGAACGGGTAGCGCATCTGCTCGAAATGCCGGCCCACCAGCCGCAGACAGAAATCCGACATCAGTTCGAAGCCGGTCAGAAGCGGCCCGGCGACGCGTTGCGTGAGCGACAGGAAATCGAGCGCTGCATGCGGCGACGTGAGTGCGGCGAGCGCCGTGACGCGCGCGGCCGGCTGCGGATGTAGCTTGAGCACGGCGGCGGTGATGATGCCGAGCGTGCCTTCCGCGCCGATGAACAGATCGCGCAAATCGTAACCGGTGTTGTCCTTGCGCAGTCCGCGCAGGCCGTCCCACAGTTCGCCTTGCGGCGTGACCACTTCCAGGCCGAGGCATAGCTCGCGCGTGTTGCCGTAGCGCAGTACGCCGGTGCCGCCCGCGTTGGTGGCAAGATTGCCGCCGATCGTGCAACTGCCTTCGGCAGCGAGGCTCAACGGGAACAGGCGACCGGCCTTTTCGGCGTGCTTCTGCACTTCGGCGAGGATGACGCCGGCCTCCACGGTGATCGTGTTGTTGTGCGGATCGATGTCGCGCACGCGGTTCAGACGCCGCAGACTGATGACCGCCTGCGCGCCGCTTGCATCGGGCGTGGCGCCGCCGGCCAAGCCGGTGTTGCCGCCTTGCGGCACCAGGGCAATGCGATGCTCGACGGCAAGTTTGACGAGCGCCGCGACTTCCTCCGGCGTGGCCGGGCAGAGCACCGCGCAGGCCGCGCCGGTGTAGCGGCGGCGCCAGTCGGTGAAGTAGGGAGCGGTATCGTGCGGGTCAGTCAGCACCTGAGTGGCGCCGATGGCGTCGCGGCAGGCGGTGAGAAAAGCGGCTTGGGTCATGTTGGTCGGTCAGGGTGTTCGGCGGATAGCTTAGGTGGCGAGCGTGGTTCTCATGGTGCGCTTCCCTTGGCCTGCTCGGCGTTCTGTTGGGCGTTTTCGTTTGCCACCCGTTTTGCCGCCTGCTTTGCTGCCCGTTTCGCCGCGCGCTTGAACGGTGCGACATACGCGAGCGCGCAAACGAAGAAAACGACGGAGAGGGCGACTTCGAGCCAGCCGAGGCGGGCGCTCAGACCGCGATCGCTCCAGCCGCGGACGATGCCCTCGGCAAAATACAGGAGGATCAGCATCGACGCCCATTGCAGCGTGTAAATCCGGTGCCGCCACACGCCGGGCAGGGCGAGCAGGAGCGGCATGGCTTTGAGCACCAGCGCCGAGCCGCCCGGACGCAATGGCGCGAGCCACCATTCCCACGCGACGGATAAAACGATCAGCGCGAGCAGGGCGGCGGTCGCGCCGAAAGCGGCGGCGCGTTTTTGCTGCACGGGCATGGCGGTTGCGTTCGTGCGCGCGTTCGTTGCGGATTGCTCTGCGGACGAGCCGGTTTGTTGCACGTGGCGATCGCTCACGGACAGCGTGGTATCGATGTCGTTCGCGGCCCTTGGTGCGTTCGGCTCGTTCACGGCCGTTCGCTCATGAACGCCGCCGTGCGGGCAACGCGCGCCCCGAGGGCAATTGCGAGCGTCTTTTCGTCGGCGGAGATGCCCTGTTCGCACGTGCCGGCACGTGCGAAATGCGAGGCGCCATAAGGCGTGCCGCCGGTTTGCGTGGTGGAGAGCGCGCTCTCGGTGTACGGAATGCCGACGATCAGCATGCCGTGATGCAAAAGCGGCAGCATCATGGACAGCAGCGTGGACTCCTGGCCGCCGTGCAAGCTGCCGGTGGACGTAAACACGCACGCCGGTTTGCCGGACAGCGCACCCGAAAGCCACTGCGGCGTGGTGCCGTCGAGAAAATATTTCAGCGACGCGGCCATGTTGCCGAAGCGAGTGGGGGAACCGAGCGCGAGACCGGCGCATTCTTCGAGATCGCGCAGTTCGACGTAGGGCGGTCCTTCAGCGGGAATATCCGGCTGGGTCGCTTCGCAGACGGTGGAAACTGCCGGCACGGTGCGCACGCGCGCCTGCATGCCGGGGACGCTGTCGACGCCGTGCGCGATCGCCAGCGCAAGCTCGCGCGTGGCGCCGTGACGGCTGTAATAGAGCACGAGAATGTCTTTCATAGGCCTCATCGGTGAACGGGTATTATAGGGGCTGGGTCCGCTGTACAGGCCACCCGTAGCCATTCGGCCAGGCTTCGCGCACGGTCCTGAAACGCCGTTTTATGATGCCGGGAGGTAAGAAGGTGGGTTTGTTGTCCAGGGTGCGTTTCGATCTCGACGTGCTCAAACGGCTCGCGCAGTTTGCCGCGAAGCGCAGCAGCGAAGACCGCATTCCGCAGGTGGCCGGCAGCCTCACGTTCACCACCATGCTTGCGCTCGTGCCGCTCGCCACGGTCGCGTTCGCGCTGTTCACCGCGTTTCCGCTGTTCAGCTCGTTTCAGATGTCGCTGCAGATTTTCCTCGCCGACCATCTGATGCCTGCGCAGCTCAACAGTCAGATCTTCGATTATCTGAACCAGTTCGCGTCGAAGGCCAAGGGCCTCACGACCATCGGCATGATTATTCTGTTCGTCACCGCCGTCATGACGATGATGACCGTGGAATCCGCTTTCAACGTGATCTGGCGGGTGCGTAAGGCGCGGCCGATCGCGCAGCGCATCCTGGTCTACTGGGCGATCATTACGCTGGGTCCGATTCTGATCGGCGTGAGCCTGTCGATTTCCTCCTATCTGTTCACGCGGTCCGTGGCGTTGACGGCCACCCAGCATTTTCCCGCAATGATCGACTGGGCGTTGACCGGCGCGGCGCTGCCGTTGACGGCGCTCGCCTTCACGATGCTTTACGTGTTTCTGCCGAACTGCCGGGTGGAGTGGCGCGACGCGGTGATCGGCGGGGTTGCTGCCGCAATCGCCTTCGAACTCGCCAAGCGTGGCTTTGGCTATTACGTGCGGCGGATTCCGACCTACACCGCGGTGTACGGTGCTTTTGCCGCGGTGCCTTTATTCCTGCTGTGGATGTACCTGTGCTGGTTCATCGCGCTGGCCGGCGCAATGATCGCGTCGGCGTTGCCGGCGATTCGCATTGGCCAGTTTCACCGGCCGACTTTCGATGGCAGCAATCTGTTCGATTCGCTGGAACTCCTCGCGCGGCTCTCGGAAGCGCGCGACGCGGGCAAGCGCGGCTACACGTTGCAGGAGCTTTCGCGCATGCTTCGTCGCGAGATGGACACCACCATCAACCTGCTGCAAAAGCTCGAGGAGATCGAGTGGATCGTGAGCTTGCGGGAAGACGGCACGCGCCCGCACTTCCTGCTGCTGGCCAATCCGGCACAGGTTACGGTCGAGCGCTTGTTCGACCTGTTCGTGATCGACCGCGCGGAACTCGAATATCAGCTTGAACTGAACTCGACGCGCGTGGATGGCCCGACGCTTCTGGCGGCGCTGGAAAACGACAAGCTGAAAGTGACGCTCGCTACACTGCTGGCGGCGCGAGCGGCCGCGCGGGCAGCACGTGCCCAGGAAAGCGAGCAGGGTACTTCTTCAATGCCTCATCAGGCTGCCTGAGCAGGCTGCCTGAGCAAGCCACCTGAAGCGGTGGCAATCCTACAGCGATATCTTCCCTACGCAGATGTCCTTGAACATCACCCAATCGCCCATCAGGCTATAAAGCGGATGCCGGAAGGTAGCCGGCCGGTTCTTCTCGAAGAAGAAATGCCCGACCCAGGCAAAGCCATATCCGCAGACTACAGCAGCCGGCAGCCATGGCCAGTCACCGGTGGCGAGCGCCATGGCGAGGCAGCCGATCACGCCGAGCGAACCCACGAAATGCAGCCGCCGCGATACCGTATTGCGATGCTCGCTCAGGTAGTACGGATAAAACTCCCCGAAACTCGCGAAGTGTTCGGTGTGCGCGGTTTGAGCCATCATAGCCTCCGGATGTCGACGCTACTCGGTTCCGTGCCCGTCGCTCCCAGGTTGTTTCGCCGCGCGCCGACATGCCCGGAACGCGCTTGAAACAGGACAGGCTTGACCCATTGTGCGGCTATCGGGCCATGCGCGCAACCTGGCCATTCGGCCGATGGCGCGCTTCAACCCGTGCGGTTATCGTGCTTATTCCCAGCATCTATTAGACGGCTCGTTGAACGGTTCAATGAGCGGTTCATTGAACGGCGCTTGCGGCCTTCGAGGCGAAGCTGAACAGCGCGTCGAGCGTGGCATCCGGTTGCTCGGTCATCAGGGCATGGCCGGCTTCGAGCGTGACCGTGTCGACTGGGACGCCGGCTTGCAAGAGCGCGTGGGCGAGCGCTTTGGCCGCGCGCGGCGGCGTCATCGCATCGCGCCGGCCCACGAGCAATCGCGTCGGGCAACGCACCTCGGCGGCGCGTGCAAGGCCATCCGCATAGCTATTGCAGGCGGTGAAGTCGGTGTGGAACAGGTGCGGCTCGCCGCTCGCCGAAACACGCTCCATCAGCCGCTGGTTCATGCCGTGCAGCCAGAAGCCTGGGCCTGGGCACGAAGGTTTGGCGGCGAACGTCGAATGCGACCATTGATTGACCATGTCGATTGCATCGGGCTCGCGATGCAGGGCCGCGTCGAGCAACGTGTCGGATACGGCCATCGGCACGGCGGAGGCGAGCAGCGCCAGCTGCGTCACGCGCTCCGGATAGCGGCCGGCGAAGTCGAGCGCGATCAACGAGCCCATGCTGTGACCGGCCACGAAGGCACGCTGTGCGCCGGCGGCGTCGAGCAGGTCTGCCAGCCAGTCGGCCATTGCCGTCACTGTGGTGAGCGCCGGGCCAGCGCTGCGGCAGTGTCCAGGCAGATCGACGGCAAGTACACCGAAACCGTGGTGGGCGAAGTAACGCGTTTGCAACGCCCACACGCTATGATCATGCTCGGCGCCGTGGATGAACACGGCAGTCGGCAGGCTGGGGTCGAATGGTTTGCCGCCGGTGTACGCGTAGGCGGGCTTGCCTTGAACGGTGAGGATCATGCGGACTCCGGGCGGGGGGTGCCCGCATCGGCGGATGGGGCGGATGCGCTGCCGTGAGCTGGAGCAACGGATGAACCGGAGACGCTGCCTTGAGTAGAAGCAGCGGAAGAGTTGGAAGGGCTGCCTTGCGCCGAAGCAGCGGGTGACCCGGAAGGGCTGTTTGTTGCCGCACTGGACGGACCAGATGGTCCACTCCGAGGCGCGGTCGTCCCGCTCGCTTTCTGTGCGGCTTTCAGCGCGCGCTTGAGGTCGTCGATCAGATCGTCGGGGTCCTCGAGGCCGATCGACAGGCGGATCGTACCTTCCGCGATGCCGGCTGCGGCAAGCGCGGTGGCGTCCATGCGGAAGTGCGTCGTCGAGGCGGGATGGATGACCAGCGAGCGCGCGTCGCCGACGTTCGCGAGATGCGAGAACAGCGAAAGCGCTTCGATGAAGCTGCGTCCGGCGGCGCGGTCGCCGCGCAGATTGAAGCTGAACACCGCGCCCGCGCCGCGTGGCAGCAGACGCTTTGCGAGTGCATGGTCCGGATGCGACGGCAGTTCCGGGTAGGCGACCGCTTCGACGGCAGGATGCGCGCACAGGAACTCGACCACCTTGCGGGTATTCGCGACGTGCCGTTCCATCCGCAGCGGCAGTGTTTCGATGCCTTGCAGCAGTTGCCAGGCGGCCTGAGGATGCAGGCACGCGCCGAAGTCGCGCAAGCCCTCGCGGCGCGCACGCAGGAGGAACGGCGCGACCGTGCTTTCCTCGGCGAAGACCATGCCGTGAAAGCCCTCGTACGGTTCGGTAAATTCGGGGAAAAGGCCGGATGCGTTGAAGTCGAAAGTACCGCCATCCACGAGTACGCCACCGATCGTGGTGCCGTGACCACCGAGGAATTTGGTCGCCGAGTGATAGACGAAATCGGCGCCGTGCTCGAACGGCTTGAGCAGATAAGGCGTGGTGAAGGTCGAGTCGACCAGCAGCGGCACGCCGTGCTCGTGCGCGAGCTGCGCCACCGCGGCGATATCGAGCACGTCGAGGCCCGGGTTGCCGAGCGTTTCGCCGAACAGCAGGCGGGTGTTCGGGCGCAGCGCCGCGCGCCACGCGTCGGCATCACCCGGTTTGACGAAGGTCGTCTCGATACCGAAGCGCCGCAGCGTGTAGTGCAGCAGGTTGTGCGAGCCGCCGTACAGCGCGCTGGAGGCGACAATATGAGAGCCTGCGCCCATCAACGTGGCGATCGCCAGATGGAGCGCGGCCTGGCCGCTGGCTGTGCCGATCGCGCCCGCGCCGTTTTCAAGCGCGGCCACGCGCTCCTCGAACACAGCCACGGTCGGGTTCGAGATGCGTGAATAGACGTGGCCGGCACGCTCCATATTGAAGAGCGCCGCGGCGTGGTCCGAGTCGCGGAACGAAAACGAGGTAGTCTGGTAGATGGGCGTGGCGCGCGCGCCGGTGGTCGGGTCGGGCGCTGCGCCGGCGTGCAGCGCAAGCGTATCGAAACGGTTGGCGGACATCCTGGGCGGCGAGGCCACGGACGGCCTCGCGAAAGGTGAAAGTGGCGGCCATCCTATCACCGGCATGGATCGCTTCAAGCGCGGTTTTCCCGATGCGCGCGCACCGGACGGCGCCGAAGCCGGCTTGCAAACGCCCGTTGCGCCTTGGTGGCCGGGCCGCTTTCCTTTTATGAGCCTTTCCGCTAGGATCGAAAGTCAATCAGGCACTATCAGCCTGGCGGGCATCACGGAGACAGATCATGCGAGTCAGCGACATTCTTAAAGTCAAAGGCAACACCCTTTTTACGGTCACGCCAGATACAACGCTGCACGACGCAGTGAACACCATGGCCGAGCACGATATCGGCTCGCTGGTTGTGATGGAATACGGCGACCTCGTCGGCATGCTGACGTTTCGCGAAATTATTCTGACCCTGAGCAAGCACGGCGGCAGCCTCGGCACCTCCACGATCCGCAAGCTGATGGACGACCATCCGCTCACCTGTACGCCGGAAACGGACGTCAACGAAGTTCGCCGCATGATGCTCGAGCATCATGTGCGCTATTTGCCGGTGCTGGAAAGCCGCACGCTGATGGGCGTGATCTCCTTCTACGACGTTGCGAAGGCGGTGGTCGAAGAGCAGGGTTTCGAGAACCGCATGCTCAAGGCCTACATCCGCGACTGGCCGGAAGAACAGCAGGAACAGCAACAGACGCGCTAACGCGCGTGGCTCACCGCGGCGCTCGCGCCGTTGCCGTGAGTGTGAAAATGCGATCAAGGCGCGCGCGAAAGCGTGCGCTTTTTTTGTGCCCGGCTCTTGCCCCTTTGTTGCTCTTTTAGGCCGCTTTTAGCCCATTTCCGAACTTCATGAGCGATCGTCCAATACCTGCTGCCCGCCGTGCCGCGCGCCCTCAAGAAGCGCACGAGTCGCAGGTCCGCCTGCTGGGCCAGCGCCGTTTCGCACCGTTTTTCTGGACCCAGTTCCTCGGCGCGATGAACGACAACGTGTTCAAGATCGGCTTCACGTCGCTCGTGACGTATCAGGGGGCGCGCTTTTCCGGGGTCGATCCGAAAACGGCCGCGTTCCTGATTTCAGCGATTTTCATTCTGCCGTTTGTGCTGCTGTCGGCCACCTCCGGCCAGATCGCGGACAAGTACGACAAGGCGATGCTCACGCGCTTCGTCAAAACCTTCGAAATCGTCGTGATGCTGATCGGCGGCGCGGGTTTCTGGCTCCATAGCGCGCCGCTGCTGTATCTGTGCACGTTTTTGATGGGCGTCCATTCGACGGTGTTTGGACCGGTCAAGTATTCGTACCTTCCGCAGCATCTGTCGAAGTCGGAACTGGTCGGCGGTAACGGCATGGTCGAGATGGGCACCTTCGTCGCGATCCTGATCGGCACGATCGTCGGTGGCGTGGGCGCGGGTTTCGTCGAGCATGGCGCCGTGGTGCTGGCCTGCGCATGCGTCGGGATGGCGCTGGTGGGGCGGCTGGTGTCGAACTACGTACCGGTCACGGCGGCGCCGCAGCCCGATCTGCGCATCAACTGGAATCCGGTCAGCGAGACGTGGCGCAACCTGAAGCTCGCCCGCGAAAACCGCACGGTGTTTCTGAGCCTGCTAGGTATTTCCTGGCTGTGGTTCGTGGGCGCGACCTTTCTCTCCTCGTTTTTCAGTTTCGCAAAAAACGTGCTGTCCGCCGATCCCGATGTCGTTACCGTGCTCCTCGGTACGTTCTCGATCGGCATCGGCATCGGCTCGCTACTGTGTGAAAAGCTCTCCAAGCGGCGCATCGAAATCGGCCTCGTGCCGCTCGGCTCGATCGGCATGAGCGTGTTCGCGATCGATCTATTCTTCGCGAGTCACGCGCTGCCGGCCGCCGGGCATCTGCTGAGCGTCGGCGAATTTCTCGTGCGGCCGGCCCATTGGCGCGTGCTGGCCGATCTGTTTCTGCTGGCCATGTTCGGCGGCTTTTATAGCGTGCCGCTCTACGCCCTGATCCAGAGCCGCAGCCAGCCCAGCCACCGCGCGCGCATCATCGCGGCAAACAATATTCTGAATTCGCTGTTCATGATCGTTTCGGCCTTGATGGCGATGGGGCTGACCGCGGCGGGTTTCAGCATTCCGGCGATTTTCCTCGTGACCGCGCTGCTGAACATTGTCGTCGCGACGTACATCTATTCGCTCGTGCCCGAGTTTTTGCTGCGCTTTATCGCCTGGGTGCTGGTGCACACGTTCTACCGGATTCGTCTGGTGCATGCCGAACGGATTCCGGAAGAGGGCGCGGCCGTGCTGGTGTGCAACCACGTGAGCTTCGTCGACGCGATCGTCATCATGGCCGAGAGCCCGCGGCCGATCCGCTTCGTGATGGACCATCAGATCTTCAAGTCGCCGTTTGCCGGCTGGGTGTTCCGTCACGCGAAAGCTATTCCGATTGCGCCCGCCCATCAGGATCCGGCGTTGCTGGCGCGCGCCTATGAGCGCTGCGCCGAGGCGCTCGCCGAGGGCGATCTGGTCTGCATCTTCCCGGAAGGCAAGATTACAAAAACCGGCGAGATGAATCCGTTCCGCCACGGCGTGAGCGAGATCATCCACCGCACGCCGGCGCCGGTCATACCCATGGCGCTGCGCGGATTGTGGGGCAGCGTGTTTTCGCGCGCCAACGATACTCGCTGGCCGCGGCCGATCCAGAAGGGCGTGATGAGCCGGTTGACGCTGGCCGTAGGCGAGCCGATCGAGCCAGCCGAGGCGACGCCGGAATTGCTGCAGCAGATCGTCACCGAGTTGCGCGGGGCGCGCAAGTAGAGCGTCAGAAGGCATAGACCGGCGCGCGCGGCGGCCCTAGCCCCTTGCGGGCTGGCATAATAGTGCCTTCCCCGCATTTCTTTGGACGACGCCCATGTCCGGCAACACGCTCGGTACGCTTTTCACTGTCACGACCTTCGGCGAATCGCACGGCCCCGCTATCGGCTGCGTGATTGACGGCTGCCCGCCGGGCATGGCGCTTGACGAAGCCGACATCCAGCTCGAACTCGACCGTCGCAAGCCGGGCACGTCGCGCCACGTCACGCAGCGTCAGGAAGAAGACAAGGTCGAGATCCTGTCGGGCGTGTTCGAAGGTAAGACCACCGGCGCGCCAATCGCGCTGCTGATCCGCAATACAGACCAGCGCAGCAAGGATTACGGCAATATCGCCGACACCTTCCGGCCGGGTCACGCCGATTACACCTACTGGCAAAAATACGGCATTCGCGACTATCGCGGCGGCGGCCGTTCGTCGGCTCGTCTTACTGCGCCTACGGTGGCGGCCGGCGCGGTGGCGAAGAAATGGTTGCGAGAAAAATTCGGTACCGAGATCCGCGGCTACATGGCGGCGCTCGGCGAGATCGACGTGCCGTTCGTCGACTGGGCGCACGTTCGCGAGAACCCGTTCTTCGTGCCGAATGCTGAGATCGTGCCGGAACTCGAAAACTACATGGACGCGCTGCGCAAAGACGGCGATTCGATCGGCGCGCGTATCAACGTCGTGGCTTCCGGCGTGCCGGTCGGGCTTGGCGAACCGTTGTTCGACCGTCTTGATGCGGACATCGCGCACGCCATGATGGGCATCAATGCGGTGAAGGGCGTCGAAATCGGCGCGGGCTTCGCCAGCGTCGCGCAACGCGGCTCGGTGCATGGCGACGAATTGACGCCGGAGGGCTTCGTCGGCAATCACGCGGGTGGTGTGCTCGGCGGTATTTCGACCGGGCAGGACATCACGGTTTCCATCGCGATCAAGCCGACTTCGAGCATCCGGACTCCGCGCCGTTCGATCGACAAGGCCGGGCAGCCGGCGATCGTCGAAACATTCGGACGGCATGACCCTTGCGTCGGCATCCGGGCCACGCCGATCGCCGAATCCATGCTCGCGCTGGTGCTGATCGACCACGCGCTGCGCCATCGTGCGCAATGCGGCGACGTCGCCGTCAGCACGCCGAAGATCGCGGCGAGCGCGCCTTAAAGGGGACGCTCGGGGTGCGCTTTAGCGTGCTCTGAACGTCTTCGTTCTGCGCGCGTCGCGTCGTCCTGATGACCAATACGAACATCGCACCGGCGGAAAACCCACTCGCGGACCTGCGCGCGCGGCCGATTGCCTGGCGTTCGGACACACGCTGCTGCAGCACGCCGGCCGCGACAAAGCCGGCCAGCGCGAAGCGCTTGCAGCGCTCGTGCGCGCGTATCAGCTCGATCCTTCCTGTGAACCCACACTGCTTCACACGATCGCGCAGACGGCGTTCATCGTACGCGACTGGGCACTCGTCGACTCGGCCACTACGCTGCTTCTCGAACAGAACGCCGAAGATGCCAATGCGCTGATCTGGCGCGCCGCCGCTGTGCAACAACGCAACGATTTCGACGCGGCCGAGAGGCTGTTGCGCGAGGCGGTGCGTATCGTGCCCGGGAATCCGGTGGCGCTTCACAAGCTCGCATTGTGCGTCAAGGTGCAGGCGCGTTTCCAGGAAGCGGAAGCCCTGCTCAGGCAGGTGCTGGTGTTGTCGCCGAACAATGCGCATGCGCTGTTCGATCTGTCGGAACTCGAAATTCGCACCGGGCGTTTCGCCGAAGGCTGGCCGCGTTACGAGTCACGCGTTGCGTTCGCGGATGAGTTGAACAACGCACAGCATGCGCTTGCGTCCATCAGCGCGCATTGGCAGGGCGAATCGCTGGAAGGCAAAACGCTGATCGTGTACGGCGAGCAAGGCAACGGCGATTGTCTTTGGGCGGTGCGTTTTTTGCCGCTGCTGGCCGAGCGGGCGCGCCGCGAGGGCGGCCAGGTGATTTTCGGTCACGACGGGCCATTGCGGCATCTATTCGAACGGATGCTGCCTGCCGACTTGCCGCTCGAAACGAGCCTTGAAAACACAGCCTGATTTCCATTGCGGGTTAATGAGCTTGCCGTTGCGGCTTGGCGTCTTCGATCCAGCGGCGTGGGGTGCGCCGTATCTGAATGCCGAGCCCGCGCGTGTGCAGGCATGGCGCGAGCGGGTTCATGCGCACGCGGCCGGCAAGCCGGGTAATCGCAACGTCGGTTTAGTGTGGAACGGGAATCCCGACCATATCCGCGATCGGCGGCGCTCAGTGCCCGTCGAGCAACTCGAGCCGCTATTGAACGTGCAGGGCGTGACCTGGTTTGCGTTGTCGCCCGGGCGCAGCGAGACGGTCGCGCAGTGGCGGGCCCAAGGTCTCGATGTGGTCGACTTGACCCACCATTTTCAGTCCGGATTCGACGACGTCGCCGCGTTGCTGGCGAATCTGGATCTCGTCGTCACGATTGATAGCGGGCCCGCGCATCTGGCGGGGGCGCTCGGCGTGCCGACGTGTTTGATGATCGATCATGTGTCGGCATGGTTTTGGGGCGACGAATCGCGCACCACGCCCTGGTACGATTCTATTGAGCTCTTTCGACAGCCTGAGATTGGCGCGTGGGCGCCGGTGCTGGCTAACGTGCGAGAGCGGATTGAAATGATGCGGAGTGTTTGAGCTTTTGCGATGCGGTGGCGCCCGTAATAGGCCTGCAGCGGATTTATTGTTTGCTCAGCGCGACTGACGACGTACCGCACGCGGACAGACAAACGAGCTCCGCGCACGGCAAACAAACACCGAATCACATGTTTGAATAGTTCGGCCCACCACCGCCCTCAGGCGTCACCCACACGATGTTCTGCGTCGGATCCTTGATATCGCAGGTCTTGCAATGCACGCAGTTCTGCGCGTTGATCACCAGCCGCTCGCTGCCGTCGTCGTTCTTCACGAACTCGTACACCGCAGCCGGGCAATAGCGTGACTCCGGACCGGCGTACGTCTGCCAGTTCACGCTCACCGGCACCGACGGATCTTTCAGCGTCAGATGAGCCGGCTGATTCTCTTCATGGTTGGTGTTCGAGATGAACACGGAGGAGAGCCGGTCAAACGTCAGCTTGCCATCCGGCTTCGGATAGACAATCTGTTTGCTCTGCGAAGCGGGTTTCAGCATCTCGTGATCGGAATGCTGGTGATGCAGCGTCCAGGGCACGTTGCCGCCCAGCAGCTTCTGCTCAATGCCCACCATCAGCGTGCCGAGGTACAGACCCTTGCTCATCCACTGCTTGAAATTGCGCGCACGATGCAGTTCGGTGTGCAGCCACGAGGTCTTGAACGACTCCGGATAGGCCGTGAGTTCATCGCTGGTGCGTCCCGCCTGCACCGCGTCGAATGCCGCTTCGGCCGCCAGCATCCCGGTCTTGATCGCCGCGTGCGAACCCTTGATCCGAGATGCGTTCAGGAAGCCCGCATCGTCGCCCACCAGCGCGCCACCCGGGAACACCAGCTTCGGCAGCGACATCAGGCCGCCCGCGGTAATCGCCCGCGCGCCGTACGACACCCGCTTGCCGCCTTCGAGCACCGCGCGGATCGCCGGATGCGTCTTGTAGCGCTGGAATTCCTCGAAGGGCGACAGGTACGGGTTCGTGTAGCCGAGGCCTACCACGAAGCCCACCACCACCTGGTTGTTGTCCATGTGATAGAGGAACGAACCGCCGTAGGTGTCGTTTTCCAGCGGCCAGCCGGCGGTGTGCATCACCAGACCCGGCTTGTGCTTCGACGGATCGATTTCCCACAGTTCCTTGATGCCGATGCCGTACACCTGCGGATCGACGCCGTCGCGCAGCTTGAATCTGTCGTTTAGTTGACGGCCGAGGTGCCCACGCGCGCCTTCGCAGAAGAGCGTGTACTTCGCGTGCAACTCCATGCCGAGCTGGAAGTTTTCGGTCGGCTCGCCGTCCTTGCCGATACCCAGATTGCCGGTGGCGACGCCTTTAACCGAGCCGTCGTCGTTGTACAGAATCTCGGCAGCCGGAAAGCCCGGGAAGATTTCGACGCCCAGGGCTTCCGCCTGCTGACCCAGCCAGCGCGCGACATTTGCGAGGCTGATCACATAGTTGCCGTGGTTCTTGAAGTTGTCCGGCAACGCCCAGGTCGGCACGCTCTTCGAGCCGGTTTCGGTGAGGAAGAGGAACCTGTCTTCGGTCACGTCGACCGTCAGCGGCGCGCCTTTTTCCTTCCAGTCGGGGATCAGTTCGGTGATCGCGCGCGGATCCATCACCGCGCCCGACAGGATATGCGCCCCGATCTCCGAGCCTTTTTCCAGTACGCACACGCTTGTTTCAGCGCCTTGTTCAGCCGCCAGCTGCTTCAGGCGGATCGCTGCGGCGAGGCCTGCCGGGCCGCCGCCGACGATCACGACGTCGTATTCCATCGACTCGCGTGGACCGTATTGCTCAATGAGACTTGCGGGGGTCATTGATGCTCCTCTTCTTACCGTTAGAATGCTTTTTTCGGGATCGTATTGTGGGCGATGGTCTCCGCCACTGCAACCCGATGAGCAGAGATTAGCACGATCGTTCTATTTCTGTGATACGGTATGACCCGCAGTAACGGTCTTGCCGCGTCTGTCAACCGCGTCTGTAACAACAACCGAACAAGGGAACGACTATGGGCCGTTCGATCAATCTGGAAGGCAAGGTCGCGCTTATTACCGGCGCCTCGAGCGGGTTGGGGAAGCGCTTTGCTCAAGTGTTGTCGCAGGCCGGCGCCAAGGTCGTGCTGGCGAGCCGCCGCACCGAGCGGCTGAAGGAGTTGCGCGCCGAAATCGAGGCCGCCGGCGGCGCGGCGCACGTTGTCTCGCTCGATGTCACGGATTATCAGAGCATCAAGTCGGCCGTCGCCCACGCTGAAACCGAGGCGGGCACGATCGACATTCTGGTGAACAATTCGGGCGTGTCGACCACGCAGAAGCTTTCGGAAGTCACGCCGGCCGACTTCGAATACGTGTTCGACACCAACACGCGTGGCGCTTTTTTCGTCGCCCAGGAAGTCGCCAAGCGCATGATCATGCGCGGCAATAGTGCGCAGAAGCCGTCGTACCGGATCATTAATATCGCGTCGATGGCGGGTTTGCGGGTGCTGCCGCAGATTGGCCTGTATTCGATGAGCAAGGCCGCCGTCGTCCACATGACGAAAGCCATGGCGCTGGAATGGGGCAAGCACGGCATTAACGTGAACGCCATCTGCCCGGGTTATATCGATACCGAGATCAACCATCATCACTGGTCGACCGAGCAGGGGCAGAAGCTGGTGTCGATGCTGCCGCGTCATCGCGTCGGCAAGCCGGAGGATCTGGATGGGCTGTTGCTGCTGCTGGCGGCCGACGAATCGCAGTTCATCAATGGCTCGGTGATTGCCGCCGACGATGGGTTCGGGCTCGCCTGAACATGGTTTTGGGGCGCCGTTGCGGGCTTGATGCACCTTTTGCATCGCCGCCGCGGCGACTTGCCGCGCTTCACCGCTTCACACTGTTTGTTCCGGCTCACTGGCCGGTTTCCCCCTCGTTTCAACCTGTTAAAGAAGTGCGATGAGCGATTTTCACGCAGTTTTTGAGATGTCGATGCCGATCCGCTGGGGCGACATGGACGCATTCGGCCATGTGAACAACACGGTCTATTTCCGTTACATGGAACAGGTGCGGATTTCCTGGTTCGAACAAATGGGTCTGGCCGGCAGCAACGCCGACGGACAGGGACCGGTGATCGTCAATGCATCGATGGAGTTTCTGAAGCAGTTGCACTATCCCGGCGACGTGATCGGCCGGATGTCCGTGGCGACGCCCGGGCGCAGCAGTTTTGACACGGGGTTCGAACTCGTGCGCGCCGACGACCCGAACACCGTCTATGCCCGTGGCGCCGCGCGCTGCGTGTGGATCGACTACGCCGCCGGCAAGTCGGTGCCGGTTCCGGATCAGTTGCGCGCGACCATCGAGAGCGGGGCGCTGGTTAAAGCGGCTTGATCGCCGAGCCTGGCTGAACCCTGCAATACGAGCGGCCGTTCAAGCGGCCGCCGCGGGCCGCCTCGGCGCCGTCCCGAGTTCCCAAGGCCGGAGCGCCTGATGCAAGAGCGTTCTGAGCCGCAATCGTTCAGTAAAGGACTTTAATTCCCGAGCAAACGCTGCAATAGCTCGGTCGCATTTCCCGTATCGTATTTGCGCATCAGCCGCGCGCGGTAGACATCGACCGTGCGCGGGCTGATATCCAGCACCCGTCCAATCTGCTTGCTGGTTTTGCCCGTCACCAGTTGCGCGGCGATTTCCCGCTCACGCGGCGTCAATTCGACCGCCACGCGCCGCGTCGCGCTCAAATCCTCGAAGGTCCAGACACCCGCTGCATGTGGGTCGGCGCGTTGCTGCGCGCGGCCTGTCACGTGACACCAGAACAATTCCCCGTTGGCCCGCTTCATGATCCGGTCGTCCGCGTAACTGCCTTGCGCGGTCATGATCGGTGGAATCCGGGCGCCGATCCGCTCGAATTCGTCCGTCGACGGGTACAGCACCTGGAACGACTGGCCGAGCAGCGCCTCGCGCGGGCAGGCGAATATCGACGCCAGCTCGTCATTGCAGTCTTCGATGATCCGTTCGCGCGACAGCACGAGTCCGATCGGGGCGAGGTGAAACGCGGTTTGGTAATCCAGTGCGGACATGGGCTGGCGGCAAGTACTTATGTATTTTTGCGTATTGTGCCGTATGGCGCGCCCAGCGTACTCTTTCGGGCACATGACAACGCGGCGTAGCATCCGTGGCAGGCATTGGCGCGAGGCACGGCAAGCTGAGCGCAGGGCCGGCCACAGATGACTAGAATGACGTGTCGGGCGGTTGCCCGCCGAGCGTCACATCAAAGTCGCAAATCCGGATTCGGGTTTCCATAAAGGAAGGGACATACTGATGAACAAAGTCTATCCAGGCGCCGCCGAGGCGCTGAAAGACATCGTCAAGGACGGGCAGACGTTTGCCGTCGGCGGCTTCGGGTTGTGCGGCATTCCCGAGGCGCTGATTGCGGCGCTGCGCGATACGCAGGTGCAGAACGTCACCTGCATCAGCAACAATGCGGGCGTCGACGGTTTCGGCCTCGGTCTGTTGCTCGAAACGCGCCAGATCAAGAAGATGATTTCGTCCTACGTGGGCGAGAACAAGGAGTTCGAACGCCAGTATCTGGCCGGCGAACTCGAACTGGAATTCACGCCGCAAGGCACGCTCGCCGAAAAGCTGCGCGCCGGCGGCTCGGGCATTCCGGCCTTCTTCACGAACACCGGTTACGGCACGTTGATCGCCGAGGGCAAGGAAACCCGCCAGTTCGGCGAGAACCACTACGTGCTCGAACATTCGCTGACGGCCGACGTCGCGCTCGTCAAGGCGTGGAAAGCCGACAAATCGGGCAACCTGATCTATCGCCGCACCGCGCGCAACTTTAACCCGATGTGCGCGATGGCCGGCAAGATCACGGTCGCGGAAGTCGAGGAAATCGTTGAAGTGGGCGAACTCGATCCGGATGCGATCCACACGCCGGGCATTTTCGTGCAGCGCATTGTGCTCAATGCGAATCCGGAAAAACGCATTGAACAACGCATCGTCCGCGCGAAAGGAGACTGATCATGGCATGGACTCGTGACGAAATGGCCGCACGCGCGGCGAAGGAATTGCAGGACGGTTTCTACGTGAACCTCGGCATCGGCTTGCCGACGCTGGTGGCGAACCACGTGCCGGCCGGCGTCGAGGTGTGGCTGCAGTCGGAGAACGGCCTGCTCGGCATCGGCCCCTCGCCGACCGAAGAAGAAGTGGATGCCGACCTGATCAACGCCGGCAAGCAGACGGTGACCACGTTGCCGGGCTCGTCGATCTTCTCGTCGGCGGATTCGTTCGCGATGATTCGCGGCGGGCACATCAACCTGGCGATTCTGGGCGCGATGCAGATCAGCAAGAAGGGCGATCTGGCCAACTGGATGATCCCCGGCAAGATGATCAAGGGCATGGGCGGCGCGATGGATCTGGTCGCGGGCGTCAAGCGCGTGGTTGTGCTGATGGAACATGTCGCGAAGGGCGACCAGCACAAGATCCTCGAAGAATGCACGTTGCCATTGACGGGCGTCGGCGTGGTCGATCAGATCATCACCGATCTCGGTGTGATCGAAGTCACGGAAGACGGTCTGAAGGTGACTGAGCTGGCGCCGGGCGTGAGCGTCGAGGAAATCAAGGCGAAGACGGGCGCGCCGCTGGATGTCAGCGCGGTGAAGTGAATGGCCTTGTGAGCCGCCCGACTCTGTCTTTGTGACGGCAGTTGGCGGTAACGTACGTTGCCTTGTGGGTTGTGGGCGGCTTACGAAGCGAGTTGAAGCGAGCTGTAAAAAACGGGCGAGGCGCGAGTCTCGCCCGTTTCGTTTTGGTGCCGTCTTTTCGTGCCGTTTTGCGCTGCCTGTGTTGGGGCGCCTGCGCTGCGGCTTTTACCTCGAGGCTTTCTGGTTAATCTTAGGCCGTTTGGCCGATCCTTGCCGCGCTGCAAAGCGGTTTACAATCGTTTGAAGATTCGACGTTCATTTCCCGCCGCTTGGTCTGCGCCGAGCCCACGGCGCTATTGCAAGGAACCCAGATGACCGAAACGTCCGCTTCCACCGCCGGGCGGCTTGCGCCGCGCCAACGTTATGTGCAGTGCGCAAGCGCTGGTGGCTTGCATCGTATCGCTTACACCGAGTGGGGCGACCCGGCCAACCCGCGTGTGCTGCTGTGCGTGCACGGCTTGACGCGCTCGGGGCGCGATTTCGACCGTCTCGCGGCGGAATTCGCCGGTACTTATCGCGTGGTGTGTCCGGACGTGGCGGGGCGGGGCTTGTCTTCGTGGCTCGCGAACCCCAACTTCTATAGCGTGCCGCAGTACGTGGCCGACATGGTCACGTTGATCGCGCGCCTGAATGTCGAAACAGTCGACTGGTTCGGTACCTCGATGGGCGGTCTGATCGGACTTGCGCTGGCCGGTCTGCCGGAAACGCCGATTCGTAAAATGCTGTTGAACGACGTTGGTCCGCATCTGGAGCCGGTGGCCGTGCAGCGTATCGGTGATTACCTCGGCAAGCCCGTGCGTTTCGACTCGCTTCAACAGGGCATTGATTACGCCGCGTTGCTTGCGCAAACTTTTGGGCCGCTCACGCCGGAGGAGTGGCGTGAGATCAATACGCCGCTTTTGCACGAGCAGGACGGCGCGTGGCTGTTCCGTTACGATCCGCGCATTGCCCAGCCGTTTGTCGCGACAAGCGAAGAGGCGACCAAACTCGGCGAGGCCGCGCTGTGGCATTCACTAGCTGCGTTTCAGGGGCCGGTGCTGGTGGTGCGTGGTGAGCAATCGGATCTGCTTTCTCGCGAGACCGTCGCGAAAATGATCGAGACCGGGCGCGCGGTATCGAGCACGGAGATTGCGGGCGTCGGGCATGCGCCGGCGTTTATATCGGCCGATCAGATCGACCTTGCGAGGCAGTTCTTCATCGGGCCGGCCACTGACGCGTCATAATAGTGAGTTCCGCGCGTCGTCCTTGAAAGGGGGCAATGCGCGGGCGCAATGCGGAACGCATTGTCGATCAATTTTCAACCAACCTCAGGATTCTTCATGGCAGTCATTCGTCATCACGTCGGCAAGCGCCTCTCGGAAACCGCTGTCTACAACGGCACCGTGTACCTCGCAGGCCAGATCGCCGAAGACGCTGATCAGGACATCACGGGTCAGACGCGCGAAGTGCTCGGCCACATCGACCGTCTGCTGGAAGAAGTGAACAGCGACAAGGCGCACTTGCTGTCCGTGCAGATCTATATCTCGGACATGGTGCATTTTGCCGGCATGAACGCAGTGTGGGACGAGTGGGTCGCACAAGGCGCCACGCCGCCGCGCGCTACCGTGGAAGCGAAGCTCGCGAATCCGAAGTGCCTCGTCGAAATCGTCGTGGTCGCGGCGCAGCGCGATTGAGTCTGGCTTGACCCTGGCTTGAGCCTCGCCTCGCAATTGTTGTTGAAAATCCGTTGATCCGTCCGGCCCGGTGGGCCGTCGCACCATGACTACCGAAATCGTTACGAGCACCCCGACACCCATCCCTTCCTTCGACGAAGCGATGGCGTTCGTGCGCGAACATGCGGGCGAAGTGCGGCTCTCATCGGGCGAGTTGCTGGCGGATCATGCGGCGGGTACGGCGTCGATCATGCGCACGCTCAACGTCGATCCGCCGGCCGTGCTGGCGGCGGCCTTGTTCGCGCTGACGCCGCATCTGCAGGACCCGGAGCGCGTGATTGCCGACAACTTCGGCGAAGAAGTCGCGCAACTGGTCGGCGACGTGCGCAAGTTGCTGCGCCTGGGTACGGTGAGCTTGCGCGCGGCGCAGAACGCGATGCCTGAAGCGGGGCGAGATGCGCAGGCTGCGCGCCGCGCCCAGGTCGAGGCCTTGCGCAAGATGCTGCTCGCGTTCGCGCAAGACATTCGCGTCGTGCTGATACGGCTCGCGTCGCGCGTGCAGTCGTTGCGGTATTACGCGGCGGCGAAAACCACGCCGTCGCCCGACGTTGCGCGTGAGACGCTCGATATTTACGCGCCGCTCGCCAACCGTTTGGGCATCTGGCAACTGAAATGGGAACTCGAGGATCTCGCGTTCCGTTTCGAGGAACCGGTTACTTATAAGCGCATCGCCAAGCTGCTCGACGAGAAACGCGTCGAGCGCGAAAGTTATGTGGCGCAGGCGATCGAGCGGCTGCAGCAGGAGTTGGCCGCGGCGAATGTGCAGGCCGAAGTCAGCGGCCGGCCCAAGCATATCTACAGCATCTGGCGCAAGATGCACGGCAAGGAGCTGGACTTCGCCGAACTGTACGACGTGCGCGCGTTTCGCGTGATCGTGCCGGATATCAAGGATTGCTACACGGTGCTGGGCATCGTGCACAACCTGTGGCAGCCGGTGCCGAGAGAGTTCGACGATTACATCTCTCGGCCGAAGCCGAACGGCTATAAATCGCTGCATACCGTTGTGATTGGTGACGACGGCCGCGCGTTCGAAGTGCAGATTCGCACGCAGGAAATGCATCAGTTCGCCGAGTACGGTGTGGCGGCGCACTGGCGTTATAAGGAAGCGGGCACGCGGGGTTACGGCGGCCAGTTCAGCGCCAATGAGAAGTACGACGAGAAGATCGCGTGGTTGCGTCAGCTGCTCGCGTGGAAAGACGAGGTCTCGGAGGGCGAGCACGGCGAGAAGCGCGCCGCGCAGCCGTGGGAGCAACTGCGGCAGGCTACGCTCGACGACGACCATATCTACGTGCTCACGCCGCAAGCGCGCGTGATTCCGTTGCCGCACGGCGCGACACCGGTCGATTTCGCGTATCACCTGCATAGCGAGCTGGGGCATCGCTGCCGTGGCGCGCGTGTCGACGGCGCGATGGTGCCGCTCAATACGCCGTTGCAGAACGGCCAGACGGTCGAGATCGTCGCGGTGAAAGAGGGCGGTCCGTCGCGTGACTGGCTCAACCCGCAACTCGGGTATCTGCAGAGCCATCGGGGGCGGCAGAAAGTGCGCGCGTGGTTCAACGCGGTCGAAGTGCAGGAGCACATCGCGAGTGGCCGTGCGATGGTCGAAAAGACCCTGCAGCGCGAGGGTAAGACGTCGGTCAATCTCGATCAGCTCGCCGCCAAGCTCGGCTTCAAGACCACCGACGATCTGTTCTCGGTGGTCGGCAAGGAAGAGTTCAGTCTGCGGCTCGTCGAGCAGGCACTGCACGATGCGCCGCCGCCTGAGCCTGTCGTCGAAGCGCCGGAACAGTTCGAGAAACGCAGTAGCGGCGCAAGCGTCGCGCGCGGCGCTTCTACGGGCGTGCTGGTGGTCGGCGTCGACGCGTTGCTCACGCAACTCGCGCGCTGTTGCCGTCCCGCCCCGCCCGACGAGATCAGCGGCTTCGTCACGCGCGGCAAGGGCATGTCGATTCACCGCAGCGATTGCCCGACCTTCCTGCGCATGGCCGATCGCGCACCGGAACGTGTGCTGCAAACCGCGTGGTCGGCGGATGTCATGAGCGGCCGCGGACAATCGGTCTATCCTGTCGACCTCAGCATCGAGGCAACGGATCGGCAAGGTCTGCTGCGCGATATCTCCGAAGTTTTCGCGCGCGAGAAAATGAATGTGATCGGCGTGAAAACGCAATCGCGTCGTAATGCCGCGTTCATGCAATTCACCGTCGAAGTCTCGAGCGCCGCGCAAATTCAGCGCGCGTGTACGTTGCTCGGCGAAGTAACAGGTGTGATGCGCGCCTCGCGCAAGAATTGACGCACGGGCGAGGTGGCTGGGTGCCGTTGCGTCCCAAAAGGCATCCGTTCGATGCGCTCGTGCGTGTGCGTAGAAATTTAAAGTCGGTGCATAAAAGTACTTGCCAAGCGGTGTGGCGCTCCATATAATCTCGTTTCTTCAGGCTCGTAGCTCAGCTGGTTAGAGCACCACCTTGACATGGTGGGGGTCGTTGGTTCGAGTCCAATCGAGCCTACCAACGAAAGAGAAATTCCGGTTTTGCCGGGGTTTCGCAAACCGCAGCAAGCGCCTCGGCGCAAAAGGCGAATACGGTTATGACACCGCGAACGTTGACCGAAACTACTTCGGAGCGACGCTAGTCGAGGACCACTTTCGCCAATGTAGTTTGCAGGAAATGTGAATGCGGCCCCTCGAAAGCGGGGCCGCATTTTTTTTGGCTTTTTTGACCTGGTTGAATGTGCCGCCGCCGGTCGGCACCACGGAGAACGCAATGGTTTCGATACGTCTGCCTGACGGTTCTGTTCGACAGTACGAGCATCCGGTGACCGTCGCCGAAGTGGCCGCCTCGATCGGCCCCGGCCTCGCGAAAGCCGCGCTCGGCGGCAAGATCGACGGTGAACTCGTCGACACGTCCACGCTGATCGATCACGACGTGGCGCTTGCCATCGTCACTGAGAAAGACGCAGACGGCCTCGATATCATTCGCCACTCCGCGGCGCACTTGCTCGCGTACGCGGTGAAGGACCTGTATCCGGAAGCGCAAGTCACGATCGGTCCGGTGATCGACAACGGCTTCTACTACGACTTCGCCTACAGCCGTCCCTTCACGCCCGAAGATCTCGAGAAGATCGAAAAGCGCATGCAGGAGCTCGCGAAGAAAGACGAGCCGGTCACGCGCCGTGTAGTGTCGCGCGGCGAAGCCGTGGACTACTTCAAAAGCATTGGCGAAAAGTACAAGGCCGAGATCATCGAATCGATTCCGGCTACCGACGAAATCAAGCTTTACTCGCATGGTGGCTTCACCGATCTGTGCCGCGGCCCGCACGTGCCGTCCACCGGCAAGCTGAAAGTCTTCAAGCTGATGAAGCTCGCCGGCGCCTATTGGCGCGGCGATTCGAAGAACGAGCAGTTGCAGCGCATCTACGGTACGGCCTGGACGAAGAAGGAAGACCAGGACGCGTATCTGCACATGCTCGAAGAAGCGGAAAAGCGCGACCACCGCAAGCTCGGCAAGCAACTCGATCTGTTCCATATGCAGGACGAGTCGCCGGGCATGGTGTTCTGGCATCCGCGTGGCTGGACGCTGTGGCAGCAGGTCGAGCAGTACATGCGCCGCCGGGTGAACGACGCCGGTTACCTTGAGATCAAGACGCCGATGATCATGGACCGCTCGCTCTGGGAAGCGTCCGGTCACTGGCAGAACTATCGTGAAAACATGTTCACGACCGAGTCGGAAAAGCGCGACTACGCGATCAAGCCGATGAACTGCCCAGGTCACGTGCAGGTGTTCAACCACGGCCTGCGCTCGTATCGCGATCTGCCGCTGCGGTACGCGGAATTCGGCTCGTGCCACCGCAATGAATCGTCGGGCGCGCTGCACGGCCTGATGCGCGTGCGCGGTTTCGTGCAGGACGACGCCCACATTTTCTGTACCGAAGACCAGTTCATTAGCGAATCGATCGCGTTTAACACGCTGGCGATGAGCGTCTATAAAGACTTCGGCTTCGACAATGTCGAGATCAAGCTGTCGTTGCGCCCGGATGCGCGCGCCGGCACGGACGAGACCTGGGATCGCGCGGAGCAGGGCTTGCGCGAGGCGCTGACGGCATGCGGCGTGACGTGGGAAGAATTGGCGGGTGAGGGCGCGTTTTACGGCCCGAAGGTCGAGTACCACATCAAGGACGCACTTGGCCGCTCGTGGCAGTGCGGCACGTTGCAGCTCGATATGGTGCTGCCGGAACGCCTGGGCGCCGAATACGTCGCCGAAGACAACAGCCGCCGCCGCCCAATCATGCTGCACCGGGCAATCGTCGGATCAATGGAGCGGTTTCTCGGCATCCTGATCGAGCACCATGCTGGTGCAATGCCGTCGTGGCTTGCGCCGATGCAGGTTGTGGTGATGAATATCGCGGAAAGTCAGGCCGAATATGCACAGTCTCTGGCCCAATCGTTGCAAAAACAAGGGGTTAGAGTAGAGGCCGATTTGCGCAACGAGAAGATTAGCTATAAAATACGCGAGCACACGCTAGAAAAGGTGCCGTACCTACTCGTGGTCGGCGACAAAGAGCGTGAAGCCCAAACGGTAGCCGTGCGTGCCCGTGGTGGTGTCGACCTAGGCGTGATGCCACTCGATACCTTCATTGAGCGTCTGCGTCAGGACGTGCAGTCGTTCAACTGAGCCACTTGGCAGCCCGGCTCGTTTTTTTAATTTTTAGAGGAAACGTAACATCGCTACTGATAAGTCTGCGCACCGCATCAACGGTGAAATTACAGCACCCGAGGTGCGTCTGGTCGGCGTCGAGAATGAACCGCTCGGCATCGTGAAACTTGCTGATGCGTTCCGAATGTCGGAACAGCAGGACGTGGATCTGGTGGAAATCGCTCCGCAAGCGGTCCCCCCGGTCTGCCGTCTGATGGACTACGGCAAGTTCAAGTACTCGGAAGCGAAGAAGCAGCACGAGGCCAAGCTCAAGCAGAAGGTCGTCCAGGTCAAGGAAGTCAAATTCCGCCCGGGTACCGATGACGGCGATTACAACGTCAAGCTGCGCAACCTCATCCGCTTCCTCGACGACGGCGACAAGACGAAAATCACGTTGCGTTTCCGTGGCCGCGAAATGGCTCACCAGGAAATCGGTATGCGCATGCTCGAGCGCCTGCGCACGGACCTCGACGAAGTCGGTCAGGTCGAGCAGATGCCGAAAATGGAAGGGCGCCAGATGATCATGGTGCTCGCGCCGAAGAAAAAGAAGTAAGCGATTGGAGCGGCGGCGCGCCGTGTGGCGCGTGCTCCGGTTGTGAAAGATTGAGCGGTGCTGTGCTGGGTGTCCGGCGCGGTATCGGCAGGTTTCGGATCGGTGCCTATGCAAGTGGGCGCTGTGTCCTGAAAAGCGGCTGCCGGCAGTATCGGCAGTCTGCATACCAAGTGGAATGGGTTTCGAAGGGCGGGTCGTGGCCATCTGGCCGACCGCACACCCATATCCATCTAATAATGGAGTTGTCATGCCGAAGATGAAGACCAAGAAGAGTGCTGCAAAGCGCTTCGTGGTGCGTCCGGGCGGTACCGTCAAGCGCGGTCAAGCCTTCAAGCGCCACATTCTTACCAAGAAGACCACCAAGAACAAACGCCATTTGCGCGGTTCGACGGCAGTTCATGATGCAGATATGAACTCCGTGCGCGCAATGCTGCCGTTCGCTTAACCCTTAACCGACACTCATAGGAGCGAAATATGCCTCGAGTAAAACGTGGGGTTACCGCACGGGCCCGTCACAAGAAGATCATCAAGCTGGCCAAGGGTTACCGCGGCCGTCGCAATAACGTCTATCGCATCGCCAAGCAGGCGGTCATGCGCGCAGGCCAATACGCCTACCGCGATCGCCGCAACAAGAAGCGTGTGTTCCGTGCATTGTGGATCACGCGTATCAACGCGGCGGTGCGTCAGCACGACATGACGTACAGCGTGTTCATCAACGGCCTGAAGAAGGCTTCGATCGAACTCGACCGCAAGGTGCTGGCCGACATGGCTGTGTTCGACAAGGCTGCTTTTGCTGCGATCGTTCAGCAGGTGAAAGCCGCCGTTGCAGCCTGATTGCGCTTTGGGCAATTAAACTGCGTGGTTCGTTGCAGCGAACATCCGGTAGTCTCGGTGACGCTGCAACAAAAACGGGGCTCCTCACCGAGCCCCGTTTTTGTTGGTAGAACCAGTTTTGCAACGATTGAACACTGACGTTGAAATGATGGGATCAATGGATCTGGACCAGATTGTCGCCGACGCGCAAAAAGCCTTCGCAGAAGCCTCCGACGTCACCACCCTCGAGAACGAGAAAGCGCGCTTTCTCGGCAAATCGGGTGCGCTGACCGAGCTATTGAAGGGCCTTGGCAAACTCGACCCCGAAACGCGCAAGACCGAAGGCGCACGGATCAACCTCGTCAAGCAACAAGTGGAAGCCGCGTTGACGGCCCGCCGTCAGGCGCTGGCCGACGCGTTGCTGAACCAGCGCCTCGCCGCTGAGGCGATCGACGTCACGCTGCCCGGCCGCGGCACCAACGCAGGCAGCCTGCACCCGGTGATGCGCACATGGGAACGCGTCGAACAGGTTTTCCGGTCGATCGGATTCGATGTGGCCGACGGCCCCGAAATCGAAACCGACTGGTACAACTTTACCTCGTTGAACAGCCCGGAAAACCATCCGGCGCGTTCGATGCAGGACACCTTCTACGTCGACGGCAAAGATGCCGACGGCCGTCAACTGCTGCTGCGCACGCACACCAGTCCGATGCAGGTGCGTTACGCGCGCACCAACACGCCGCCGATCAAGGTGATCGTGCCGGGCCGCACGTATCGTGTGGACAGCGACGCAACTCACTCGCCGATGTTCAACCAGGTTGAAGGCCTGTGGATCGACGAGAACATCAGCTTCGCGGATCTGAAGGGCGTCTACTCCGATTTCCTCAAGAAGTTCTTCGAGCGCGACGATATTCAGGTGCGCTTCCGTCCGTCGTACTTTCCGTTCACCGAACCGTCGGCTGAAATCGACATGCTGTTCGAAACGGGCAAGAACGCCGGCAAGTGGCTCGAAATTTCGGGTTCTGGCCAGGTTCACCCCACGGTGATCCGCAACATGGGCCTCGACCCCGAGCGTTACATCGGTTTTGCTTTTGGCAGCGGCCTCGAGCGGCTCACGATGTTGCGTTACGGCGTGCAAGACCTGCGTCTG
This sequence comes from Paraburkholderia sp. BL23I1N1, assembly GCF_003610295.1. NCBI lineage: Bacteria > Pseudomonadati > Pseudomonadota > Betaproteobacteria > Burkholderiales > Burkholderiaceae > Paraburkholderia > Paraburkholderia sp. BL23I1N1. Next base: position 1,098,874 of record NZ_RAPV01000001.1, read on the forward strand.
TTCTTCGAAAACGACCTGCGTTTCCTGCGTCAATTCGCCTGAACCGGCGCGTACGAACGCGACTAGCATAGAGCGCGGCACGGCACGCAGTGCGTGCCGCCAGCAGCGTCCCCGGCAGTGCCCAGTGAATTAAGGGGCCGCCTGCCGGACGTGGACCTAACCTGATCAGAACGTACACAGAACCATGCAATTCCCGGAATCCTGGCTGAGAACCTTTGTCGACCCGCAACTGACGACCGATGAGCTGTCGCACGCGTTGACGATGGCGGGTCTCGAAGTCGAAGACCTGCGGCCGGCCGCGCCGCCGACCTCGAAGATTGTCGTCGGCCAGGTGCTGGAAGTCGTCAAGCACCCGGACGCCGATAAGCTCAACGTGTGTCAGGTCGACGCCGGCACGGGCGCAACGCTGAACATCGTGTGCGGTGCGCCGAATGTCGCGCCGGGCATCAAGGTGCCGGTCGCACTGGTTGGCGCGCAACTTCCGCCAGCCGAAGAGGGCGGCACGCCGTTCGCAATCAAGCTCTCGAAGCTGCGCGGCGTGGAAAGCCAGGGCATGCTGTGCTCGGCACGCGAACTGAAGCTCTCGGAAGATCATAGCGGTTTGATGATCCTGCCGGAAGATACGCCGATCGGCCAGGACATCCGCGAAACGCTCAAGCTCGACGACACGATTTTCGAAATCAAGTTGACGCCGAACAAGGCGGACTGCCTGTCGGTGTTCGGCGTGGCGCGCGAGACTTCGGCCATCACGGGTGCAGCGTTGCGCCCGCTCGAGATCAAGCCGGCTGAAGTGAAGCTCACCGAAACATTGCCCGTCAAAATCTCGGCGCCCGATCTGTGCGGCCGTTTTTCGGGCCGCGTGATTCGTGGCGTGAACGCGCGCGCGAAGTCGCCGCAATGGATGGTGCAGCGTCTCGAGCGTTCGGGGCAGCGCAGCATCTCCGCACTCGTCGACATCTCGAACTATGTGATGCTCGAACTCGGCCGTCCGTCGCACGTGTTCGATCTGGACAAGATCCACGGCGGCATGGACGTGCGTTGGGGCCGCAAGGGAGAAACGCTCAAGCTGCTGAACGGCAACACGGTCGAACTCGATGAAACCGTCGGCGTGATTGCCGATGAACAGCACATCGAGAGCCTCGCCGGCATCATGGGCGGCGACAGCACGGCCGTTACGCTCGACACCACCAACATCTATCTCGAAGCTGCGTTCTGGTGGCCGGATAGCATTCGCGGCCGCTCGCGCAGGTACAACTTCTCGACCGATGCGGGTCACCGTTTCGAGCGTGGCGTCGATTACGCGACCACCGTCGAACACATCGAGCGCATCACGCAACTGATCCTCGATATCTGCGGCGGCGAAGCCGGCCCGGTCGACGATCAGATCGTCAACGTGCCGAAGCGCGAGCCGGTGAAGATGCGGGTCTCGCGCGCGAACCGCATCATCGGCATCAAGATCGATGCGGACGAAATCGCGCAGACTTTCACGCGCCTCGGCCTCGCGTTCGAACGCGACGGCGATACGTTCTCGGTGATGCCGCCGTCGCACCGCTTCGATATCGAAATCGAAGAAGACCTGATCGAAGAAGTCGCGCGTATCTACGGCTTCGAAAAGATCCCGGCGCGTCCGCCGGTTGCGACCAGCGAAATGCTGCGGACCAACGAAACGAAGCGCTCGATCCACGTGATCCGTCACGCGCTCGCCGCGCGCGATTACGCGGAAACGGTCAACTTCAGTTTCGTGGACGCCGAGTGGGAGCAGGACTTCGCCGGCAACGACAAGCCTGTACGTCTGTTGAATCCGATTGCGAGCCAGTTGTCGGTGATGCGTACCACGCTGTTCGGCAGCCTGATCAATGTGTTGCGCACGAACCTGAACCGTCGCGCGGCCGATCGCGTGCGCGTGTTCGAAGCGGGCCGCGTGTTCCTGCACGACCCGTCGATCAAGGCAGGCGAGCTGACGGTAGAAGGTTTCGCGCAGCCGAAGATGATCGGCGGCCTGGCCTATGGTCCCGCGCTTGAAGAGCAATGGGGCGCGCAAACGCGCGCAGTCGACTACTTCGACGTGAAGGGCGACATCGAAGCCGTACTCGCGCCGGCCGTGGCGAGCTTCGTGAAGGCCGAGCATCCGGCATTGCATCCGGGCCGCAGCGCGCGTATTGAACTGAATGGCCAGGCAGTGGGCTGGATTGGCGAATTGCATCCGCGCTGGATGCAAAAATATGATTTGCCGCACGCGCCGATTCTGTTTGAAATCGAAGCGGAAGCATTAATGCAGCGCGTATTGCCGACTCCTGCGGACGTGTCTAAATTCCCGCCGGTGCGCCGCGATATTGCGGTCGTCGTCGATCAGAAAATCGAGGTGCAGGCGCTGCTGGACGAGCTCGGGAAGGCCCAATCCGAAGAGGCCTGCAAGACGGTCCAGAGGGTTGCGCTTTTCGACGAATTCCGTCCAAAATCAAACACTTCCGGTGGCCTGGCTGCCCATGAGAAAAGCCTTGCGTTCCGTGTGACCTTGCAAGATACTGGCGGGACCCTTCAGGATGAAACGGTCGATCTGGCCATTCAAACTCTGGTGGAACGTCTGGCTCGAGTATATGGCGCAAGGTTGCGTGGATAACCCGCATTTAACATTTGCACGGCATTTTTCCGCAACTTCCGTTTCTGCTTGGCGCGCCATTTGATAGATATGAATGAAATGAACTCGAGTGATTTCGAAGCCCTTCTAACGGCGCAACGCAGCGCCATGATTCGCGAAATTCCGACATCACCCGCGGCCGTTTCCACTGAAACGCCGACGCTTACCAAGGCTGAACTTGCCGAGTTGCTGTTCGACAATGTCGGGCTCAACAAGCGGGAAGCGAAAGACATGGTCGAGGCGTTCTTCGAGGTGATCCGCGACGCGCTGGAGAGTGGCGATAGCGTGAAGCTGTCGGGGTTCGGCAACTTTCAGTTGCGCGACAAACCTCAGCGTCCCGGCAGAAACCCGAAGACCGGCGAGGCGATTCCGATCGCCGCGCGCCGCGTTGTGACGTTCCATGCGAGTCAAAAGCTGAAAGCGCTGGTCGAGAACGGCGCTGAAGCGAGCTTCACGCGCTGATCGATTGGCGCGTTCCTGCGCAACCCACCACGACGGCTAACTGACGATGACAGCGACGATCGAAAAAGTCGTCTTGCCTCCGATTCCGGCGAAGCGCTACTTCACGATTGGTGAGGTCAGCGAACTATGCGGTGTGAAACCGCATGTGCTGCGCTATTGGGAACAGGAGTTCACGCAGTTGAGGCCGGTCAAACGGCGCGGCAATCGCCGGTACTACCAGCATCATGAAGTGCTGCTGATCCGGAGGATTCGTGAGTTGCTGTACGAGCAGGGCTTCACGATCAACGGCGCGCGCAATCGGCTTGATTCGCATGGCGGTGGCGCGCACGGCGCACCGGCTGATGAAGTCGAGCAAGGCGAGGGCGTAGCGGCACCGGCAGCAACAACGACTACGGTGGATGTCGAGCAGTTGCGCAAGGAGTTGCTGCACGTGATCGATTTGTTGGGCCACTAGCAGGTTGCTGAAATACCGTTTTGCAGGGTGCTCGGAAGCAGTTTCTAGGGGTGGTCTTACCCCTTACCGGCGTCGCGCGAGCGGCGTGCAGGACTTCCTGTGAGGTCGGCAATTTTTTGCGAACCCCTCCCGGAAGGTATTTCAGCAACCTGCTAGTGTTTCGTCAGGCCTCAAATGTCGGATATAGCCTGGACAGTTTGATGCGGGCATCGTCGGTGGTGAACTGCCAGTTGATCCTGGCCTTAAGCTGATCTCGTCGAGCCTGCCAGGCGGCCACCTCGCGGCGCACCGTGTTGATGTTGTCGATGCGCCGGTCGAGGCACTGCTTGATCATCACATTGAGTTCGATCTCGGCCATGTTCAGCCAACTGCCATGTTTGGGCGTGTAGACAAATTCAAACCGGTCCCACAGCGCTTTGGCCTGCGATGGCGGGAAGGTTTCGTAGGGCGCGGCGGCCGTGTGGGTGTTCAGGTTGTCCATCACGAGGGTGATTCGTTGCGCATCCGGGTAGGCCTGGGCAATGTCCTGTACGAAGCGGGACCATTGCACCCTGGTCCGGGAGTCGGTGACTTTCGTCAGACGCCGTCCGGCAAGGGGTTCCGATGCCATGAAGACATTGCACACGCCACAGCGCTCGTACTCATAGTCCTCCCGCGCAGGACGCCCTGGTGCCGCTTTGATCGGTTCGCGGGTCTGGCGAATCAACTGCCGCGGCGTCTCGTCCATGCACACCACGGGGCGCGTCGCGTCGTAGGGCCGGTGGTACACACCGAGCACGTTTTCCATGGCCGCCACGAACTCCGCGTTCGCTTTGGGCGGGATAATCCAGCCTATCTTGCGCCACGGCTTGAGTTCGTTTTTTTGAGCGCACGCCGCACCGTTTCGTGCGAGAGACTATCCACGTACTCCAGCTCTACGGCACGCTGCGCCAATCGCCGCAGCGACCAGTTCGCCTGGCCCTCGGGAGGCTCGCCGCAGCTCAGCGCAATCAGGCGGGCCTCAAGCTCGCCGTCAATCTTGCTGTCGTAGACCCTTTGGCCCGGCGGCCTGACAAGCGCGGCTTCGTAGCCTTCCTCCACGAAACGTTTCTTCACCCGGTCGATCTTGCGCGCGCTCACGTGCAACACCGCTGCGACCTCTTGCCCGGAGCGACGGCAGCGCCCTGAAGAGGTGTCGCAATTCAACAGAATGAGAGCGTTGATTACCTTCTGGGACTGGTGCGAACCTTTGCTCACAATCGCTTCGAGTTGCTCTCTTTCTTTCGCCGTCAGGGTAACGATGTATTTTTCCATTCCCCGATTTTCGCGCAGCGTGCTCGTGGTTACAACGTCTTTCCCCGGCCCCATATTTACCGACAGTTCACGGAAGTCACGACACTAGTTTGCTTTGTTGGCGTAGAGCGGTTCTAATCGCTCGAACTGTCTGTTATAATTTTTAGCTGTTCGGGGCGTAGCGCAGCCTGGTAGCGTACCTGCATGGGGTGCAGGTGGTCGGAGGTTCAAATCCTCTCGCCCCGACCAAAGAAATCAAGGCCTTATGGATGTACGTCCATAAGGCCTTTTTCTTTAGCTTCCAGAATAGTGCCACTTTTAGGCCACTCCAGTATTGGGAACGCGATGGAAGTTCTGGGTACGCTAGGGAACCGGCTGAACTTGTCCTGCCCGCGGTGTCAGCAGGCGAGGGCTCGGTGGCGGTCCAATCATTTTCGCGAGACTGTCGGGGCAGCGGAGCGTCTTCGTTTTGGGCGCTCTATCGCACGGATTTCACCAAGGTGAACCGATCATGCTGGTTGGCTACCCGATAAAAATCGGAAGGATTCGGTTTCATATCCCCTTGTCAAAGCGAGGCTTCACTTCTTCGTCGCCGGAGATGGGAACTCCTGGGCACTGGGGGGACGATGCCTGCGAGACACGATTCTGAAATTTCGCAATTTCATTCCCGACGGGACATTTGTCACGCTCCGAATTGCGCTCTAGATTGCTATATGTCCGGTTCGTGCCGGACGCTTTCAGAAGGAGTCTGGCGATGGCTGATCAATTCCTTGAGAATCCGGCAAAGCAACGTTTGATTCGCCTTCGCGAGGTGCGTCTGCGTGTTGGTCTGGGCACAAGTACTGTCTATCGTTACCTGGCCGAAGGCAAATTTCCACGGCCTGTACAAATCGGTGGTGGTAGGGTTGCATGGCTTGAGACCGACGTTGATGCATGGATTGTGGACCGCGTTGAGGCCAGTGGGCGCGGAGCAACCTAGCTTGGTTCGGTTCTGTCGTGGCGGTTTGCGTAATATCAGAAGCCGTTGGAGCGCCACAAAACGCGGACTTACGGAAGCTTGAGTTGCGGGGTCGTATTTCTGCAATAAATACTTCGTTATCCTTTGGAATTCCCCATCCGTCTCAACGAGGAGTGCTTCCCGGAGCAGTCCACACTGTCCCGAGACTCGCCCCCGGAAGGCCGTCACTTGGACCTTCCGGGGTTTTTTCTTGTGCCGGAGCTTGCCGGCCAGTGCCCTCTAATCTCAAGCAGGAATATAGGACCCAACGGATTAAATGTCCCATTCGCCGTAAACAGGCAGAAACTAAAGCTAAGTTAAATCAATGATTTGCAGTGGTGGCCGTCCACTAACCGACTATGCTTTTAGCCCTTCTGAGGGGGATTTATGCCTACTTTGGTCAAGTTTCGGTCAAGGTCGCCTTCGACGATTGCCAGCCGCCCGTGCACTCGCCATCAAGGCCACCCATGATGCCGGGCTGATAGCGATTCACGTCAGTCCGGCAAGCGCCCGGAATGGACGTGTCATAGCTTCCAGACAGCTTCGCGTTTGATCCAGATCTGCGTGACGAGCGCGCGAATCTCGACCTCGGATCCATCCGTCCTGCGCACCGGCGACTGCTCAAGCCGACCCGTCGTAATCACCATGTCTGGCAGAAACCGGTACGCGAGCGGCTGCGGACGATTGATCTGCCGTGTCTCGATCTTGTCGATGAGGAAAGTCAGATACTCGGACTTGCCATGAACGTAGCCGGATGAGTGAACGAACATCAGCCCGTCGTCGAGAAGCGAGGCCAGTGTCAGCATGTCCCCTGACACAGTGGCGGCGCAGCGTTGTTTTGCCATTGCGTCGACGGCGGTTTGAGCGAATCCATTCTTCATTGTGATTCTCCTGCGGATGCGGCATGCGCGTGGCCCATAAAAAAGGCTCCGGCTGCCCGTTGCGTTGTGTGTTCATGGGCATCTTCCGCGCGGCGAATCGTTCGCCGGGATCAACGCAATAATTCTCCGCTCAGTCGATTTCCCCGCGAAATGGGTTCGGCCGCGAACCTTCCCATTGGCAATGCATAGCTTGCAAGCAGCGCAACCGTGGATGCACCGATGACGTAGAAAGCCGGCGCTGCGAGTGAGCCGGTCTGGCGAATCAGTAGCGTCGCCAGCAAGGGCGCAAAGCCGCTGAATACAACAACCGACACGTTGTATGCCAGCGCGATTCCACTGAACCTGATCCGGACAGGAAATTGATCGGCAAGTACCGACGCCCACGTACCGCTTGCCAGTGAGAAAACCACGCCGGCGAGGACAAATAGCACGACCGGATCGACGGTATGGTTGACGAGCGCCCGATAGAACGGGTAGGTCAACACGATCAATAGCGCCGCGGACGTGCGCAGGAGATACCGGCGCGGGATCTTGTCTCCGAGCCAGCCCGCAGCGAGCAGGCCGAAAGAGCTGACGATCAGATAAGCGTTCTGGGCAATCGCCGCGATCCGGGGTGCGTAGTGCAACTGCTGCACGAGATAAGCTGGCATGTGACCGTACAGTATGCCGTTGACGCCGGCCATCACCGCGATCGTGAGCGCTCCCATTGCAACGGCCTTGCCATGACGTCGCAGGGTTTCACGAAACGGCTGCTTGACGACAGCGCCATGCATCTCCTTGAACTCGGGAGACTCGTCCAGATTGCGGCGCATCCAGTAGGAGACGATCCCGCAAACACCGCCGAACAGGAACGCGATCCGCCAGCCATACGCGGCCGCGGCCGCGGCGGACAGGTAGGTCTGGATGCCGAGGTTGACGACCGTAGCCAGCAACACGCCCACGTTGACCGCGCAGATGATGAAGCCCGCGGCAAGGCCCGCGCGATGCGGTGCCGCTTCCACCGCATAGGTGATGGCGCCGGGCATTTCTCCGCCGACGCAAAAACCCTGCAGCATGCGAAGCACGATCAACAGGATCGACGCGGTCATGCCCCAGCTGTGGTAGTTGGGCAGGAGCCCCAGACAGAGGGTCGCGGTCGTGACCACAATGATCGAGCCAAGGAAAACCGGACGCCGGCCATAACGGTCGCCCCAGCTACTGAGCACAATCCCGCCGAGCGGCCGGATCACGTACCCGATCGCAAGCACGGAGAAAGTAGCGAGCATGCTGATCAGTGACGACGCGTTCGGGAAAAACTGGGCCGCGATGTTATGCGCAAAGAAGCCGTAGACGATGAAATCGTAAAACTCCAGCGAGCCGCCCAGGCTCGCGATGAGAATCATCTTCCACTGCGACCATGTCAGGCCGGGGGGCTGCGGGTGGTCGGCGCCGCCGACCGGATTACGGGTTGTCTCCATGACTCCTCCAGTGATTGTTGGCTTCTTTGGCCAATGATTGCTGTGTGCCGGTCACGATGCATGGGGCGTCACAACGGGTTTTGCGCGCCTACAGGGTCATGCACGTTCGCTTTGCAGTGCAGGTAGGGCGAGTTCAAGCAAGCAGTGCGAGGATTCAGCACCCTGGGCAACACCGTAGACATACCGGTCGGGGCGCACTAGCACTGCCGCGGCGCCGATGGCCGCCAACCACTCGCGAACGCAGGGCTCGCCGCTGGCCACGATCTCGACGTCAGCCCGCGCGGCCTGCTCGGCGAGGTCGTCACATTGAGCGAGCAATTCCGGTAGCGCGACGAGCGCGAACCGGTAGCCGACCACATCGTCCAGCAGACGTCCGTCCGGGAGGCGGGGCTGCGGCGCGATATGTCCCGCAACGGCTGATGGTTCGTCGAGGTGGGCGCCTGCTCCGAGCTTCGGTTGCGGGGTGACGAAATTGCGAATCGCCGTGCTCATTTCGCTATCGCGGCTGCTGGCAATGTCCGGCCGGGTCGTCTGGATGACGGACCCAAGTTGTACCGCCGTTTCGATAAATTCACGCACGTGCGGCGAACGTTCGGATTCGTAGGTATCGAGCAGGGAATCGGGCGCCTGTCCACGTATAACCGCACCCAGCTTCCATGCGAGATTCGAAGCGTCGCGGATACCGGCCGCCATTCCCTGGCCCATAAAGGGCGGCGTCTGATGCGCTGCATCTCCAGCAAGCAGAAGTCGTCCACGGCGCCAGCCGTTCGCCACGACCGAGTGAAAGGTGTAGATGGCGGAACGTTCGAGGCGTGCATCGGCCGGCGAAATCCAACGAGCGAGCGTGCCCCACAGCCACTCATGAGAACCGAGTTGTGCCGTATCATCGCCGGGCATCACCATGATCTCCCAGCGGCGGCGATTGCCGGGGCCGCGCGTGTAGGTGGTCGGGCGCGCCGGGTCGCAGTATTGAATCGAGTAATCGCCGAGGTCGGGCCGAGGGGCATCAAGCAATACGTCGACGACCACCCAGCGTTCATGCGATTTCAGATCAGTGAGTTCGGTGCCCATGAAGCGCCGCGCAATCGAACGTGCGCCGTCGCAGCCGACGACGTAACGGGCAGTGGCATGGGCGAGCTTGCCGCAACTCGTGTCTTCGAAGCGGAGCCGGACGCCATTGCTCGTCTCGTCTAGCGCGAACACTTCGTGACGCAAGCGCACATCGACATTCGCCTGGCCGGCCAGGCGTTCACGTAACGCGTTCTCGAGATCGGGCTGATGAAACTTGTAACTCGCGCACCAGCCATGCGGCCCGATGCAAGTTGGGCGCTCCCAATCGATGAGCAACTTGCCCTCAGCGCTCACGAATTTCATGCCGGGACCGACAAACAGCTTGGGAAGCAGTGAGTCCGCGATGCCAACGGTCTGGAACACGCGCATGCATTCGCCATCGAAGTGCACGGCGCGGGGCAGCGCGAAAATATCCTTGTCTCGCTCCAGCACCAGCACCCGCAAGCCTTCGATTGCCAGCAGGTTGGCCAGCGTCGCTCCGGTGGGCCCGAGGCCGATGACTGCCACGTCGTAATCACACGCGTGCGTCGAAATGGTTTTATCTGACATGTCTGAGTCCGTCTGGAAGACGCCGGGCGCACGCACAGTGTGAGGCCGGCGCCGGGTGTTACTCGTCGGCTACCGGGTTGGACAGCACACCGATGCGGTCTACCTCCACTTCCGTCACGTCCCCCGGCTTCATGAAGAGCGGCGGGTTGCGCTTCGCGCCGACGCCGCCGGGCGTGCCGGTCACGATCACATCTCCCGCAGCGAGCGGCGTGAAGGTCGACAGGTAAGCAATCTGTTTGGCGATGCCGTGGATCAGCATCTGCGTCGTCGCGCGTTGTACTTCCTGGCCGTTCAGGCGGGTGACGAGCGTCATCACCGCGTTGGGTTCGATCTCGTCGCTCGTCACCATCCACGGTCCGAACGCGCCGGTGCGATAGAAATTTTTGCCCGGGCCCCATTGGCCCGTATGAAGCTGCCAGTCGCGCACGGAGCCGTCGTTGTAACAGGCGTAGCCAGCGATGTGATTCCACGCGTCGGCTTCGGCAATGCGCCGTCCACCGCGCCCGATGACGACGGCAATCTCACCCTCATAGTCGAACTTGTGCGACTCAGGCGGACGCAGCATCGGCTGGCCGTGGCCAACCTGCGAAGCCGGCACCCGCATGAAGATGACTGGATGCTCGGTGGTCTCGCGATTGGTTTCCTTGACATGGTCTGCGTAGTTGAGTCCCACGCAAAAGATTTGTTCGGGGTTCGGAATCACCGGCAGCAGCGTCACTTTCGACAGCGGATAGTCGCCCTGTGTGCCTTCGGCGGCCTGAGTGGCCTCGCGGAATGCGTCGGCGGCAATCAGCGCCTTCAGATCTGCATAGCGGCCGCCAAGACGCTTGCCGAGGTCGAAGACGGTTGCGTCGCGAACGATGCCGAACGAGGGGCCCTGATGGGTGGAAAAGCTGGCGAGTTTCATTGATGCTCCGGTAGATAAAAAGTCGATGCGATCGGCGCTTCGAACCTTAAAAAATTGTGCATTTATCTTATTTTGAGAATAAACTAAATTTAACAAAGGGCACAACGTCTTTTTTGTTAGGGTTTATCATTATGTGGAGACAAGCATGAATGGTATGAAGAAAGCGCGAGCGGGCCTGTCGCTGAGTCACATGGGCTTTTATGTGAGCGACATGGCACGGGTGGAGGACTTTTATTCCCGGGTGCTGGAGTTCACCGTGACGGATCGGGGGATGCTGCAGACGCCGCATGGCCCTGTGCGACTCGTGTTCTTGAGCCGCGATCCCGCGGTGCATCACCAGATCGTGCTCGCGAGTGGCCGCCCCGAGCACTTGACGTTCAATCCGATCAACCAGATTTCGTTCGAAGCGGACAGCCTTGCCACGCTGAGGCAGTTTTACCAGCGGTTCGTCGCGGAAGGCCTGGAGGAAATCAGCCCCGTCACTCACGGCAATGCGATCTCGATCTATGCGCGCGATCCCGAAGGCAACCGCCTTGAGCTCTTCATCGACACGCCGTGGTACGTCGATCAGCCAATGCGGGTGCCTGTCGACTTCAACTTGCCCGATGCTGAACTGATCGCGGCCGTCGAACAGCATGCGCGCGCGCTACCGGGGTTCAGGCCGCGCAGCGCCTGGCAGGCAGAAATGGCCGAGCGCATGGGGCTTGCATAAGCACGGATATAATCCGTTCACACACGAGGAGCCCTGCGCAGAGATGTCGAGTATCACGAGACTGTTATCCATACTCGAGCTGTTTTCGGAGGCGAAGCCGTTCCTGTCCGTCGAAGACGTTGCCGCCGAACTCGACTGCTCGATTCCAACGGCTTATCGCTATGTGCGCGAGCTGGTGGACGCTGGCTTGCTCGTCCGGTTTGCGGGCGGAGACTATGGTCTCGGCCCTCGCATCATCAAGCTCGACTACCACTTGCGCATGTCCGATCCGCTGCTTGCGGTCGGCCAGCCGATCATGCGCGAGTTGAGCGAACACTCGGGCTTCGATGTGGTGATGTCACGCTGGTACGGAAATGAACTTGTTGACACGCATCGCGAGACGCACGACGCGGCGCTTGACCTCCGGTACGGCCGGGGCCGTCCGCGGCCCCTGTTTCTCGGGGCCGCTCCAAAAGCGATCCTGTCGACGTTTCCGAAGGCCAAGCTTGCGGTTCTGTTCGATCAGTATGCCGACGAGATTGCGCAAAGCGGCCTCGGGGCGACACTCGACGAGTTCCGCGCGTCGCTGCTCAAAATCCGACGCGCGGGCTTTTATCTGTCGAGGGACGAACTGGAAAACGGCGTTTCTGCACTGGCGTCGCCACTTTTCACGGACGATTCCGGTGAAGCGGTCGGATCGCTTGCGGTGATTGTGCCGACGCAGCGACTCGAGTTTGCGAATCTGGACCGGCTCGTAGAATCGATCCAGGAGGCAGCGGCGCGAACCTCCCAGCGCACGCGTGCGGTCATTGAAAGCAGGGGAGCCGTCGCTTCGTCGCACTCGATATCGCGAGCCAGGCGGTCCGCTTAGTCATCACCACCTGAAGGCCACTCATGAGCGCTCCAACGATGGCGACCTTGCCTCCAGTGTCGACGGGGCATTCGGGTGATGTCGGGGTTCACCAGCAAACTCTTTCCGATAGGCCGCGGGAGTCGTGTTTTTCAGCGCGCGAAACTGACGGTTGAAATTGGCAACGTTGGGAAATCCTGAATGCGCAGCGATGACCGACACGGGCCATGAGGTGTCCGCGAGCATTCGGCATGCGTGACCTATTCGCACACGGCTCACATACTTCCCAACACTCTCGCCGATATGCTGAACAAAGTATCGATTGAGTGTGCGCTCTGAAAGGGTCGCGGCGGCGGCTAATTCCGTGAGTGTCAGCCGCTCGGCAAACCGTGCCTCGATCACTGCTAACGCCCGATTTATCCGCTCCGGTTCGTGGCCGGAAGGCCGCCCCACGTTGCTCTGATCAAACGCACTGGGGGACGCGAGTGGCCGTGCTTCCTCATCGGCCAATGTGCACAGGATGTCCAGCGCAACGCTGAGTCTCTCTCTGGGAGACGCTGACAAAAGACCGTCGAGCCGGCTTCTTACCGTTGCCCCGGCTTCTGCCCTGAACGCAAGGCCGCAGGCCGCGCGCCTCAGAAGCCGATGAAGTGCTTCGTACTCGGGGCAGCAATCCGCCAGTCGTCGCGCCCAGTCGCCTTCGAACCAGATGACGATAGCGACCTGCGGGGCGCTGTCGTCGATCGAACGGTTCGACGACCAGGTATGAGGCAAGTCCGGCGGGACGAGCACCAGGTCATCGCCCTCGTACCCGGAAATCGAGTCACCGATGTAGCGCTTGCCGCGGCTATTCATCGTCAAGGTGAGTTCATATTCCGGGTGACGGTGCCATTCGAACGGAATACGCGGAAGCTTCCGGTGATAAACCCGCACGGAGCATCCGGCGCTCATCTCGACATGTTCGTATAGAGGCTTCATGGCTGGAATCGCAAAGAAGTCGACCTTATTGTATCACCCGTCCATCCTGGCCCAGGCTAAGCTTCAGTCATCAAAGAACACTAGGAGACGCCACCATGGAATCCCTTCACATCGACGATTTGCCGACCGCTATTCGGGCGGTTAAAAAGCTGTTGCGCGCCGGCCTTCCGAACTATAGGGAAGTATTCCGGCAGGTCGAAGCTGAAATTCAGCGCAAGGTCGCTACCATCGTGGCGCAGCGTGCCCGCGGTGAATCTGTCATTCCTGAAATCCAGTATGCGGACATCGCGGCTGACCGGGTGAGCGTCGCGCAGATCGCATCGATCAAGGATCAAGGGGCCTGCGTCGTCCGGGGCGTGTTCAGCCGCGAGCGCGCTGAACGCTGGGACGCGCAGGTCGCTGAGTATGTCGAGTCCAATGACCTCGACGAAAAACTCGCGCATCGTGCAGAAGACAAGTACTTCGGCAACCTCACGTCGAGCAAGCCCCAGATCTATGGCATTTACTGGTCGAAGCCTCAGGTCGAAGCGCGCCAGGCGCCCGAACTCACTCAGACGCGCGTCTTTCTGAACCGGCTCTGGATACACGACAGCGAAGGGCGGGTTCATTTCGATCCGGACCGCGTTCCGGTGTACGCGGACCGGCTGCGGCGTCGCCCCCCCGGCTCGGAGTCGCTCGGGCTGTCTGCTCATTGCGACGGTGGGTCAGTCGAACGTTGGCTTGACGACAATTTCCGGCGTGTCTATCGACACGTGTTTAGTGGCGACTGGCGCCACTACGACGCGTTCGATGCCGCGTATCGCCCCGAGGCGAGAGAGATTCCGTCTCCCACTGTCTGTTCGATGTTCCGTACTTTCCAGGGCTGGACGGCGCTCACTCCGCAAGGTCCGGGAGACGGCACGCTCCAACTCGTGCCGATCGCGAACGCGATGATGTACATATTATTGCGCGCTCTTCAGGACGACGTGCCGGACGACGATCTGTGCGGCGCCTTGCCCGGGCGCGCGCTTTCGATCAAGCCAGAATGGCACGGTCTGCTGCACGAGGCCTTATCTTCGATCCCGCAGATGCAGGCAGGGGACACCGTCTTCTGGCATAGCGACGTGATTCACGCGGTCGAAGATGCCCATCGTGGAAAGGGCTACAGCAACGTCATGTACATATCGGCTGCGCCTGCGTGTGCAAAGAACGACGCCTACCTTAAACGCCAACTGCCCACCTTCCTCAAGGGGGAGAGCCCGCCGGATTTCCCCGCGGACCAGTTCGAAGTTGACTTTGCCGGCAGGGCTGTGGAAGAAGACCTGACTCAACTCGGCAAGGAGCAGATGGGCTTCGCCCTCTAAAACGCCGTTGCTGGGCGGGGCGGTCTGCACGGCTACCCACGATTCGTGGATGGGTAGCCGGATCAGTTCGCGTTGGCGAGACGCCGCGCGATGATCAAGCCAGTCACGCGGGCTGACGCGCGAGTCAATAGAAGTTTATTGTCGCTGGCCCGCTACGCGACGTTCCGTGCGGGTGGCATCGATGGAAAGCTGCGGGTGCCACCGCGTGGAGCTCACGCTTGATTTCCTGACGACTAGCTGCGGAATGGCGAAGTACTGCACGGGTGGTTCTTTTCCGTCCGCCGATGGATCAAGCCTGGCCAGCAGCGTCTCACTCGCGATCGTGCCAAGTTTGTCCGCTCCGGCGGAAAGGGTAGTGAGGGGAGGATTGGTATGTTCCGCTGCTATCACATTGTCACAGCCGACGACCGCGAGCGCCTTGCCCGCACGTTTGCCCATCCGGTCCAGTTCATGCAATACGCCCAACGCAACCTGGTCGTTATAGCAGACCACAGCCGTCGGTCGAGGCCGCATCTCGAAGATGGTTCGGACTGCATGACGACCGCCCTCGGGCGTCAATTCGACATCGATGATCCACTCGTCGGCGACAGGCAGGGCATGACTGGCCATTGCCGCGAGATAGCCCTGCCTGCACTGGTTCGCAACCGCATACCCCGTTCGATTGCCAGCGAACGCGATACGCGTATAGCCCTGATCAATCAGATGTTCCGTTGCGAGAGCGAATCCAAAGCTGTTGTCGACTCCGACCGTGTCGACATCCGTGCCCATCGGTCGCATGACGAGGACAAGTGGAATTCCCCAGGACTTGATCTCGTCCGGCAGTTGCTCAGATGTTCCCAACGCAGGAGACATGATCAGGCCGGCCACATTCTGCTCACGCATCGATTGCAGAACACGAGTTTGGGTCGCGACGTTTTCGGCAGTGTGCGCCATCAGCGTCGTGTATCCGGACTGCGCGAGTACCCGCTCAATGGCGACGAGCAACTCGACGAAGAAGGGGTTGGTAAGGTCATTAATGACCATGCCGACGATGGTACTTCGGGTCCCACGCAGATTTGCTGCGCCGCGGTTGTAGACGTACCCGAGAAGTTGTGCCGCCGCCCGAACCTTGTCGGCCGTCTCCGCCTTGATTTTCGGGCTCTGCTGAAGGACCAGCGAGACCGTCGACTTGGATACGCCCGCAGCCGCTGCAATGTCCTGAATTGTCGGAACGGTTTTCATGTTGCCCTGCACAATTGGAACGTTCCAAAAAAGTGTTTGACGGGGGCATCGTACTTTCCGTGCAAAATATGGCGCTTTGATCGTGAAAATCGATATCGATCAGGAACTTGCGCAATCGCTGATTGCGCGAAACCTACCGAACTGCCAAGCCTTGCTGCAAGCGGCTCTGAGCGCGGCTACCGCCAGATTTTGCACGGGAAGTACGATAACCCCTGGTGGCCGCTATTCGCAGCCAGAGGGAGTTGCGGTATCAGCGTACCGGCAACTGACCGGCAGGAGACAGATCTGGCGCCGGATAGGCGGCTGACACGCGTTTTTCGCAATTCATTTAAATTGACATAAAAGAAATGAGCAAAATTTTGACTTCAGGCATCGTCCTTCAACAATGTGTGAGACAAAAGGCGTTAGAAACAAACCCCTTAAACCCGGACATTTCAACTTAGCCAGAAAGCGGACATTTCAAAAAAGCCTCGACATGACTGTAGTAGCTTTTTAGTAATGTCCAATTCAGGCTAATTAGAAATGTCCGATTTGCGGCCCTGAGGCGCACGCTGTCGCGATGCGTTGGCCCCCTGGGCGCCCAAAACCGGCGCAAGCCTATCCTGCACTCACTCATTTTCATTGCGGTTTTTGTCGCACGGAGTAAACGTTTTGCGTAGAGATCGCGGCTTTCACGCAAATGACAGTTCAGGCCCAATAGAAACGCTGCGTCATCCCGTGCGAAGAAATTGCGTAACGGTCGTCGTGAAAGCGCAAACGCCGTGCGGATACCGGTGCGTAAAAAATGCGGTTACCGTGCGTCATGCTCTCCCGCCTCACGTTAAACCGCGTGCGAGAAAGTTGCGAACCTCGTGCGTACAGAGGTGCGTATCGGTGTGTGTACCTCGCGCGTACGGGCGAGCGTTAAGGTGGTCACATGTAATGCAAACCGCGTGCGTTAAAAATGCGCTTCGGTGGGACAGTAAGATGCGCTCCATCTGCGAGCTGGAGAACAGGTGAACGCGTATGGCCTGCGCACGGCGGATACAGGCCGTGCGCTAATGCCGTGCACAACACAAGGCGAAAGGAAAGCGTGATTAGTGTGTGCGGATGGCGAACGATTGGTAATCCTCTCGCGGTGAGGGTGTCACAAGGATGTCCGGTAGTAGCACCTGTGCCTCAAGCGGTCCGACGACCGAGTAGCCGGAACCGCTTTCGCCGTCGATCACGATCACGGCGGCGCATCGCGCCTGCGTCATCTCCTTTACATGATGGCAAACAACATCAAACAGGCCCGCCGATTCACCGCCCGGAACAGCCGTCGGCTTGAAAACGTCCGTGCTCGTTTTGCCCATGAAATACCCGCTATCCAGAATGGTCCATCAATTGTACTCGCCAGAGCTGCGGCAATTTTGCGCGCGAGGCCGCTGCGAATCGGGCAATCGACAGATCTCCGTTCGCCAAGAACGGTGCCGATATCATGCCTACCGATTTCGCCAAATGTCCGCTCTAGCACAGACTCCAGCCCCTCGATCATGGATTACAGACGGCAGTAGTGGGCCGACCGGAGTCAACCGTGTAAGGCAGCGGTCGGCCAAAACCCGTCATTCAGCATGAAGGAATACTCTGTCAAGGGGCGTCCGGTTCAGGTCGGATGGATAACTGCCGTTCAAGAATGACCGGAAAACTTCCTATGGAGGTTGGCAGGCCCGACTGCCGTGAGAGAATTCTTACTCTTGCACTTGTCCTCGACCTCATCGCCTCATGAAGATTCTCGAATACACAGGCCTCGACACTTCACGCGTCAAGGCCAGCTACGACAAGGTGTCCGCGGCCATCGCTCGCCACGACTTCCGTGCTGCCCAGGTCAAGAAGCTCGCGAATCTGAGCCACGGCAAGTTCTACCGGGCGAAGCTGGATGACGCCGACCGGCTGTTGTTCTCGCTGGTGCGCCGCGGAGATGAAGTCTGCGCACTGATGCTGGAAGTAATCGCCAATCACGCCTACGATAAGTCACGTTTCCTGCGCGGCGCGGCGATTGACGAGAGCAAAATTCCAGACATCAGCGCTGATGACGCCATCAGGGAGGCGCAAGCTGTGCGCTACCTTCATCCCGAGCGTACCGGCATTCACCTGCTCGACAAACCGATCTCGTTTGATGACACGCAGGAGACCATTTACCGACAACCACCTCCCCTGGTTGTCGTCGGCAGCGCTGGCAGCGGCAAGACCGCACTGACGCTTGAAAAGCTCAAACATGCTGAAGGTGAGGTCCTCTACGTTACTCACTCCGCCTTCCTGGCGCAGAGCGCCCGCGACCTTTATTACGCCAACGGTTTCGAGCATGGCGGTCAGGATGCCGTATTTCTGTCCTACCGGGAGTTTGTCGAGTCGATCCGCGTTCCGGCAGGACGCGAGGCTAACTGGCGCGACTTTGCGGGCTGGCATTCCCGTATGCGGCAGAACTTCAAGGATGTCGAAGCCCACCAGGCTTTCGAGGAGATTCGCGGCGTGATTGCTGCTGGGTCGGGCGGTGTCCTGTCGCGCGACGAGTATCAGGCACTGGGGGTACGTCAATCGATCTTTCCCGTAGAACGGCGCGACCAACTCTACAATCTGTTTGAGAAATATCGCGCCTGGCTGGCTGAGGCAAAGCTCTACGACCTGAATCTTGTCGCCCACGACTGGCAAGCGCTGGCTGCGCCGCGCTACGACTTCGTGGTTATTGACGAGGTGCAGGACATCACCACTGTGCAACTCGCGCTCGTGCTGACAACGCTGAAGAAGCCTGGCCATTTCATGCTCTGCGGGGATTCCAACCAGATTGTCCATCCCAATTTCTTTTCCTGGAGCCAGATCAAGAGCCTGTTCTGGAAGGACCCAAAACTGGCCGAGCGGCAGGAATTGCACGTGCTAAAGGCCAACTTTCGCAACGGCCTGGAGGTCACTCGCGTCGCCAATCAGTTGCTCAAGATCAAGCAGCGGCGCTTCGGCTCTATCGACCGCGAGAGCAACTTCCTGGTCCAGGCCGTCGGCGGCGAGAGCGGCCAGGTTACGCTGATGCCCGACAAGGAAGCCACCAAGCGCGAACTGGACCAGAAGATTCGCCAATCCACCCAGTTCGCCGTCCTGGTAATGCGCGACGAGGACAAGGCCGACGCCCGCAAGCACTTTGCCACGCCGCTGTTGTTCTCGATCCACGAAGCCAAGGGTCTCGAATATGAGAACATCGTGCTCTACCGTTTCATCTCGGATCACCGCGGCGAGTTCAACGACATCGTCGAGGGCATCGCCAAGACCGATCTGGCGGTCGAGACACTGGATTACAAACGCGCCAGAGACAAGAGTGACAAGTCGCTCGAAGTCTATAAATTCTTCGTCAATGCCCTGTATGTAGCGCTGACGCGCGCCATCAAGAACATCTACATGATCGAGTCGGACACAGGGCATGATCTGTTCGGGTTGCTGGATCTGTTCGTGGGGCAGACCAGGATCGAGGCCAGGCAATCCACGCTCGAAGACTGGCAGAAGGAAGCACGCAAACTCGAACTGCAGGGCAAGCAGGAGCAGGCGGAGGCCATCCGCCGCACGATCTTGAAGCAGGTCCCGGTGCCATGGCCGGTGTTCGATGAGGCCAAGGTCAGAGAACTGCTGATCAAGGTCTTCCGCGAGCAGTCTCCGGGCAACCGGGGCAAGCAGCAGCTCTTTGACTATGCCACCTGCTTCGATGAGCCGCAGCTCGCCGGGTGGCTGGCCGTTGAGGCGAAATTCGAGCAGGCACGAACCTTTGATCAGCAGCGCGCGGTGTTCTCCCGCAAGAGCTACGTCCCTTTCTTCGCCAACCACTTCAAGGACATCCTCAGGCAGTGTGACCAGCATGGCGTCGATCATCGCCTGCCAATGAACCAGACGCCACTGATGGCCGCAGCTGCTGCAGGAAATGTGGCGCTGGTGGAAGCCCTGCTGGAGCGCGGTGCCGATCGCGATGCCGTCGATCACTATGGTCAAAATGCCCTGCACTGGGCTTTGCGTCAGGCATTTGGCGATGCAAAGTTCGCTGCTGGCCCGCTGGCGGCAATCTATGAATGCCTGGCTCCGCCCTGCATTGATGTCAGGGCGGGTGATCGCCTGGTCCGCATCGACCGGCATCTGTCTGAATACTTTCTGTTCCAGACCCTGTGGGTATTGTTCAAAGCCCGATTCAGCAAGATACGACGCAATGCAGACAGCGCGTTCCAGACCCAAATCATCCTCGATGCCTGGCAACACTTACCCGCTAACATAGTGCGGCCGGAGCGCAATAAGCGCCAGCATCTATCTGGCGTGCTGGCGAGGAACGAAATCGACAGAGACTATGTCTACAATCGATCCCTGTTTCTGCGCGTATCCACCGGGCGGTACCAGTACAATCCCAAACTCGCTGTGCGTCGCCGCCAGGGCGAAGAAGAAAACTGGATCCCGATCTACACGGCACTCAACCTCCCGTTGATTAGTGAGTTTGCCTACAACGACGGCTGGATCAGCACCTGGGACAATATTGACAAGCTTGTGATCCTTGCCGGACTGCCTGAACGAACCACACCCATCGCGGCCGAACGCTTCGCCGAGCGGCAAGCGGCCAAAATGAGAGAGTTGGACGACCGCAGAGCCAATCAACTTGCTGCCAAAGCACGCATTCGTGCAGCCGCCGAAGCCATCCAGAACACAGCACCACGATGGGGAACAAAGGAAGCCAAACGGCTTGAAATCGAACGTGTGAAACAAGAGATCGAAAGACGAAAGAAGGGTTGACTTGCCGATACTTCTTGGGTCGGCATGCGGCCAACAAGCGCCGTTCGCTTTCGCTAAGACAGTGTCATTGAGACGACCGCTTCGCCTCTGACACCGGCCCTTGCAACTCCAACAGCGCGCCGGTAGCAAGGGTCGTAACTGCGCATTCGGTCGAGACGGTCTATGAGATACGAGGCTACGACGGAGAGAATGGCGGCAAGGTAAATCCTCATCCCCGACGAAGACGCTCGGTCCCCATCGTCCCAAAGCATCCGCGCGTTCAGTTCGCCTTTCTTAAGCGCCCCGCACGACATCGCATCAAGCCGGCGAGGGTGTGGGTATGTCAGGAAGTCCGGGACGTCCCCATCGACACAATGGCCACGGCGATTACGACATGCGCGATTTCCAATGGACGCGGTCTTCGCGCGGAGTCTTCCTTTTACGAGCCGGTTCGATGCGGCCGAGGCAAATCAGGTCACGTTGGCACGCCGTCCGTGGCTTTCCGGGCTAGTCATTTCGTAAAACTAACTGAGATTCTGGGCGAACCGCGGTTCCGCTCAGGTCATCCTGCTTTTTCATGTCCCGCATCACGCGAAAGAGATCTCGCATGGAATCGATATCAAGCAGCCTCACAAACGTGAAGGTATCCTGGTAGGCCCGCATCCAGGGGATCATTGCGGAAGCCACAGCTTTTCGACCTCGCGCAGTCACGACAAGCTGACGTTTCCGTCGATCTCTTTCGTGGGTGATCGTTGAGATAAGCCCGCGGCGGAGCAGTGGTGCCAGATTGGCCGACAGATTCGACCGGTCCATTTCCAGTTCCGCAGCCATATCGCCGAAAACCAGTGGCTCGCGTTGATGCAGCAAGGCGAGCATACAAAACTGGGAGGCGTTGACATCGGTATGTCGCAGCGTTTCGTCGAAATGAGTCCAGAAAGCCCGCATCGCGCGCTGGGCAAAAAAGTGGTTCAGTGCAACTGCGGAGATTGCTTCCAGATCACACATCGACCACCCAGAATCTTGATTTTCCATATCTGCGATTGGCGGGAAGGATAGCGCGCTCACTTGGCAATACTCCGATGCTGCGGCGGCGCCCGTCGCAAGGCACCGAAGTCGACGTGACCATCGAGGTCTGAAGCGAGCCACTGGTTAGCAAGCTCCTGGGGACCCGAGCGTGACCGGCCGGCCCGAATTACCGCGCAGAGTCAGGACTCACGCGAGGCCGAATGTTTTCCTCAGGCTTGCATCGACGGGAGCTGCCGGCATGAAGCGACGCAATTTCCTCAAGAGAGACGCCTGTCCTGCCGGCGTGAAACGCATACGCCAGCTGCCAAGCGCGGCTTCGACAATTGTGTCTGCCACGCGATCGGGCGCGGGGGCACCTTTGACACTGTTGACGACCGCGCTCGATGCAAGCGCACGCTCGCGGTCATAGGCGGCGATTTTCGAACTCACCTGAGGCGCATTGACATCGAGATTGGTTCGGGTGAAGGACGGCTCGATCAGCGTTGCGCGGATGCCGAACTGGCGCACCTCGTGATCCAGCGTCTCGGTCAACCCCTCGACGGCGTGCTTGGACGCCGCATAGAGTCCCATGTATGGCGCCGGCAAAAAGCCGAGCACCGAACTGATATTGACGATTCTTCCATCACGTTGCGCCCGCATGTGCGGAAGCACTGCCTGGCTCGTACGCAGAATGCTGAATACGTTGGTGTCGAACAGCGCGTCAGCTTCGGTAACCGACGTTTCCTCCACCGCTCCGATCAGCGTCGTGCCGGCATTGTTGACCAGCACGTCGATGCGCCCGGCGCGATCGACGATCGTATGAATCGCGGTTTGAACGGAAGCATCGTCGCGCACATCCATCTCCACCAGCTCGACGCCGGCCAATGGTGCCGTCTTTGCAATGCTGCGCACGGTGCCGAACACGCGGCACCCGCGCTTCGCGAACTTCTCTGCGGTCGCGCGTCCGATACCAGACGACACGCCGGTCACAACGATCACCTTGGAATTGGGCATGGCAGTTTCCTTCGATACGGTAAATTGATTGCGCTTTAACTGCGCGCGTTGAGCACGTCCTGCAGCGTCAGTTCGGGAGGAGAGGCGTGCTCGTGGCTGCCCTTGTGCGAACCCGCTGGGCTGCCTGGCCGGATCCTGAACCAGATCGAATACATGGCCGGCAGGAACACCAGCGTCAGTACCGTCCCTGCGAACGTTCCGCCGATCAGCGTGTAAGCGAGCGTGCCCCAGAACACCGAGTGGGTCAGCGGAATGAACGCGAGGATTGCGGCCATTGCAGTCAGGATCACCGGGCGCGCACGCTGCACGGTGGCTTCGACGACCGCGTGGAACGGGTCAAGTCCCGCCTGCTCGTTCTGGTGGATCTGCCCGATCAGGATCAGCGTGTTGCGCATCAGGATGCCCGACAGCGCGATGAGGCCAACCAGCGCGTTGATGCCGAACGGCTGCCGGAACAGGATCAACGTCGGCACGACCCCGATCAAGCCGAGCGGGCTGGTCAGGAACACCATGACCATCGCGGAGATTGAACGCACCTGAAAGATGATGATGATCAACGTGATCGCCAGCATGATCGGGAACACCGGCAGCATGGCGGTCGTCGCCTTGCCCGATTCCTCGATGGAGCCGGATTCCTCGATTCGATAGCCACCCGGCAGCCTGGCCAGGATGGGCTGAAGCTGCTTCGTGATGGCGGTCGAGACGTCCGGCGGCTGCAGGCCATCGGCGATATCGCCGCGCACCGTGATCGTCGGCACGCGATCGCGCCAGCGCATGATCGGCTCCTCCATCCGCACGTCGACCTTGCCGACCTGCGACAGCGGAATGCGCTGTCCGTTGGCGCCGGCCAGCGTGAAGTCGCCGAGCCGCGCAGGGTCGAGCCGTGCGTCGCCGGCCGAACGCGCGACGACCTGCACGGTCCGAATATCCTCGCGCACAGCGGTGACGGGCACCCCGGTGAGCAGGAACTGCAGCTGTTGAGCGACGGCGCCGGACGTCAGTCCCACCGCCTGCAGACGGTCCTGCTGCAACGTGAAGTGCAGCGTCGGCGAGCGCGTGCCCCAGTCGGCATTGACCGTGCGCATCATCGGACTGCCGTCCATCACCCGCTGAACTTCCGCGGCAATACCACGTAGCTTGTCCGGGTCCGGACCAGAGATACGGTAGGCGACCGGGTACGGTGAATACGGACCGAACACGAGTTGCGTGACCCGCACACGCGCCTCGGGGGCGAGACCGTTGGAGACTGCCTGACGCAGTCGCTGCTTCAATGCGTCGCGCTCTTCCTGGCTGTCCGTGCGCACTACGATCTTGGCGAACGACGGATCGGGCAGCTCCGGCCCCATCGCCAGGTAAAAGCGTGGCGCACCTTGCCCTACGTACGCGGTGACGATCCTGGCTTCCTTCTGCTTCGCGAGCCACGCTTCGACCTTCTGCGTGGCAGCGCTGGTTTGCGAGATCGACGTGCCATAGGGCATCTGCACTTCGACCAGCACTTCGGGACGGTCGGAGATCGGGAAGAACTGTTTTTTGACCACGGCCATGCCGAGGATGGCCAGGACGAAGAGCCCCACAACCGAGCCGGCGACCAGCCATTTGCGCGCGATGACGCGCGCGAGCAGTCGACGGAAGCGGTTGTAGCGTGGCGTGTCGTAGATCGCGTCGTGACCGCCTTTGACCTTTTTGAAGTCGGGCAGCATCTTCACGCCGAGGTAGGGCGTGAAGACCACGGCGACGACCCAGGATGCGATCAGCGCGATCCCCACGATCCAGAACATGTTGCTGGTGTATTCGCCCGCGGTGGAGCGCGCGAAGCCGTTCGGCATGAAGCCGACCGCGGTCACCAGCGTGCCGGCCAGCATCGGTGCCGCCGTGTGGCTCCACGCGTAGGCCGACGCGGCCACGCGGCCGTAGCCTTCCTCCATCTTCACGACCATCATCTCGATCGCGATGATCGCGTCGTCGACGAGCAGGCCGAGCGCGAGAATCAGCGAGCCGAGCGTGATGCGGTCGAAGCTCTTGCCGGTTGCGGCCATCACCACGAACACGATGGCCAGCGTCAGCGGCACGGCCGCGGCAACGACGAGGCCGACCCGCCAGCCCATGCTGACGAAGCTCACCAGCATGACGACGAGCAGTGCAGCGAAGAACTTGACCATGAACTCGTCGACCGCCGAGCTGATGTTCGCGGACTGGTCGGTCACCTTGGTCAGGCTCATGCCCAGCGGCAGCCCGGCGTTGATTGCGCCGACCTCGCTGCCCAGCGCCTTGCCGAGGTCGAGCCCGTTCCAGCCGTCGCGCATCACGACACCCAGAAGCAGCGCCCGTTCGCCGTTGTTGCGGATCATGAACGTTGCCGGATCTTCATAACCACGCGTGACGGTAGCAATGTCCGACAGCTTCAGCGTGCGGCCCTGCACCACGACCGGCGTGTCGCGGATCTTCTGCAGGTTGTCAAAGGCGCCGTCCAGGCGAATGAACACCTCCGGACCTTTGGTCTCCACGGAGCCGGCGGGCGTCAGGGCGTTCTGGCCATTGAGCGCGGCGAACACGTCCTGCGGGCTGACACCGAGCGTTGCCAGCCGGTCATGCGAGAACTGGACGTAGATGCGCTCAGCCTGTTCGCCGATGATGTTGACCTTCTTCACGCCCGGCACGTGCAGCAGCCGTTGGCGCAGCGTCTCGGCATCGCGCACGAGCAGGCGCTGCGGCTCGCCCCTGGCCTTCAGCGCGAAGAGCGCAAAGGTAACGTCGGCATATTCGTCGTTGACCATCGGCCCGATCACGCCGGCCGGCAGGTTGGCTGCTTCGTCGCCGATTTTTTTCCGGGCCTGGTAGAACTCCTCCTGCACCTCCGAAGGCGGTGTGCTATCGAGCAGCGTCAACGTCGTGAAGGCCAAACCGGGGCGCGTATAGGTTTCGGTCCGGTCGTACCAGCGCAGTTCCTGCATGCGCTTCTCGATCTTCTCGGCGACCTGGTCGTGCATTTCCTGTGCGGTGGCGCCCGGCCATGCGGTGATGATGGTCATTACCTTGACCGTGAAGGCGGGGTCTTCCGCGCGACCCAGCTTGAAGAAGGACACGAGCCCGGCCAGGGAGATCAGGCAAATCAGGAACAGCGTGATCGCGCGCTCGCGCACGGCGAGCGCCGACAGGTTGAATCGGCCTTCGCTCACGGACGTGCTCCTTCGCTCGCCATCGCGACGGACTGGCCGGACACGCGGACCGGATCACCTTCGCGAAGCAACTGGGCGCCGAGCGCGACGACCCTGTCGCCTTGCTTCAACGTACCTGACACGCGAGCGCTGTCGTCGTCCAGGTGAAGGACCGTCACCGGCCGCCACGCAACCTTGGCCGGCTCGCCGTTTATCACCCACACGCCCGGGCCCTTGCCCGCGTCGAGCACCGCGCCAATCGGCACCTGCAAACCGTCTTGCACCGCAGAACGCGCGTCCGGAATCTGGACCGTCACTGTGGCACCCAATGGGGCGTCGGCCAGTTCTGCCTGCAGAACATACCGCGCTTCAAAGGTCCGGGTGCGGGGATCCGCGGTATCCGAGAGCTGACGTAGCGTCGCCGGCAAGGTGCTGCCGCTGCTGCCGAAAAGCGTCGCCTGGGCGACCGAGCCAATCGCGGGACGCAGGGTTTCGGGTAGCTGGATGACAGCCTCGCGACGCCCAGCGTGAGCGAGGCGCACGACAGGCTGTCCGGCGCTGACGACCTGACCGGGTTCGGCCAATGTTTCCATCACAACGCCATCGCCGTCCGCCATCAGCCCGGCATAGCCCGTCGCATTGCGCGCCACGTCGGCGTCAGCTTCGGCCGCATTGAGCTGCGCCCTGGCGGCATTGGCGGCCGCCTTGGCCTGGTCGTAGGCCGAAGCCGAGATCGCACCCGTGCCGCGCAGGTCGCGATAGCGCTCCTCATCCTGCGCGGTCTGCTGCGCTCGCGCTCGCGCGGCTGTGACCGCCTCCTGCCGGGCTTGCGCGGCAAGCTTGAGATCGATCGGGTCGAGGCGCATCAGCGGCTGACCGCGTTTGACGGTTTGGCCGGCATCCACCAGCCGTTCCAGCACCTTGCCCGAAACACGGAAACCCAGGTCGCTCTGCACGCGTGCCGCGACGGTCCCCGTAAACGAACGGGACGCGGGGACGGCGCGTTGAACGACGGACATGCGCACCAGTGGGGCTTCGGTGCGCGGATCGGGCAGTGTTTTTTCGCCGCAGGCCGCTAGCGCAAACGGCAGTGCACAGGCGAGTGCGGAAGTGGCGAGGCGACGCGAGAACATGAAAGTCCCATCGATGAGTGATGACGGCTTCCATTATGGTTCTAGTGACCAATATAGTCAAGCGTCACAAACTTGATCTCGCTTAGGGCGACAGGCTACGAAGTACCAGGCTGGACAACCGCGCCGGCGCGACGTCGGTGGTATCGCGGTTGTACTGAAGCAGCAGCGGGTTGAGGTAGGGGCGCAGCACCAGATAGATCGCCGTCGCGGTTTCGTCCAGTGGCGTCTTGCGCTCGAAGTCACCGCTTTGCCGACCTTCCTGCAAAACCTCCTGCAGCAGCTTCTGAACACGTGCTTCATAAGCTTGCACGGCCTGCCAGTTTTCCGTGGCAGCCGATGCGGCGATGTCGTAAAGCTTGCGGTCCCGGAAAAACAGACGGAGGCTCGCATCAGTAAAGACCTTGAACATCCGCCGCAGCTTCTCCGGCGGCAGATCGGTGTCCGCTACGGCCGCCCTGACCTCGCTTTCGATCTCGTGCAGGCAGTTGACGCAGATCATCTCGCCAATGGCCTGCTTGGATTCGAAGAACTTGTAGATGTAGGCCTTGGAAAACCCGATCGCCTTGGCGAGGTCCGAGACCGTGGTTTTATCGTAGCCATACCGGCTGAAGTGCTCGGTGGCCGCGGCAACGATCTGGTCCCGCACCTCGTGATCGGCCGGGCCGCGCGCGGGGACAGAGGGAGTGGTGGTGTTTTTCATGGGCATAGCATACAGGAATGGACAATATGTGACTATTTGGTATTATAGTCACTACCGGAACATTGCGAAGACGTTCATGCTACCCAGACACCTCCTTGCCGCAGTCATTGTCACCAGCCTCTCGACAGGCTGCGCGGTTGGTCCCGACTATGTGCGACCGAATGTCGCCATGCCAGACAGCTTCCAGAGCCAGGCCGCAGTCGATTACCGGCAGGCGGCGGCCAGTGCCGACCTTGCCACGTGGTGGACGGGTTTCGGCGATTTGCAACTGACGCGATTCGTCACGCTCGCGCTGGAACAGAACCTGGACCTCGCGCAGGCCGCCGCGCGCGTCTCGCAGGCGCGCGCAGGACTCGGCGCGGCGAACGCCGCGCTGCTGCCGTCCGGCAATGTCAGCGGCCAGGCTGCGCGGGTCTACCAGTCGGTTGAGACACCCTTGGGGCGGGTCCTCAATTCGACGCCCGGTTTCGACCGCTACGGCAACGACTATGAGGCCAATTTCAGCGCGAACTGGGAGCTGGATGTGTTCGGTGGCCTGCGTCGCGGACGGGAAGCGGCGCTTGCCGACTATCAGGCTTCAGAGGCCGGCGAGGTGGCCACGCGCCTGGCTGTGGCAGCGCAGACTGCAGACATCTACATCACCATTCGTGGATTACAGGCTCGTCTTCAGGTGGCCCGCAAGCAGTTGCAGACGCAGCAGGATCTACTTTCGACCATCAAGCTTCTGTACGGGAAAGGCCTGGCGGCTGACCTGCAGGTGAGCCAGGCTGAAGGCGCGCTGGCTCAGGTTCAGGCGTCCATCCCGGTCCTTGAGGCAGGGCTGGATGCGGCGATGAACGCGCTGGACTTGATGCTGGGTTCCCAGCCCGGCACGCATCGGGCGGAACTGCTGGAGGGCGGCAATGTCCCGGCTGCCCCTCGAATCGCGGGCACCGGATCGCCTGGTGAGTTGCTCAGGCGTCGGCCCGATCTGATCGTGGCCGAGCGTCGCCTTGCTGCATCCAACGCGCGTATCGGCGTGGCCATCGCAGAGTATTACCCCAAGGTGTCGCTTAGTGCACTGATTGGGAGCGCCACCTCAGTGGCTAGCGGCAACCTGTTCAGTAGCGGCGCCAGTCAGGCCGCCGGCGTGCTGGGGCTGCGCTGGCGTCTGTTCGATTTCGGCCGCATCAATGCGCAGATCAATGTGGCCAAAGGGCAGGAAGCGGAGATGCTCGCCGCGTACCGGCTTACCGCATTGCACGCAACGGAGGACGTCGAGAATTCTTTCTCGGCACTCGTCAAGCGCGAGGAGCAGGCTGCCATTCTCGCGCAGGGCGTGAACTCGCTCGGCCGCGCGCGGGCGGCCTCGTTCGCCGCTTATCAAAAGGGTGTCGTCAGCCTGATCGAAGTGCTGCAGGCAGACGACAACCTCTTGCGCGCCTCGGATGGGCGGGTGCAGGCGCAAACGGAATCGGCGCGCGCAGCGGTCGCGGCATTCAAGGCGCTCGGTGGTGGTTGGCAACCCACCGGTCCTGAGGCCGTTGTAAGCCGATAGGACCACCGCTCCCGGTCGGCTGCAGTCGGCCCATCCGTTGCAAAGGCTTCCTCCGATGGTCACGCTCTGGTTTCTGTTTTCGGCGCCTGAAGATGCACAGCGCGCACGATGGGCGAGTGACCGTTCGCAATTCGAGAACAGCCACAACTAGTGCAGTGACCTGACCGACGGAAACGGGTCGAGTTCTGCAGATCGCTGCTCTGCGCGGTTTGGGCTGAGTATGCGTATCGCATGAGAAGTGACCGGCCAGGAAGCGCCATTCGCCCGTCGCGTCGCTCGGACGTTCAGACGTCGGCTCCACGCAGTAAACGGCCGTTCGATTGGCGGAGGTGAATGTTGATTCATCGGCCGAAGCTGTCCTTCGGGGCATCGTGACCCGAGCGTCCGCTTACGAAGTCCTACAGACGTCCCCTCACATCGATCGACCATCTTGTGCCCCCCACGCGGACCAACATCAACCGGGCAAGATATTGCTGAAGGCCTGAAGCGAAAGGCGTTACGCTGTATGGGCGTCGCAGCTTTCAGTCTTGGAAATCAAGATAGCGGAATGCGGAGAAAACAGCCGTTCTCCAGCGTGACGGTAAAGCTCGTTTCGTCGAACTGCAGGCCAGTTGCGACCGGCGCCATACAACCAGTTGAAAGCGATCTTCGACCGTTGGCCATCAAGTCAAAGGCGATGGCAAGCTCGTTGAGCAAGAAGCGGCATGGTCGATCACCGAAAAAAGTATCATCGCGTCAGCGTTGACCGGGCGCAGCAAGCGGGATGTTCTTGGCCTGTATATCGCGTCCCCCCGCCTGATACGCATGCCGCTTATCGCACAGACGCCGGAATTTCTCGCTAGGCATGCACCCCAGATCTGGTCGCCATAGTGGCACGATGTTGGGTCGCACCAAGCGATCATCAGGGTATTCGGGTCAGGTCGTTCTACGACCTTGACCGGAAATGTCACTCGTTTGGTTAATGCGCATGAGGAGGGGGCGCGCCGACCCGCGTTTTGGCCCATGGAGGCGACCACCTCGTTTTGCACAGGGTCGAGACCGGATAGCAGTTTCAACAAGCCGATCGTCTGCATCCATGGATCGCTTGGGCAGGTACTTGAAAGCATTCTTTCGCTATCCTTCATAGAATTTGTAGCGATTGGTTTCCTTGACGAAAACATCCGAAGCCTGTGTCCGCGCAGTAAATGCCCGCATACGAAGGGCTGCGTGTTCAAAGTACTGCAGTAACGGGGCAGTTGCAAACCTGCAAGAGGATGGCAATTTCACGCGATGGTTTTGGATACCTATATTCTCGTATGTAGACCGAGGATATACGCACGTATGCTGATGGCGGGGCATGCCATTTCGGCAGGTCTATCGATGGCGAGCATCGCCCGTCCATTCCGGCTTTGAACGTAGCGCGAGTCCTTATTCGACTGCAGCTCGTCGGATGTCCTCCACTGCTGCTTGTAGCCCATGGGATATACCCGCGTACGAGTCCACAACGCTTATGCGGGAACTATGTCAACCGTTCGTAGAATAGTCTTGGCCGTCCTGTTTGCCTAACCATGATTGCATGGCCGGTACGGTTGCTCGGTTCGATTTCCACGAGCCGTCTTTCCGGAACGTCAAACGACTTCAGAAGGAGGCGACTGATGATCGGGCAAGACATAGCGTGTGAGCGGACCAACGCCGATGGCGACCACTTTTTTAAAGAACATATCGAGTCCGTTCGCCTTAGGCATCCAGCGACTGTCTTCGGAAAAGACGGCCACGCCCCTGATTCTTTTTGTCTGCTGGTATTCGTTGATCGAATTGTCGTTGGAGTTCGGCATGGGAAACATTGACGCCATGCTGCCTGCTGCCGTTGCGGCAAGACTGATCGTTGTCTTGGAAGACTTTACGGCTGTCATGGATGTCCGCTTCGCACGGGCAATCTTCGTCTTTCTGTGCGGCACGAGCGTGATAGCCATCGCACCGATGTTGCCATTGGAGTTCAAAGACTCAGCTTTGGTTGTGTTCGTCTCGTTGGTCGAATGCGTAGGAAAAGCGGCGTTTGTTATTTACGCTCGGGCGGAATCCCTTCGCACAACGCCATCAGCGGGATCGCGCACCGAGGGCATATTTGAAAGCTGTTTTTTGCGGGGGTGTGATGCGACGTACTTGTCGCATGCGCGGTTAGGCACGCCAGGATGAGTTGATTCGAGGACTCTGTCATATTGAACGTTCTGCATAACTGGATTTTTATCGGCGGCAACGCGTACGACGAGTACATGTTCGTGCCATGGCTGGACAAGAACGTCTATCGAAGGACAGTCGATCTGAGCCGAGTCTGCATTCAATAGTGAATGACGTGCTGATGAGATCGGACGATCGATTGTTGCGTAGCGTCCAGGTGACCGGTTCGAGCACCCACAATAAAGTACGAATCGACCATGCCTATCGATCAGTGAGCGCGCCCGTCTCGTTGGGTGGCGGTCAGATGTTCGATGCGCTATACGTTCGTATGATTCTCGTTTGGTTTGCGCCGGACTACGCTTGCTGTAATGCACGTGCTCGTAATTGATCGCGCTTTCGTGTCCCGTTATCTGAAAGACCGGGGTTCTCCGTTTGGATACCTCCCAGATAGTTACGATAGTCGATGACGATGAGGCGGTTCGTCTGGCGACTTCAAGCCTCGTGCGTTCCCTGGGCTGGAGTGTGCGCACTTTTGCGTCGGCGGAGGAATTCCTGCGGTCCGGCCACGTCGGCGACACGTCATGCCTGATTTCAGATGTGCGGATGCCCGGAATGTCGGGGGTCGCCATGCACACTCACCTTCTCGGACTAGGAACTGCGCCGCCGGTCATTTTCATCACTGCGTTTCCGACCGCTTCGCTGCAGGCGGAAATCCAGGCGAACGGCGCACTGGTTTTGCTCGAGAAGCCGGTTGACGCCGCTGCCATGGCGCATTGGCTCAATGTCGCGCTGGGCAGGCCGTAAGCCGCACAATGCCCTCAAATGGGGCGTTGGAAATGGAGTACTTCGCGCTAATTGCCGTAGCGGTTGTTGCGAATGCAGAGTGCTGAGTTGGCGGTTTTACGCTGCCGGGTTACCCGGGACATACTCAAGTATGAGTCTGAGCAGCTATGCGCCGGTGTGCCAACCGTTCGTAGAATGGCTTTGTTTTTCCTGCAAACCTAGGTTGATCTTGTGGTAGCGCGCAGACGCACGAGGTTGGTGGAGCGGCGCTAGAGGAAAGGCGGTCAAGCCAACGCAGCGAAGGCCAACTTCGCTCCAGCCAAGCAATCCGTACGAGGAAACTGGTGACGAATCGCATCGCATTGTTGATCGTCGCGCTGTATTCGGTGTGCGCGATGTCCGCGGAACCGACGCACGTTTCGAGCCCCAACGCCGAGGCGGCGCCCGACACCATGCAGGCGCGCGTGATGGGGTGCGCGGCCTGTCACGGCGCGCACGGTGAAGGCACCGACAATGACTATTTCCCGCGCCTCGCCGGCAAGCCGGCCGGCTATCTGTACAACCAGTTGCTGGCGTTTCGCGATGGCCGCCGCAAGTACCCGCCGATGAATTATCTGCTGGCCTATTTGCCTGACGCCTATCTGCGGCAGATCGCAGACTACTTCGCCGCCGAACGCCCGCCTTATCCCGCGCCTGCCACCGCGAGCGTCGGTGCGCAGACGCTCGCGCTCGGCAAAGCGCTCGTCAGTGACGGCGACCGCGCGCGCGGTGTGTCCGCCTGTGCCAGTTGTCACGGTGCGGCGCTGACCGGCATGGAACCGGCGGTTCCAGGGCTGCTGGGGTTGCACGCCGACTACATCAGTGCGCAGTTGGGCGCGTTCCGTTACGGCACGCGCCGCACCGTCGCGCCCGACTGCATGCACACGATCGCCACGCATTTGAGCGACAGCGACATCACCGCGATCGCGGCGTGGCTCGCCGCGCAGCCCGCGCCTGCCAATCCGCAGCCCGCTGCCGCGGGCACCTTGAAGATGCCGCTTGCTTGCGGCAGCGTTTCTCACTAGCCGAGGCTGCGAAGTGCCCAGTTTCCGAAAGCTCACCGCCGTCACCGCACTTGGCGGACTGCTGCTTCGCGCAGCGACGCTGCTGGGCGTCTCCGCTGCGCAGGCCGGCACACTTGCGGACAGCCACGCGGACGTCATTGCGCGCGGCGAATATCTCGCCCGCGCCGGCGATTGCATTGCTTGCCACACCCTGCCCGCCGGCAAGCTGTTCGGCGGTGGTCGCGCGATGGAGACGCCGTTCGGCGCGCTCTACACGCCCAATATCTCGTCGGACAAGACCACCGGCATCGGCAAGTGGAGTGCCGACGAGTTCTACCGGATGATGCATACCGGCAAGTCGCGCGACGGCTCGCTGCTGTATCCAGCCATGCCGTTCGCCTCCTATACGAAGATCACGCGGGCCGACTCGGATGCGATCTACGCGTATCTGCAGTCGGTGCCGCCGATCCATCAGCCGAACCGTCCGCACGAACTGCGCTTCCCGTTCAACCAGCGCCAACTGCTGCGCGGCTGGCGCACGCTGTATATGCATGAGGGCGAGAATCGGCCGGACCCGACGCAGTCGGTCGAATGGAATCGCGGCGCCTACCTTGTCGAAGGGCTTGGCCACTGCACGATGTGCCACACGGCGATCAATGCGCTGGGCGGCAACTCCCCCTCGAAGCAGTTCGAAGGCGGCCTGATTCCCATGCAGAACTGGTATGCGCCGTCGCTGACCTCGAACAAGGAAGCCGGCCTCGGCGACTGGAGCATCGACGACATCGTCGACCTGCTGCACTCGGGCGTGTCGCGGCGCGGCGCGGTGTACGGGCCGATGGCCGAAGTCGTCTACGACAGCTTCCAGTATCTTTCCGAAGACGACGTGCGCGCGGTCGCGGTCTACCTCAAGGCGTTGCCGGCGCGCTCCGGCGAAGCGCAGCAGACCCCGCCCGGCGTCGCGATGACCGAGGAACAGAATCGCCTGACGCCGCTCGGCAAGAAAATCTACGACGCGCAATGCGCGATCTGCCACGCCGCGCAGGGGCAGGGCAAGTTGCCGAACTTCCCGCCGCTCGCCGACAACCAGTCGATCCAGATGACCTCGTCGGTCAATCCGATCCGCATGGTCCTGAACGGCGGCTATGCGCCGGGCACCAGCAAGAATCCAATGCCGTACGGCATGCCGCCGTTCGCCCAGACCCTGTCGGATGAAGAAGTGGCCGCCGTGGTGACGTACATTCGCACGGCATGGGGCAATCACGGCACGCCCGTGACCGTGAAGGAAGTCAACGCGTTGCGCTCGGCACCGATCTTTTGAGGTAGCGATGATCCAATCCCCCCTCCCTTCGGGCGACGGCAACGCCGCTTCCCACGACGAAGCAGAACGCGTCGAGCAGATCGTCAGCAGCGGCCCGCGCGGCGCGATTGCGGTGGCCGGCATCGCGACGGCCATTGTGATTGGCATGTGGTACGCGTTCTACTTCCTGGTGTTCCTGCCGCGCGGCGTCATCCACTAAGCGAATCACTCAAGCGAACCCCTCATCGAACCAGACGGCGCCATGTCGAACCCTACCGTTCCCGACCCGCACACCTCCGCTGAAGTCGCCGCGCGTATCGAGCGCCGCTGGGCGGTACTCGCGATGATTCTCGTCGCGAGCACCGTCGCGGTGGTGATCTTCACCGGCCTGCATTGGTCGTGGATGCCGCCCTCGCGCGTCGAGACCATTCGCCCCGAGACGCTCAACGTGTCGGGCGAGTTCGTCGAGAGCAACCTCGGCAGCGCGGTGGAGCCCGATGGTTCGGTCACGGTGCGCATCATCGCGCAGCAGTACTCGTTCACGCCGCAGTGCCTGCTGGTTCCCGCTGAAACACCGATTACTTTTCGCGCGACGAGCGCCGACGTCGTGCACGGCTTTCTCGTCACCCATACCAACATCAACTCGATGGTTGAGCCCGGCTATATCTCCACTTTCAGAACCACCTTCCCGGAGCCGGGCGATCACCTGATGCCGTGCCACGAATATTGCGGCACGGGCCACCAGGGGATGTGGGCGCACGTGAAGGTCATCGACAAGGATGCGTTCATGCATATGAACGCCAATTCGCGGAGACTCAGCTGTGTTAAATAACAAGCGACTCGTGCTCGCGCATTTCTGGCTGGCGTTCGGCGTCTTCGGCGCGGCGCTATTGCTCGGCGCCTGGCAGATGTACGTGCGCAGCCCCCTGCACGCGTGGCTGCCGGACTCCGAGATCTACTACCGCTCGGTGACCGAGCACGGCACCGTGATGGGCTACGTGTTCCCGACGCTTGTGGCGATGGGCTTCGGTTACGCGGTCACCGAGCTGTCCCTCAAGCGCACGCTCATCGGCGTGCACTGGGCGTGGGCCGGGTTCGCGCTGGTGGCGGTGGGCGCGGTCATGGCCTCAATCACGGTCGCGCTCGGGCTCGCCTCGGTGCTCTATACGTTCTATCCGCCGATGATCGGCAACGTGTTCTACTACCTCGGCGTGGTGCTGGTAGTGGTGGGCTCGTGGATCTGGGTGGCGCTGATGTCCATCAATCTCGCGGCGTGGAAACGCGCGCACCCCGGCGACGCCGTGCCGCTGCCGATGTTCGCGAGCGTGGCGGGTGCTTATCTGTGGGGCTGGACCGCGGTGGGCGCGGCGCTCGAAATCATCTTCCAGATCCTGCCGGTCGCCTTCGGATGGAAGACGACGATCGACGCGGGCCTCGCGCGCGTGTTCTTCTCGTGGACGCTGCACGCGATCGTCTATTTCTGGCTGATGCCGGCCTACATCGCGTTCTACACGATCGTGCCGCGTGCGATCGGCGGACGGCTCTACAGCGATACCATGGCGCGCATTTCGTTCATCCTGTTTCTCGTGGTGGCGATGCCGATCGGCATTCACCACCTGTTCGCCGATCCGCAAGTGGGCTCGGGCTTCAAGTTCCTGCAGTCGGTGTTCACCGCGCTGGTGGCGGTGCCCACGCTTCTGACAGTGTTCACGATCTGCGCATCGGTGGAGATCGCGGCGCGCCTGCGCGGCGGCAAGGGCGCGTTCGGCTGGCTTCGCGCGCTGCCGTGGGACAACCCGCAGATGCTGGCGCTCGCACTCTCGTTTGTGATGCTGGGCTTCGGCGGAGCGGGTGGCCTCATCAACATGAGCTACCAGCTCGACCTGACGATCCACAACACGCAGTGGATCACCGGGCACTTCCACCTGATCTACGCGGGCGCGATCGTCATCATGTACTTCGCGATCGCATACGACCTGTGGCCGCAACTGACAGGACGCGCAATGACGAACTGGAGGCTCATGCGCCTGCAGCTGTGGCTGTGGTTCATCGGCATGATCGTACTGACGTTCCCGTGGCACTGGGTCGGCATTCTGGGCATGCCGCGCCGCATGGCGTACTACGACTACACCGACCCGGAGATCGCGGCGCAGGCGATGTGGGTGGTGATGTCGGCGATCGGCGGCTTCATCCTCGTGCTCTCGGCCATCGTGTTCTTCGTGGTTCTGATTCAAGGGCATCGCAGCGAAGCCGCCGTGCCCGAGGAATACCGTTTCAGTACCGCGGTGCACGAGCCGCGT
This sequence comes from Paraburkholderia sp. BL23I1N1, assembly GCF_003610295.1. Taxonomy (NCBI): domain Bacteria; kingdom Pseudomonadati; phylum Pseudomonadota; class Betaproteobacteria; order Burkholderiales; family Burkholderiaceae; genus Paraburkholderia; species Paraburkholderia sp. BL23I1N1. Next base: position 1,135,518 of record NZ_RAPV01000001.1, read on the forward strand.
ACGCTCCCGGTTGCGCTCAACGGCTTCGCGCTGTGGCTTACGCTGATGGTTGCGCTGACAGTGCTTAACTATGGCTATCCGATCGCGCAGTTGATGGCAAGAGGTGACACCGTCCCGGTGATTCCGATTGGAGCCCAGCGATGAGTGAAGAACGCCTGTTCTCGTGGAGCAATAGCTGGTTCAAGGCGAGCGTTGGCGCCACTGCTCTGGTGTTCGTGTTCAGTGTGGCGGTGGGCTTCGTTTGGCTGCCGTCGGTGCAGCGCGATGCGCAATTCCAGGGCCTCTGGAACGCGATTTGCAGCGCGGCGGGGGTGCCGCAGCGGTGGCTGGCCAACGAGGCGCCAGTGGCTCCGCAAGTGCAGTTGAGCAAGGTGGAAGTGACGCCGCAGTTGCTCGCGGGGGCGACGCAGTTGTCGATCGGACGCGGCGCGACGCTCGCGCTGCGCTGCACGATGTGCCACGGCGAGCGCGGCATGAGCGGGGCGAACTCGCCGAATCTGGCGGGGCAGTATGCGATCATGGTTTACAAGCAGTTGCAGGACTTCCAGAGCGGCGCACGCGCGAACGCCGTGATGTCGCCGATGGCGGCGAACCTGGGCGACCAGGACATGCGCGATCTGGCCGCCTACTACGCGTCGCTGCCGCGACCGAGGCCGGCGCAGGGCCTTGATGCGGCGGGCGCCCCCGGGATCGTCCTGCATGGCGCGCCGCTGCGCAATATTCCGGCGTGCGCGACGTGCCATGGCGGGATCGACAACAAGGCGGGCAGCCCCTGGCTCGACGGCTTGCCGGCGGCCTATACGCAGGCGCAGCTGCAGGCGTTCGCGTCGGGCGAGCGGCATAACGATATCTCGGAGCAGATGCGCAACATTGCGCGCAATATGACGCCGGATGATATCGCCGCTGCCGCTTCTTACTACGCAAACCTGACGCGGTGATGAAGCCGCGTGCGCTAGCCTGCGCCTTCGGCGACCTTTCGGACTTGCCGAAGCTGCCCGGGAGTCCGACCGGTCCTCAGGCGAATCACGCGGACGAAATGCGACGCATTCGAGAATCCGGCGCGTCGGCCGATCTCAGCGGTTGTTACGTGATCAAATGCCCGTGACTGAAGCATACGCACGGCCGCTTCCATCCTGGCTTTCAGCAACTGTTGGCCGAACGTCTCGCCGCTGCTTGCCAGAACCCGGTGCAAAGTGCGAGACGACACATTTAACGCTGCTGCAATGTCGCTCGCAGTCAACTGCGACTCAGTACGACGCTGCATGATGCACTCGTGAATCCGTTCAAGCAGGGACCGCACCGCCGGTGATGCCCTGAGCGATTGGCCTGAAAGCTCATGGGCCGTAAGCGCAAGCAACGCACCGAGCTGATCGGCGAGAACGGATTCGGCCAGTGGCGTGCGCAAGATGAACTCCGGCGAGAGTTGGCTTACGTAGCTAGAGAGCACTCGCCCCCATCCGGAGTCTGCTGGAATTATCCGACCTGTCAGTCCCTCTACGTTCGAGCCCCAAGTGGCCAGCCATTCTGGCGGGAGCGTCAAATTCAGGAAGTTGTACGTGTCCGGACAATTCATCTCGAACTCAAGCTGCGAATCAACAAGTACCAACTCACCAGGCAGAATCCGCGTCTGACCGCGGTGCGTCATTGTCCACGGGAGGTTACGGCTCGTAACCAGGTGAAACGAACGGCCTCGACTCCGCGCAATCTCACGTTGTGTGGTCAGGGCATCGTGTGCTGATCCACATATAGCGGTGACCGTAATCATGCCGAGCGGGGCGCTAAGGAGATTCGACTCGAACTGGCGTGGCGACGGACAACCGATCGTCATCGGCACGAGGGCAGAGGCGAGAACGTCGGCCCAGTAGTCGAGCCGCTGCGCCGGTGGCACAACTTCGGTGGACAACCGCGCAATCGAAGGTGGCTCGACACTCGACATATGCTGGCCTTCCTTATAGTGAGCAAATAAAGGATAGGACGGTGCGATTGCCAGGTCAATCAGGGTTCCCAGGAGCGTAGGGATCCGAACACAAGGTACCCTTCGCCGAGCGTTTTGGCGCGGAGACGACTTTAACTGAGGCAAGGTGCATATCACTGAAGGCATGCACCCCGTTCGGCTGTCACGCTGGCAATGGCCGAAAGTGGCACTTATAGACCAGATTCTGGGTGTGAATGGCGCGATCAGTCAATCCAGATGGCAAGCCCGCATCTAGACTGTTGAGTGTAGGGGTCATAGTCAGTGAGTCGTGCAAGCAAGGCAGGCTTTCTTCACATCTGATGAATCGTTGTGGGACGGCATGCGGGTGACCGCTCGCGATGCCGAAGCGAAGCCCAGTAGAGAAGCGAAAGCTATCAGAGAGTTTGTGGGTCGCTCAACGCTGAGCCTCGCCTCGAACTACCAGAAGAAAAAACGGGACAACCCACCGTTACCTTGAACACTAAAGGGTTATTGGCAAAGGAGATGTGTTGCCTCTTGAAGGGGCTCAAGCAAAGCGCAGGTATGCGCGCGTCGTACGGCCTGCTAATCACTCAGGGGTGGCGGCCCCCATCGGCGGATGACTCACGACTCACAGGCACAACGGCAGAAGCTATCAACAAAGACTAGTTGACCCCGGTTGAAATCACGATACCCCATGAATTTATTCGCGGAATTGGTTGGGCAGTCGGAGCGGCTCCGTTGCCTTCCAAAGCGCCGGCTGTTTCGGTCAGATACCTGGGGCGACCAGAGTGCCCGATTGCGTTATCTGGCCTGGCTTTGGTTAGCCGGTGGCGTTGCTATGGCAAGTGCGACCTGGGTCTGCTTCCACCTTGGGGCTCGCCTTGGCACAGCGGGATTTGTCTATCTGATTGTCGTGGTGCTGCTGTCATTAATGGACAGCTTCATTACCTCTGCGGTTTTCTCGACAATCGCCGTTGGCTGCCTTGCCTTTTTCTTTTCACAGCCGACCTTCAGCTTTCGGGTAAGTGAGTTACGCGATGTTGCAGCGCTGATTGCTTTTCTAATCACGTCACTCGCCATCACCACACTGGTGAGACGCGTACGCTGGCTCGGGAAAGCAGCGCGCGAGCAGGCCAGGCTCCTCGATCTGTCTCACGACACCGTCTTTGTTCGCGACATGAACGCCGTAATCACCTACTGGAATCACGGCGCGGAGGCGCTCTATGGATGGAAAAAGGCGGAGGCACTCGGCAAGACTTCCCATCAACTCTTGCAAACCCGCTTTCCCGTCTCTCTTGACGACACCATGAACACGTTGCTCAGGACGGAACGCTGGGAAGGCGAACTCGTTCATACCAAGCGGGACGGTTCGCAAGTCGTGGTAGCTAGCCGCTGGTCATTGCAGCGCAGTGCGAACGGACGCCCAATCTCGGCGCTCGAAACCGACAATGACATTACGCTGCGCAAGCGTGCCGAAGACGCGCTGCGCCGAAGTCAGGCGGCCTACCTGGCTGAAGCCCAGAAACTGAGCCTCACCGGCAGTTTCGGCTGGAACCCAGCGAGCGGAGAAATTTTCTGGTCCGAGCAAAGCTTCAGGATCTTTGGATACGACCCGGACATCACCCCCACGGTCGAGTTAACGCTCGAACGCGTGTATCCCGACGATGTTACCTTCGTCAGGCAGGTGATCGACAGGGCGATGAATGGCGAACAGGAATTTGATTATGAATATCGTCTACTGATGCCGGACAGCTCGGTCAAGCATCTCCATGTCGTCGCCCATGTCGTGATCGATGAGCCTGGCAAGCGGCGGTTTGTGGGCGCGATAATGGATGTGACCGCGACGAAGCTGGCGGCGCAAAAGTTGCATGAGGCACAGACCGAACTCGCGCGCGTTACGCGCGTGACGACGCTGGGAGAACTAAGCGCATCGATCGCTCACGAAATCAGCCAGCCGCTCGCCGCAATTGTCACAAACGGCGAGGCCTGTCTGCGATGGCTAGGGCACCCGAGCCCGGAACTGGCGGAGGTGCAGTCCTGCGTCACGCGCATGATTGGCGAAGGTCGGCGCGCGAGCGAAATTGTTCACCATATCCGCGCGCTGGCCAAGAAGGATTCTCTGCAGAAAACGCGACTGGATCTCAATGATGTGATCAATGACGTTGTCTGCCTGACGCAGCGAGAAGTTCTAAGTCACAAGGTATCACTTTGCCTCAGACTTGCCTCTGGGCTGCCCCCGTTACTGGGCGATCGGGTCCAGCTTCAGCAGGTGATCATCAATCTCATGATGAACGGTATCCAGTCCATGGACGACATTCAAGGCCGGCCCCGCGAACTGCTCATCGAGTCGCGCATGGACGAGGGTGGAAATCTGGTCGTCGCGGTTCAGGACTCAGGATCGGGAATCGATCCAGAAAATGCCGACCGACTATTCGACGCCTTCTTCACGACGAAACCCAACGGACTCGGCATGGGATTGTCGATCTGTCAATCGATTGTCGAATCTCATGGAGGACGGATGCGGGTGTCGAGCAAGCCGGGCCACGGCGCGACCTTCCAGCTTGGGATGCCTGCGATCATCGAGCGCCCGGATAACGAACGAGGACAAAGCGACGAACTAGAACACAGCGATTTCCGGGCGTTGCGCAAAGGTGCGGCGCATTAGATGCACCGCAGCATCTCCAGGGATTTACATTCGGCCGGCACTGTTCGCTCTCGATTCCGAAGCATAGAATTATCGTCACCTATTGCGTGCGGTCGGCGGCATACGTCGAGCAAGGACGTGCAGACCAATTCGACCTTAAGAAGTCCTCTCTCGGGTCACGGCCGAGATGCGCTGGCGGAATTTGCCGTATCCAAAGGAAAACGGATTGAGCGAGAAGCGTTCATTGCGGCTGGAGGTATCGGAACCGGTGTCGGTATGCCGAACCTCGCCGCCCATTGTGCCGATAGGGAGACGCTGATGAGTTCGGGACAAGATTCGAGTTCGATCAAAGGCACTGGCGAAAGCGTGCAATCGGTAGTTTACATTGTCGACGACGAAGAAGCGATAAGGTTCGCGCTAGGCGCCCTGCTGCGATCCGTCGGGCTGCGCGTCGAAACGTTCGCATCCTCTCGGGAATTTCTGGCGTTTCCGAAGCATGACGCACCGAGTTGCCTGATTCTCGATGTCAGGCTGCGGGGCGAGAGCGGTCTTGCATTTCAGGAGGATGTTGCAAAGAGCGTGCTTCGTATGCCGATCGTTTTCATGACCGGGCACGGTGATATTGCAATGTCGGTCAAGGCCATGAAAGCTGGCGCTCTCGATTTTTTTGCCAAACCTTTTCGCGACCAGGACATGCTGGATGCAGTCACTCATGCGTTGACCCGTGACCGTGAGCGCCTCCTCGCCGAACAATCCATTGCTGCCCTCCGCATTTCTCACGATTCATTGACGCCACGAGAAAAGCAGGTCATGGAATTCGTCGTGGCCGGCCTGCTGAACAAGCAGATTGCCGCGGAAATGAATCTCAGCGAAATTACGGTAAAGATTCATCGGGGACAAGCGATGAGAAAAATGGCCGCGCGCTCGGTAGCGGATCTCGTCAGAAAGGCAGAAGCGCTCGGCGTTAAGCCGCGTCCGGAAAGATCGGTCTAACAGCGTGGGCCTAGCAGTTGCCATGTTTCGTGCGTCATCCGCATGGTGGCCGCGGTGTATGCGCGTTGGCGCGAGCTGTTCCGCATTCCGCCGTCCAGATGAGTCATCGGGATTCTCGCTGGGATAGCACGTCTCTACGACATAGTCGCGCGCGTCCCACTGTGCGCTTACAAGGCGCTCATAGGACCGGTGATCCTGCACCGAAAGACCAATAACGCAGCACACCGCGAGTGCAACCACCACGACAGAAAACCGTACGAGGTATTTCATTTCCAGTGCCCCAGCCCCTGATGGCAGATAGGTGCCGTCGCGCTCATCGCGTTCGCAGGTCGGTGCAGCGGCGGCCGATTCCGTCCGTGCGCCATGAAACCAAGTTAGCCTGGACAAACGCGAGACGCCATTCTACGAATGGATGTAGTTTCCTCGTCGATGGTCTGGCTGACCTATACATGCGTATTGGATGCGGCGAGCTTGCCGACACTTATTCAATTCTGATTGAGCAGGCTTAGACGGTGTTAGGAACTTCGAAGTACTGGGATTGCATGGACAAGCATAAGCATGGCGAAGACGACAAAATGCAGACCTGCGAGTGTTTCGGGCAAGCGTTCGTAGTCGCGAGCGAGGCGTCGAAAGCGGTTGAGCCATCCGAAGCTGCGCTCGACTACCCATCGACGTGGCAACAGCACAAAACCCTTTTTCGCTTCATCGAGCTTGATCACCTGGAGATCAATTCCCTGAGCGCGCGCGGCCTGCGCAGGAGCTTCGCCCGTGTAACCCTGATCGGCAAAGGCCACTTTCACGGTTTCTCCCGTTGCCTGCTGCACCTGGCGCGCCAGCTCTGTCACCTGTGCGCGCTCCTGCTCGTTGGCCGGCGTCACGTGTACGGCGAGCAACTGACCCAGCGTGTCGACCGCCATATGCACCTTGCTGCCACGCTTGCGCTTGTAGCCGTCATAGCCTGCGCGTGGACCGCTCTCACATGTCGATTGCATCGTACGGCCATCAAGGATCACCGCGCTGGGCTGCCCCCGCCGCCCCTGCGCGACACGGATGATTGAACGAAGATCACTCACCATGCATTCGAAACAGCCGGCCGCCAGCCATCGTTGCGTCTGCTGGTACACGAGTTCCCACGGCGGGAAGTTGGTCGGCAGCATTCGCCACGCAGCCCCAGCGCGAGCCATCCAGCGCAACGCATTGAACATCTCGCGCAACTCGTATTTACGCTGTGGTGCACTCTCATCCATCAACGTCAGATACGCTGCTACGAAGCTCCATTCTTCGTCTGACACGTCTGTCGGGTACGCTTTACGTTTCTCTCTTGTCATCCCTCCAGGGTACCAGGTTTTGACCGGAAGTTCCTAACACCGTCTAGAAAACAGGCAACTCGTAACAGTCTCGTGCCGCCATCGGACCGATTGAATCAGCGGTCAGTTGGCCGTCCGCTCCTGACCGTTTTTCCTGGCCGGGTGGGTATACAAGAGTATGAGCATCCCATGCTAATTCGCTAGTAAAGCTAGCCGTTCGTAGCATGGTTCTGTGTGCCACGAATATCTAATCTAGTCTCATGGACCGGCCCGCGCATCCCAGAAAAATCCTCAATGGTCGGCGGTAGCCTCAAACGGCATATGCGCGAGATAGCCAGTGCTGGAATCCAGAAAAAGCGAAAGAAGGAGTTCGCGCAAATACAGACTTGGAATCCTGGCGATCACAAAAGTATCGTAGATGATTTGTAACGTTCATGTGGAGTGTTGAGATCCATGGCGCCGTCACTTACCCCGGAATTGTTTGAAACGATTGTCTATGAAACGAAAGGTGCTGTGGCATACGTCACGCTGAATCGCCCCAAGGTTCTCAATGCATTGAACCAGCGAGCCATCGGCGAATTGAGGGCAGCGTTCGAAACCGCTCGGGATGATACTCAGGTCAGCGGCGTCATCATCACGGGCGCGGGCGATCGCGCGTTTATCGCGGGAGCGGATATCGCCGAACTGGCCAGCGCGACGCCCGTCGAGGCCGAGCAGCACACACGTGACGGGCAGGCTTTGCTCAACCTCGTCGAAAGCCTCGGCAAGCCCGTCATTGCGGCGGTCAACGGTCTTGCACTTGGCGGTGGATGCGAGACCGCATTGGCCTGCACGATCCGACTTGCAGCATCAACCGCGAAATTCGGGCAACCCGAAATCAAACTCGGCCTCATTCCGGGCTTTGGCGGAACACAGCGTCTTGCGCGCCTTGTCGGCAAGGGAATCGCGCTGCAGCTCATTCTCACCGGCGAGATGATCACCGCCGAAGAAGCGCTTCGTATCGGCCTTGTTAACGAAATCGTCGAGCCGTCGAAGCTTCTCGCGCGTGCAGAAGAAATTCTCGCGCAGATCGCCGTGAATGCACCCCTCGCGGTGCGCTATGCCATTGCGGCCGTCAATCGCGGACTCGACGGCTCGCTGTTTGAGGGACTCGCCCTCGAAGGAGCCTTGTTTGCGCTGTGCGCATCCACTGAAGACAAGACGGAAGGCACGAAAGCATTCCTCGAAAAACGGCCACCAAAGTTCACCGGCCGATGAATAGCGACTGTCCATACGACCGTCGTTACTGTTTTAAATACAGCGCGTAACCAACGCGACTAGGTTAGTCCTAATTCATGGAGATGACTAGATGACTACCGGCAACCACGTCTTCTCGGATCTGAAAGTACTCGATCTGGCAAGCTATATTGCGGGCCCGGCTGCGGCGACGATCCTTGCCGATTTTGGCGCCGACGTCATCAAGGTGGAGCCCCCCGGTACGGGTGACGTCTATCGTTTTTTTTCAGCGATGCCGCCGAATCCAACCAGCGACGTCAACTACGCGTGGCAACTGACGAACCGCAACAAGCGCAGCATTGCCATCGATCTGAAGTCTCCCCAGGCGAAAGAAGTGATGCAGCGCCTTGTGCGCTGGGCCGATGTTGTCGTCGTCAATTTTCCTCCTCGCGTGAAGGCTTCTCTGGGCGTCACTTATGAAGATCTCTCGCCGCTGAACGAGAAGATGATCTACGCGGATATTACAGGGTACGGTTCCGAGGGGCCGGAGGCTGATACACCAGGGTTCGATGTGACCGCCTATTGGGCACGCTCGGGCCTGATGGAAGTGACGCACGATGCCGGAAGCCCGCCGACGCTTCCGATACCCGGCATCGGCGACCACGCGACTGCGACAACGCTCTATGCGGCGATCGTCACAGCGCTTTATGTGCGCGCGACGACGGGCAAGGGCAGCCACGTCTCGACTTCGCTGATCGCAAACGGTATCTGGGCCGCGGCAGCGTGGGTCGAAGGCGGCCTCAATGGCGGCCATTTCTTCGCGCAACATAACCGTAAGTCTCCACCCAATGCGCTGCTCAATCCGTACCAGACGTCGGACAATCGTTGGATTCTGCTTGTCGCTGCGCAGCGCAAGGACTGGCCCGGCTTCGTGAAGACGATCGGCAGGCCCGAGCTACTCGAAGATCCGCGTTTCACCGACGACAAGCGCACGGCCAATGCTGCACAGCTGGTTGAGATTCTTGATCCGCTGTTTGCGAGCCAACCGCTTTCCCACTGGAAAGAAGTGCTGACGGCAGGTCGCGTGATTTTCGGCGTCGTGCAGATCGCGCAAGAGATCATCAACGATCCTCAACTGTCGGCCAACGGCATCGTCGTGCCGCTCGAAATTGCCGACAGAGCCGGCGCCCGTACCGTCAGCAGCCCCATTCAGATCCATGGTGCACCGAAGGTCAAGCCCTCGGTCGCGCCCCGGCTCGGCGAACACGGTGCGGTAATCCTGAAGGAACTGGGATTCGACGACGGCGATATTGCACGACTGAGCGATGGCGGCGCCGTCGCCCGCTTCGAAGACAAATCATGAGGTAACGCATCCAGGCGTCGGACCAGGCAAACCGCCGCCCGGCTTCGCATACGTCGCGCAGCAGCACACATGGAGATGCACATGACTGAAGACGAAGTACGCTCGACCGCCTACACCATGCCGTTGACGAGTCCCGCCTATCCTAAAGGTCCGTTCCGGTTCGTCAACCGCGAATTCGTGATCATCACCTATCGCACCGATCCGGAAGCGCTTGCGCGCGTGGTGCCGGCGCCGCTGAAGCCGACCGAGCCGATTGTGAAATACGAATTCATCAACATGCCCGACTCGAGCGGACTCGGCTCGTACACCGAATCCGGCCAGGTCATTCCCGTAACGTTCAATGGCGTGGCGGGCGGGTTCACGCACGCGATGTATCTCGACAGCGAAGCGGGCATTGCCTCCGGCCGCGAATTGCTGGGTTTTCCAAAGGTGTTGGCGCAACCGAAGCTCGAGGTGCGCAAGGACGCCCTGGTCGGCACGCTCGACTATAACGGCGTACGCGTCGCCACCGCGACGATGGCCTACAAGTACACCGAGCTCGATCTCGCCGGCGTCAGGAAGTCGCTCGAAACGCCAGGCTTTTTGCTGAAGATCCTGCCGAATGTGGACGGCACCGCGCGGGTCTGCGAGATCGTCAAATACCACGTCGACGATCTGACAGTGAAGGGTGCCTGGTCGGGACCCGCGTCCCTGGAGCTGCATCCACACTGCTTTGCACCCGTCGCGAAACTTCCCGTTCTCGAGGTGCTGTCAGCTGTCCATATCCTGACGGATCTGTCTCTCGGGAATGCCGAGGTCGTCTACAACTACCTTGCGTAGACGTTGTCCAGTTCCACTGTGCGAGATCGCCATGCCCGAGACGAAGACTTCCCAATTGTCGCTGCCTGAACCCGACAGCGACTTCTATCAGATCCACGACATTCTGAGCGAGGAAGAGCAGGCCATCCTCAAGAGGGTGCGCCATTTCATGGAAACGAGCGTTGCTCCCGTCATCAACCAGTACTGGGCCGAGGACCGGTTTCCGTTCGAACTGATTCCCGGTATCCGCGAGCTGAACATTGTCGGTATCGGCTTCGAGGGCTACGACTGCCCCGGAGGCAGCACCTTGCTCGACGGCTTCATCGCAATGGAACTGGCGCGCGTCGATGCATCGATCGCGACGTTCTACGGTGTGCATAGCGGCCTTGCGATGGGCTCGATTTACCTGGGCGGATCGGAAGAGCAGAAACAGAAGTGGCTGCCACCGATGGCGCGGATGGAGAAGATCGGCTGCTTTGGGTTGACCGAGCCGCTGGTCGGATCCGGTAGCGGAGGCGGCCTGCTGACGACGGCCAAACGCGAAGGCGATACATGGATCCTCAACGGCCAGAAGCGCTGGATCGGCAATTCGCCGTGGTGCGACGTGTCGATCATCTGGGCGCGTGACGTCACGGATAATCAGGTGAAGGGCTTTATCGTCGAGAACAAGACCACGCCGGGATTTTCCGTCGAGAAGATCGAGCGCAAGGTTGCGCTGCGTGTGGTGCAGAACGGCGTCATCACAATGGATAACTGCCGCGTGCCCGAAGAAAACCGCCTGCGGGGCGATCTGACGTTCCGCGACACCGCGCGCGTGCTCCGCCTGACCCGGCAGTATGTCGCGTGGGAATCGGTCGGTTGCAGCATGGGCGCGTACGAACATGCGCTGAAGTATGCGCAGACGCGCGAGCAGTTCGGTAAACCGATTGCGTCTTTCCAGATGATCCAGGATCACCTCGCGAAGATGCTGGGAAACATCACCGCGTCGCAGTGCATGGTCGTGCGGCTGGCGCAGTTGCAGGACCAGGGCAAGCTCAAGGACCATCATGCGTCGCTTGCCAAGGCCTTCTGCACGGTACGCATGCGCGAAACGGTAGCGTCGGCTCGGGAGATTCTGGGTGGCAACGGTATTGTGCTCGACTACAACGTCGCCCGCTTCTTTGCCGATTCCGAAGCGCTCTACTCCTATGAAGGCACGCGCGAGATGAATTCGTTGATTGTCGGCAAGGCGGTCAGCGGCTTCAGTGCGTTTGTTTAAAATTACCGGAGTTCATCTGTCATGGCCAAGCCAATCAAACGCGTCACGATCATTGGGACGGGCGTTATCGGCGCGAGCTGGGCTGCGCTGTTCCTTGCGAAAGGGCTGGAGGTGGTCGCTACCGACATCGCCCTCGACGCAAAGAAAAAGCTCGACGATTTCATCTCGGCCGCCTGGCCTGCATTGGAGCATCTGGGCCTCGCACCGGGAGCTGCGCCGTCGAAGCTGGAATTCACTGACAACCTCGATGCCGCCATCGCCGGCAGCGATCTGGTTCAGGAAAACGGCCCGGAGCGAATCGACTTCAAGAAAGATCTCTACCGGCGTCTCGATGAGGCCTTGGCGCCGGACGCAATCATTGCATCGAGTTCGTCGGGCTTGACGATGAGCGAGATTCAGTCGGCCTGCCCGAACCACCCTGAGCGGTGCGTGATCGGTCATCCGTTTAATCCGCCGCATCTCATTCCGCTTGTCGAGATTGTCGGCGGTGCGAAGACGTCGGAAGAGACGATAGAGCGCGTCAGCGCGTTCTATCGCGGCCTGGGCAAGAGGACGATACGCCTGCACAAGGAGGTGCCGGGCCATGTCGCCAATCGTCTGCAGGCGGCGCTCTTCCGCGAGGTGGTCCACCTGATCGCGGAGGGTGTGGTCAGCGTGGCCGACGCCGATGCCGCCGTTTCGTGGGGCCCTGGCTTGCGCTGGGGGATCATGGGGCCGAGTCTTCTGTATCACCTCGGCGGCGGTCAGGGTGGCATCGAGCATTTCTTCGATCAGTTCACCGGCCCGTTGACGGCATGGTGGCATGTGCTCGGTACGCCGGAGCTGACGCCTGACGTTCGCGCGACCATCATCAAGGGGGTGCATGAGGAGATCCAGTCACGCTCCTTACAGGAGGACCTTGCGACGTATCGCGACGAGGTTCTGATGGGCCTGCTGCGTCTGCGAGGAAAGGAATGACGCTATCCGCCACAAGCGCGGCGTGTCCAGAGACTCCTGACTATGGGCAACTGATCCAAAAGACGAGCGCGATTATCTGGCATTGGGTTCGCTTTTAGCTCGATCAGAATATCTATCCGAGGTAACGATGTGGATCTTCCGTGTCGATGAGCCGCGTCTCGGGGGCATCCGCATTCGTGAATGGCGCCGCCGCGCGCGCCATACCGTCGGTCTGCTTGTTCTGCTGCTGGGCGGCGCCGCTGTTGGGCTGGTCCTGCTCGATCAGTCCGATGCCTCCTTTCCCGACAAAGTGTTTGCGGCCCTCTGGGATGGGGTCAATCTCGTCTCGACACTCGGTGACTTTACCGAGTTCAATCAGCCTCAAAAGATCTTCATGCTGGTGGCCATGTTCGCGGCGCTGGTGGTCGGCGGGTTCGCGGTTTCGAGGCTCACCGGCATGCTGTCGGGCGACGATGTGATGGCTTATCGGGAGAACAGGGTTATGGAACGCAAGCTCGAACATCTTGCCAATCACATTGTGCTGGTTGGATTTCATTCGCTGGGTGAACTGGTTGCAGACCGCTTGCGCGAAACCGGACAGACGGTGCTCGTGCTCGTGGGCGATCAGGATCAGGCCGACCGGGCGGCAGATCGCGGCCATATGGTCGTGCTCGGGGCGCCGGGCGTTTTCGACGACGTGCTCAAGGGCGCGCGGCTGGATAGCGCCAAAGCGCTGGTCGTGACAACGCCCGACAGCAATAACAATCTGGCGATCACCTTGCTGGCGCATTCGCTGAATGCCTCGCTTACGATCGTAGTGCCCGGCGAAAATCCCTTGAGAAAGGGGCTGTTCGAGAGCGCGGGGGCATCCGGCGTGGTTATCGTCGATGAGATCGTGGCGAATGCGCTGGTCGGCAAGCTCACAACCCGGGTGGAGGAAACACCATGAAACCAGCGGTTTCCACGGATTCTCATCTGCATCGCATGCCGTTCCTGCAGGGACTTCTGCCTATCAATTCCGCGCAACTGCCGCACGACATCATTGCCGGGATCACGCTGGCGGCCCTGGGCATCCCAGAGGTGATGGGGTACACGAAGATTTCCGGCACGCCCACCGTCACTGGCCTCTACACGATCTTGCTGCCGCTGATCGCATTTGCGATCTTTGGTGCGTCGCGTCAACTGGTGGTCGCGGCGGACTCCGCGACAGCCGCCATCCTTGCGGGTACGTTGACGGCCATCGCCGCATTGGGCAGCAAGGAATACGTTGGCCTCACAAGCACTGTGGCCCTGACGGTTGCCGGGATGCTTGTGATTGCGCGTGTCTTTCGTCTGGGCTTTCTGGCCGACTTTCTTTCCCGCAGCGCGCTGATCGGCTTCCTGACAGGCGTGGGGGTACAGGTCGCGGCGGGCGAACTCGCCGGGCTGATCGGGCTCGCGAAGCAAGGGCATGGCCCGATCATGCAGGTGATGTCCGTGTTTCAGCGCGTCGCCGAGGCGAATTACCCGACCACAGTGCTGTCCTTTGCTGTTCTCGCGGTGATCCTCGGTTGCAAGCGTCTGGCGCCGCGCGCACCGGGTGCGCTGATCGCCGTGATCGGTTCCATCGTGGCGAGCGCGGTGTTCAAATTCGCCGGGCATGGCATTGCGGTAACGGGCGAAGTGCCCGGCGGACTTCCGTCGCTGTTCCTGCCGCCGCTGCATATGAACGAGGTCAACCAGGTACTGACGACGGCTGCATCCTGCTTCATCGTCATCATTGCGCAGAGCGCGGCGACTGCGCGCGCGTATGCCAACCGGTATAACGAGAAGGGCGACGACAACGCCGACATCATCGGCCTCGCAGCCGCGAACGCGGCGGCTGCGTTCACAGGCACCTTCGTCGTGAACGGCAGTCCGACCAAGACCGAGATGGTCGACGATGCGGGTGGTCGCACCCAGGTCACCCATCTGACGACGGCCGTCATCGTGCTCATGGTGCTGCTATTCCTCACAGGGCCGCTCAGTCTTCTGCCTGCCGCCGTGCTGTCGGCCATCGTCTTCATGATCGGCGTGAAGCTGATCGACCTGAAGGGCATGGTCGAACTCTATCGCATGCAGAAGGACGAATTCGTCGTCGGGTTGCTCACGGCGTGCGTGGTCGTGTTTGTCGATGTGATGCACGGCATTCTCGCTGCCGTTATCCTATCGATGATCGCGCATGCGCGGCATAGCTACCGGCTGCGCACGCGTGTGTTGACGCGCAGCCCCGCCGGCCGTTGGCTCGACCATCCGGTCGCGCCGAATGTGCTCGCGGCGCCGGGCATCGTCGTCTACCGGTTCGAAGCGGACCTGTTCTATGCGAACGCCGGCCGCTTCACGGAAGAAGTGCTAAAGCTGGTCAACGAGGCCAGTTCGCCATTGCGCTGGATGGTGATCGACGCGTCGGAGATCAACAATATCGACTACACCGCGGGCAAAACGTTGGTCCAGTTAGGTACGGAACTCGACCGGCGTGGCGTGGGAGTCGCAGCGGTCGCACTTCCGACGGGGGTGCGGCATGAGATCGAACGGTATAAGGCACTGCGCGCAAAAGGCGCGCATCGCGAGATCTTTGCGACGGTGGATGCCGCGATCGACGCACTACGCGATCTTTCGCCATCCTTACCCGCGCCTTCGCCGGACGCCATGCCGGAATGAAGCACAGCGAAATGAAGCAAAGCCGCTTTCACGATGAACTGAACAAGGGGGGGAACATGCCTGAATCCGCTGCCCCGAAGCGCAACGAACCTGCTGCGGAACCCACTGATCCAAAGATATTGGCGGCGCAAGAAGACCCGTCCACGCTGTTTGCGGGACGTGCCACGTTGGCGTCGCGCATCGCGCAGGGCAAGGCGGCGCGCAGCAAGGTGCCGCGCGCGAAGCTGGCGGACTGCAAGATCGAGGATCGTGATCCCATCGCGCTGCTCGACGCGTCTAACGCGGGCCGGGTGACAGAGCTGATACCCATTCGTTACGGGCGTATGGTCGCGAGTCCATTCGCGTTCTATCGCGGCGCGGCGCCGCTGATGGCATACGACCTGTCGAAGCTGCCGCATTCCGATCTGATCGTGCAACTGGGCGGCGATGCGCATCTGGCCAATTTCGGACTGTTCGCGAGCCCGGAGCGGCGCGTTCTTTTCGGACCCAACGACTTCGACGAAACACTGCCCGGACCCTTTGACTGGGATGTGCGCAGGCTGGCTACATCGTTCGTGATTGCAGCGCGCGAACGCGGACTGGCGACGCGTGACCAGCGCAGCGTGGTGCGTCGGCTATGCGAGACGTTCCGGCAACAGATCGCCGGGTTCAGCCGGATGGACACGCTCGACGTCTGGTACTACCAGTTCACGGCAGCGAGCATGCTGGCCATTGCCGATTCGTTGGAGGAGAGACAAAAAGAAGTGGCCGTCATCGACAAGGCGAAGCAGCAGTCGTCGCGTTCCGTGACGGCTCATGCAACCGAGATCGTCAACGGCCGGCTGCGCATCAAGGACGTGCCGCCGCTCGTGTATCACATCCCGTTGGAGAGCCCGCACGATCACAAACAGTACGATGCGTTGGTCAGGCGTTTCTTCGCCGACTACCGGTTGACGCTCCCCGATGACAGGCGCGCGCTATTCGATCGCTATGAACTGGTCGATGTCGCCATTCGCGTTGTGGGCATTGGGTCAGTGGGGACGCGCTGCTACGAGGCACTCTTCATGGCCGATGGGGAGTGCCCATTGTTCCTTCAACTCAAGGAGGCGCGGCCTTCCGTACTGGAGGGTTATTTGCCGCCGAGCCGGTTTCCGAATCACGGCCAGCGCGTGGTGAACGGACAGCGTCTGCTGCAATCGGCCAGCGACATATTTCTCGGATGGTCGAAGATGCGCCACACGGGCAACGACTTCTACGTGCGGCAATTGCGCGACATGAAGGGTGCGTTCGACTTCACTACGTTCGACGCTGAAGATCTCGGCGAATATGCGGTTTCCTGCGCTCACGCGCTCGCCCATTCGATGGCGAAAGCGGGGGACCCCGCGTTGCTCAGCGGATATGTTGGGAAGTCGAGTGCATTCGACGAGGCCATCGAGCAATTCGCGCTCGCTTACGCAGAACAGAATGAAGCAGACTGGACGGTTTTAAAAGCAGCAGTCAAGTCGGGACAAGTTCAGGTCATTCATGAATAAGCGCTGGCTGAGCATTCGCGCCGATCCACGTGACGTAGATGCTGCGCGCCGACACAAGCCATTTCTCTGCGAAAGCTGACTGGTACGGGCACATCGCGCGATGTCTCCTCGCTTTGCGTTTCTGGCGACAGCGGGGCAAATTAGCTCGGAACGCACACAGGGTGATTCGAACCCCAACGATGCAAACGATTTTGGAGATCACATGCCTGTCTTCAGAAAGACACGTGCGATGCGCTGGATCGCCGCCGCGCTGGCCGTCGCGATCCTGACGGGCGGGTGTGCGATCGCACCGTCCATCAGCGTGCTTGGCGCGTATTTTCCTGACTGGCTGTTTTGCAGCGTTGCCGGCGCTGCGCTCACGATCATTGCCTACGTGATTCTGGAGCGTGCGCAATCCGATGACCGGCTTGTACCTCCTATCGTGATCTATCCCACGCTGATCACCTTATTCTCACTCTCTGTCTGGTTGATCCTCTTTCAACATTGAATCTCCTCAGGTGGATCTGATGGCGACAACTGCTGGCGGGACATCGAAGAAAAAATGGCCGGCCATCCTGCTGGTGGTGGTGACGTTGCTGCTGCTGGTTTTCGTCATCCGCCAGCTGGACCGCGCGCCGCGCACCGACGACGCCTACGCCTACGCCGATACGGTTGACGTCGTGCCCGAGGTCAATGGGCGCATCGTCGAGCTGGCGGTGCACGACAACCAGGCGGTGAAACAGGGCGATCTGCTGTTCCGCATCGATCCGCGTCCGTATCAGGATGCGCTGACGCGAGGCCGCGCGTCCCTCGCCGCGCTCGACCGTCAGATCGAACTGACCCAGCGCACGGTCAATGCGCAGCAATACAACGCGCAGTCGGTGCGCGCTGCCGTCGAGCGCATGCGGGCCGCGGCCGGCCAGGCGTCGGATACCCTGCACCGCATGGAGCCGCTGCTGTCGCATGGTTACGTATCGGCGGAGGACGTCGACCGCGCGCGCACCGCGCAACGCGCTACGCAGGCCGAACTCAGCGCCGCGCAGCTGCAGGCGCAGCAGGCGGCAGCCGCCGTCAGCGGCGTCGACGCGCTGGTCGCGCAGCGTGCCGTCATCATGGCCGAGATCGCGATTGCCGAGCTGAACCTCGAATATGCGACCGTGCGAGCACCGTTCGACGGCCGCATCGTATCGCTGAAGACTTCGACGGGGCAGTTCGCGTCAGCACTCAAGCCCGTCTTCACGCTGATCGACACGCGCCACTGGTACGTGGTGGCGAATTTTCGCGAGACGGAGCTCAAGGGCATCCGCACGGGCACACCCGCCACGGTTTACCTGATGAGCGATACGGGCCAGCGCTTCGAGGGCAAGGTCGACTCGATCAGCTACGGCGTCGCGCCCGAGGAAGGCGGCCTGGCATTGCCCGGCGGGTTGCCGCGCATTCAACGCACGCTTAACTGGGTGCACGTCTCGCAGCGCTTCCCGGTGAAGATTCGTGTCGACCAGCCGAACCCGGAGCTGTTTCGCGTCGGTACGTCGGCGGTGGCCGTGCTGGAACCCAGGCGCGGCAACGACGGCGACAGCCGTTGAGGAGCGCCCATGGCCGCCGCCGACTACCTGCCGCCTATGCCCGTCATGCTGCGCGATACCGGCGCATTCCTGAATCGCGAGCTTGCGCCTTTTCCCGGGCGTCTCAACGTGATGTTGCGTTGCATGCTGACGAGCGCAATCGTGATCGTCGTGTCGATGGCGCTCGAGGTGCCGTCGCTCGCGCTGTCGCTTCTGGTGGTGTTTTACGTCACGCAGTCGAATGTGGTGGTCACGCGGCTGGTCGGCCTGATGTTCATCATTGGATCGACGCTCGCGATCGGTCTGTCGACCCTGCTGCTGAAGTTCACGTTCGACTACCCGTTACTGCGCATCGTGGTCGCGAGTCTGCTGTTCTTCGGCAGCGTGTACCTGATACGGGTGCTGAAAATCGGCGTCGTGTTCTTCATCGTCGCCATCGTCGTCATCTACGTGCAGAGCTTCGTCGACCTGACCGATCAGGCCGAGCTGCTGATCCGGGCGGTGCTGTGGGTCTGGGTCGCCATCAATTATCCGATCGCGTTGACGCTCGTGGTCAATACACTGTTGTTGCCCGCGGAGCCGCAGCTACAACTCAAGGCGGAAATCCATCGGCAACTGATGGCGCTCGAAGCGCCGCTAACCCAACTGATCGACGGCGGCACGGATACAGCGCCGATTACGCTGACGGCGGTCCAGCAAGGCGCGCTGACGCTGCAGAAGCTGCTGCGTTTCACGACGATGCGTGAGGCGGACTATCGCAAGCATCAGGCATTGCAGCTTGCACGCATTGCGACGGTGTCGCGCCTTTATCGCAGCGCGAGCGAATTACCCGTCAACTGGCCGGGTGCCTCGGCAGCGCAGATTGCGATGTTGCGCGAGTTGCGCGCGAACTGCACGGCGCTCGACGAATCGGTCATGACCGGCGAGCCGTACCGCTACGTGCGCACGGCAACACCTGAAGAACGCGCTGCCGCCGATACGTTTCCCGCCGCAGCCGAATTGCAGCGCGCGCTGCACGCATTCGCCGATCTGGTTGCGAGCGGTGCCGCACCCGGCAAGCCGCCCGCGAGCGAGCCGATGGTCGTGCCCGACGCATGGACCAATCGCGCGTACCTGCGCTTTTCGCTGAAGACGCTGCTTGCCGTGCTGGTCTGCTACGTGTTCTACAACGCGGTCGACTGGCAAGGCATTCACACGATCATGCTGACGTGCGTGATCGTCGCGCTGCCGAGCCTAGGCGCATCGATGCAGCGGGCCGTGCTGCGCGTCGCCGGGGCGGCCATCGGCAGCGCGCTGGCGCTATTCATGGTCGTGTTCGTCATTCCGCACCTCGACGACATTGTCGGCCTGCTGCTGATGACCTTGCCCGTCGTCGCGCTCGCCGCGTGGATATCCGCCGGGTCCGAGCGGATTGGCTACGCCGGTGTCCAGCTGATGTTCACCTTCTCGCTCGCGTTGCTCGAACAGTTCGGCCCGACCACGAATCTGACTGAAATCCGCGACCGGCTGGTCGGCATCCTGCTGGGTGTCGGCGTGGCGACTTTCGTGCAGATGTCGTTCTGGCGCGAGGGCGAAGGCGACGTGCTGCGGCAGAAACTCGCGAAGATGCTGCACGCAATCGCCGCGCAGCTGCGCGCGCCGCAGGCGGGCGTCGAGATTCGGGACGAATTGCCCACTGCGCAGCGCCAGTTGCAGGCATGGGCCGCGCTGGACGATTGCGAGGCGACGCTGTTGCGCGTCGCAATCGAGCCCGGCTGGCAGGAAGGGGAACAGGTCCAACTGACACTGCGCGCACAGACCGTCCTCGCGCAAGGCCGCGAGATCATGCTCGCCGGCAATGCGCTGAATAACACATTGGCAGCACAAGCCGGTTCGGCAAGTCCGCAAACGGACCAGGCAGCGCGCGCCGCTCAGGAGCAGGTCTGCGCGGAAATCAACCGGTACGCGGACGACCTGGCCTCCAATCCTCCCGTTGCCCATGCGCCCCAACGTATCGGCATCGGTATCGGTATCGCAGCGCAGCCTCTCGAACCCGCCGACGCGCCGATCATCGCCGCAGCGGAAGACCTGTCGCGGCAGGTAGCGGGGCTGCCGGACTGGCGCATCGAGGCACCCGTCACGGCGCCCTCTTCGCATGCCGTCCAGACATGAACACGAACATGAACGCGCGATCCGGTCCCCGCGTTGGGTCGTGGCGCCGCTGTGCCCTGTGCATCGCGTGGTCGTTGTGCGTCGGCCTGCCGGGTTGTGCGCTGATCCACAAAAACGGCACGCCGTATGCCGGGATTTCTCCCGAGCAGATCAATCTTGCCGACGACATCCATCTTGCGCGAGAAGGTTGGCCCGCGGCGCGCTGGTGGGACCGCTATCGCGATGCGCAGCTCGACGCGCTCATCGATCAGGCGCTCGCCAATGCACCGACGATGGTGATTGCGCGTACCCGTGTCGCCCAGGCCAAGTCGGACGTCGAGCTTGTCCGAACGGGATCGAGCCTTCAGGTCGTGGCGCTGGCCCTGCTGGATCGAGAACATGTTTCCGCGAACGGCTTTATCGGCCCGTACGCGATGAACGAACCGGCCCTGGGGCTGACGGGTCCCTGGTACACCGAGGGCATCGTCGGACTGGGCGCAGGTCTGAACATCGATATCTGGGGCAAGCGGCGCGCGCAGGTCGCGGCGTCGCTCGGCGTGCACAATGCGCGGCTTGCCGAGACGTCCGCCGTCGAACTCGAAATCTCGACCGACGTCGCGCAGCTGTACTACGGCATTCAAACGACTTACCAGCTTATTGATCTGCTGAACGAATCGCGCGAGTTGGCGGTGTTCTCGGTGGAAGCACACGACGCGCGTGCGGTGCGCGGACTGGAGCCCAGCACCCCGCTCGAAGAAGCCCGTGCGCAGCAACTGGCGATCGAACGGCAGATCGTTTCGGCGCGAAGCCAGCTCCGGCAGTTTCGCGAATCGTTGCGCGCGCTGGTCGGCGCGGGACCCAACGGCTTGCCTCCGGTCGAGCCCGTTGCATTGCCGCGCTCGCAAGCAGCCTTGCCCGCGACGCTCTCTTATGAACTCCTCGCCCGGCGGCCCGATCTTCAGGCGATGCGCTGGTATGTGGAGGCCTCGTTCGACCGGATCGACGCTGCGAAAGCGGCGTTTTATCCGAGCTTCGACATCAAGGCATTCTTCGGCGTCGATGCGCTGCATCTCGCCGATCTCTTCACACACGCGAGCCAGCAGATCAATCTGATTCCGGGCCTGTATTTGCCGATCTTCGACGGCGGCCGGCTCAACGCGAACCTGAGCGGGGCCCGTGAGGGGAGCAACCTGTTGATCGAGCAGTACAACCAGGCCGTCCTCAACGCGGTACGCGATGTTGCGCAGACGGGCAGCCGCCTGCAAGCCCTCGATACGGAGGCCGGGTTGCAGAAGCAACGGATCGAATCCGTTACGTTCGCGCGAGATAGCGTGGAAGCGCACTATCAGCGAGGCCTGACCAGCCGGCTGGCGGCGCTCGAGGCACGTCAGCCCGTGATCGCGGAACAGATCGCGCTACTCACGCTCAATGGTCAGATGCTCGGTCAGGAGATTGCGTTGACGAAGGCGCTCGGCGGCGGTTATCGCGCCGAGCCGCCCGTCGAAGTCAAGCCGCGTTGAACGAGGCGTGAGCGGGTATCAGAACTTGCAGCAGACTTTGCGTTTCTAGCATTAAGCAGCCCCGATATTCTGCAGTGCATTCCAGCCCAATGAGGAGTGGAAATGATCAAGCTTCGCATTCTGAGCGCAGTCTTTCTTGTTGTTCTGCTCACTGCCTGCGCCAGTCTGCCGCCACAGACCGATCGGACGCCAACCTATGCGCCTCAGAACACCGACACAACGCGTCTTGGCGCGATCTTTGCGCCACAGGAGCAACAGCATCCAGACAGCAGTGCGTTTCATCTGTTGCCGGACCCCGAAGATGCAATTGTGGCTCGTGTCATGCTCGCCGAAACTGCGGACCGCACGCTTGACCTGCAATACTACATCTGGCACGACGATCTAACGGGACGCGAGCTTGCGGCGGCACTGCTCAAAGCAGCAGATCGCGGCGTAAAAGTGCGGGTGCTGCTGGACGACCTGGGCACGAATGCAGACGACCAGGTTCTGCTCACGCTCACCTCACATCCAAACATCGAGATACGACTATTCAATCCCGTCGCGAGTCGCAGTTTCAAAAAACTGGCGTCCGCCCTCGAGTTTTCCCGGGTCAATCGACGCATGCACAACAAGGCGATGATTGCGGATAACGAGGCCGCGATCCTGGGCGGGCGGAATGTCGGTGATGAATACTTTGGGGCATCGAGCGTCGTTACTTTCGGAGACCTCGATGTTCTTGTGCACGGTCCGATTGTCCGCAAAGTTTCCAATGCCTTCGACGAGTTCTGGAATGCCGATTCGGCCTATCCCATCGACCGGCTAATGGGACAGCGCGCGGGGCCGGCCGCCCTGGCCGACTACCGCGCGAAATTGGACATATACATCGAATCGCAGCACGACACGCCCTACATTGTGCTAGCGAGGCAACGGCTGGCTCAGGTCATGGCGGGGCGCCATGACGACTATTCCTGGGGCAAAGCCATACTGCTCTACGATGATCCGTCCAAGATCACGCGCGCACCGGACGACCCGCAGGGTCATCTCATGACCCAATTCACGGCACTGGATCTTCAACCCAAGAAGGAGATGCTGATCATCTCGCCGTACTTCGTACCTGGAGATAGCGGCGTCGCATGGATACGCAAGCAGACCGGGCGCGGCGTACGCGTCACGGTGTTGACAAACTCGCTTGCGGCGACTGACGTTGCTGCCGTGCATGCAGGATACCAACGCTACCGAAAGGATCTGCTCGCCGCGGGGGTGCGCCTCTATGAACTGAAACCAGTTGCTACAGATAGCGCAGCAGATAAAAAGAAACTCATATTCGGTTCTTCCAAGGCATCGCTGCATGCGAAGACGTACGTGTTCGACCGTCAAAGCATTTTCATTGGCTCGATGAATCTTGACCCGCGTTCGAGCAACCTCAACACGGAAATTGGTGTTCTTTGCGAAAGTGAGGCAGCTGCCAGGCAGGTGATCGACGACGTCGAGCCGAAACTGGACCGGATTGCCTGGCGAGTGGAACAACGCACTGATGCAAGCGGCAACACGCGGATCGTATGGATCGATACCGGTGCGGATGGAACGGTGACAGAACTTGACAAGGAGCCTGGCGTGTCTGTCCTGCGGCGCATCGATATCTGGTTCCTGAGCCTTCTGCCAATTGAGTCGGAGCTGTGAGGACAACGCAGTCCCGTTGGTTGCCGGGTGAGTGTCGGCTGTGCAGAGCGCAGTTAACGAATGGGTCCCGATAACCGACGGGCTTGCTACTGGCCGCTTTCCCGCCGCACGGCTTCGCTCAGCCGGCCACGCACGAATCCGACATGCTCGCGCAGCACGTAAAAGGCATCCGCATAGGCTAGCGGCGTGCGCTGCCTGTTGAGGGATTCTTCGATATGGTCCAGTTCCGCCATGAACGCCTTGCGTTCCTCCGCTGTCGAGTGATTCAACGCCCGCCGTTCTATCGCGATCAATGAGCCGTAGTGGCGGTAAATGCGCGATCTCACACGCCACTGGTAAAGCGCCGGCACCAGCCGCAACGCGGGCAACAGCAATACGGCAACGGGCACCAACAAGAATAGCGTGCGGTCGACCACACTGGCGAGCCAGAACGGTAGGGTGCGGTAAAGGAAGCTCTTTCCGGATTTGTAATAGCGCGTGGCGTCCGCGCTGATCCGGTAGTCACGGGCGACCGGACTGGGAAACTGTCCGGCTCGCTGCAGGAGCCCCGGCAAGCCGTGGACCTCCTGCGCAGCCTCGATGAGGAGATCCGACAGCGCCGGGTGAAGATTCGAGCGGGCGACCAGTTCGACGGTCGGGCTGATCAGGTGGATGGTCTCCGGCGGAATCGTTCGGGCAAGATCGAGCACGCCGGGCGGAAGATCGATTTCGTCAAGGTAGGGGAACAGACGCGTATAGGCGCTTGCTTCCTTGAAGTCCAACAACGAGATGCCGGGCACCCTGAGCAGCCGGAGCATCACCGCACGGGTGGTCGAATCGCCGCTCAGGAATACGGCGTCGACATCACCCGCGACTAGCTGCTTCGCGGCCTGCACGCCTTCGGTCGGCACCAGTGTGGTGTCGCCGCCGGGTGCGATGCCGTTGGCTTCCAGTAACGTCAGTGACAGCACGCGCGTGCCGCTGCCTTCGCGGCCGATTGCGATTCGTCTTCCCGCAAGCTGAGACAATCTGGTGACGCCCGTGCCGCGGTAGAACACGACGATCGGCACATAGAAAACACTGCCTAGCGACATCAGCGACGACGTCGGCAATCCTTGCGAAACCCCGCCTTGCACTAACGCAAGATCGACATGCTCGTTGGGATCCAGCAGCCGCCGCAGATTCTGCAATGAACCATCGGACTCCAGCACCTTGAGCGTGATGCCGCTGCGAGCAAGGATCTTCCGGTACTCGCCGGCCGTCAGCAGGAACGAACTATTGGGCGGGCCGGCGCTTATCGTGATGGTCTTCGGCGGAGCCGGATTCGCCAGCCATACGACGAGCACCACCACAAGCACGACGAGGACCGCGACCGGCGCAAACGTCCACGTCAGGTCGCTCTGTACCCCAGCAGGATGGTCGCGCCGTAAATGCATACTCTGAAAGCGATGCCGCATCATGAGAGACATCCATCTGGATGTCGTAGACCGTATTAAATCTGTTGTCGTTGCGATAGTAAATGTGTGAATACGCGCCTACGGAACTCACCGAAGACGGCGGCGCCTTGTAGAAATTCACAAGAAGTCTGGGCGGTTTCTACAAATATCTAAAGAGGGTTGCGCTGTTACAGTGTGGGTACCCAGATAGCGACGGTGATGGCAGGCACAGACCCTAAGAGTCTTAAATTACACCGCAAGCCGATTGACCTGAGTTTGAACAAGCGATGGCGGGCGCGGCGCAACCGCAACAACGAGGCATGCGATTACGCGCTAGATGTCATCGGAGTCCAGCCATCATGGATTTTCAAGCAGACTGAGATCGGTTGTTCTCAACGCCGCCGGAAGAGGAGGCTTGGCCGTCCCTAGCGAACCGGATCGCTAACCAGATCCGACGATCAAGGTGGGTTGTTTTGATAAAAATGCCAACACTCAGCAGTCACTTGCGCGAAAAGACAACGGCCTTGGCGCAAAATCCGTCTCACCTGATTGACCGTGTTTATGCGGCGGTGACGGGCCCCGATGGATACCAGTCGCTTTCTCCGGTGCTCAGGCTTGACATTGCCGAATCGATTACGTTTTCAGTAAACCTGTGGTTCAAGTCGCTTCTTTTCGGTGAGTTTCCCACGACCTCAGACCTGACCGGCTGTCAACAACTGGTTCATAGAAGCGTTCACCAGTTCATTCCGCTCGAACTCGTGTTGCGCACGCTTCGCCTGAGTTCCCGCGAACTGTGGCGCGCTTATATCGAACTTGGAGAGCCTGACAGCAGTCTCGTCGAGGAGCTTCTGTTCAACGTGTCACCCTGTCTGTTCGAGTACTTCGACATCATGGCGCGAAGCATTACGCAAGCATATCGTGAGGAACAACATCGGCAGACCCGATGGCGTGACTCGCTTCGTCATTTGCTCTGCAACATCCTTTTCTGTTCACCGCATGACGCGAAATCATTTGGCAAGGCCGCCGGAGCGCTCGGACTTGATCCCGCCGCGCCGCGCATCGCGTTGGCTCTCGATGTCGACACAACGGGTATCGCGTCATCCGCAAGGGACGACGAATTCGGCCGTATTACACTGGCCGCGTCCCGTCATCTGAAAGTCGCGCGGAACGATCTGGTTTATGTCTGGCATCGGGATCGTCTTATCATCTGGTTGCCGTGCGTGCGGGCTGATTCCATCAATCACAGTGACCGGATAGTGGCTGACCGTTCCGCCAGTCTTGCGCTCGCGTTGCCGAATGTACGGAGGATCGGCGTGGGCTTGATGAACGACGGCGCAGCCGGTTGGGCTGCTTCCGCCGCAGAAGCGCTGAAAGCCATCGATTTCACGCCGAAAGGCAAAGACGGGAGCAGGGTTTCACTGTACTCGTCGATCGTAATGGCTGAAAGCGCCTGTCAGACCGACGCCGCATCGCGCTACCTGCGCTCCCTCCTCCTGCAGTTATCCAATGAGCCCGAGCTCGTAACGACGCGGGAAATCTATCTTGAGCAAAATCAGCGTCGGCGGCAATCGGCGCTGATCCTTGGCATTCATCCCAACACGTTGAACTACCGGATCGAACGGATTGAATCGATGCTGGGTGCAAGTCTCGATGACGTGGACTGGATTTCGAAGCTGGATATCGCGCTCAAGTTGCGCGGTTCCCTGATGGCTGAGTGTAGTGTTGAACCTGCCAACGCCCAGCCCAGATTGCAGTGACGGACAGGGCGTGGGGAAACGCCGACAGAAGATCGGGACCAGGTTGATAGCGTCAACAGGACAGCCGCCGCGTAGTCTTCGCCAGTTCATGACGAGCGGGGCGAGACTACGGGAAGAAGGTTCTCGCATATTACGACCCTGCGGCAGATGAAGGAACCAGTCCGCCGCGAGTGCGGCATTTCAGGAGCAGGCCGGTCGCACTCTCCCTGGCGGATTGCGGGTTGAAATCGGAGTTAATGTCGACCTACGCAAGGCATTCGCTCAAGATGCCCAGAGCAACGCGCAGGCACGATGCATCCGCCCGTTCTTGTCCCCCGTAGAAGCGGAAGTGGCTGCGCGCAGCGCGACTGTCGTGTAGTCTCGTCGCCAACGGGTATCACTGACGAATGCCCCGCAAACCCATATCCAGGGACGGATCCATCCATGACAGTCAGCATTCCGAGGATCAGTGAGCGCTTGCGCGAACGAACGGCGGTGCTCGTCGCGAACCCGTCGGCCGTGACCGAACGGACCTATGAGATGCTGACGAACGTGGAGGGCTACAAGACCCTGACGCCATCAGTCAGACAGGATATTGAAGCGTCGATCGATTTAACGACCGGATTGTGGTTTCAGTCGCTCCTGACCGGCGAGCCGCCATCGTCGGAGGACATGGAGCGCTTTCAGGAATTCGGCCGCCGCCGCTTTCACCAACGCGTACCGCTGCAGTCGGTGCTACGGGCCTTTCGCCTTGGGTCGCGTGCGATCTGGCGCATGTACATCGAGCTTGGCGAGAACGACGGACCCCTCGTCAACGAATTGCTGGTCAGCATTTTGCCGTACCTCTTCGACTACTTCGACGTCATGGCGGAGAATATCGCGCAAAATTACCTCGAGGAGCAGTACCGGCAAGCGCGCTGGAGGGAGGCGCTGCGTCATCAGCTTTACAGCATCGTCTTCCATTCACCCGAGGATCACAAGGGGTTTCGAGAAACAGCGGAAGCGCTGGGTCTCGATTCCACAGCGCCACGCGTAGCGCTTGCGGTCGACGTCGATCTGCCGACGAGTTCGCTGTTTGATCGGGAACGGGAACTCGACCGTATTACACTTGCGTCAGCCCGCCATCTCTGCGCTGTGCCGGACGACCTGGTGCGCGCCTGGCATCATGGACGGATGGTTCTGTGGGCTCCCTGCACGCGGGGTGACTCGATCAATCGTACCGATCGCCAGATGACTGAGCGGGCCAACGCCCTGGTGAGCGCGATACCGGAGCTTCGTGCCATTGGCGTCGGCCTGATGAACGAAGGCGCGTCGGGCTGGGCAACCTCAGTCGATGAAGCGGTCAGAGCACTGGACTTTTCGCCGAAACACCGCAGCCAGCGGCAGGTCGCGATGTACTCGAGTATCGTCCTCGAAGAAAGCGCGCGTCATGCCTCAAATGCGTTGCGCTACCTTGTTTCTCTGCTCGAACAGCTATCCAACGAGCCTGAGCTCGTGGCGACGCTGCAAACCTACTTCGAGCAAGGCCAGCGACGCGGACAATCAGCGGCCGCACTTGGTATTCATCCAAACACACTGAACTACAGACTCGAACGCATTGAAGCGCTGCTCGGTGCAAGCCTCGACGACGTCAGCTGGATTGCGAGGCTCGATATCGCTCTCAAGCTGCGCCGAGTGATGAAATGAAACGCTAGCCGCAGCCTTACGGACCTGGCCACCGTTATTGCTGCCGCGCTTGTTGGTGATGACATCCTTGACCGCTCGCCAAGACGGCGAAGGACGGGATGCCGCGCGTGGCCGCGCTGCTCGATGTCGCGCAGCTTTCCGACACCGTTGCCAGCGAGTCCGCCGATAGGTGCCTCGAATTATCGTGACTGGGACATTGACGACCTGTCGTCTGCTTTCGACCTCGATCATTGCGCATCGAATCGAAAGCGCCCGTTGTGTAAACCCACAAAACGTTTTGGTGACTTACACAAATACATTGGACAAGCGCGCTGCTAAAGTGCCGATAGAAGAATAAGTCACTGCATTTGAAGGCTCTAATACTTGAATGCAGCACCGTTGCTCCGCAAAGACATAGGCGATGTGTCCTGTTGTATTGAGATGTCTGCCGATACGCATTGCGATTCTGCATTCCTCGTCATGCTGCAGTAGCACGGCGCACTATACGTAGCCGTATGTGAATTGAGTTGGACGCGCAACCTCGCATCACGGGTCAATATGGCTTGGCGATGCGCGCAAAAACGGCTTGCTCTTGGTATAGCCATCACTGGATTGAATGGAAATAAAAGGCCGCTTCCCGAGCACAGTGATTTGGAATCCAGGCGCAATCACGCTTCTGCTGCTCTCGGGCCGACGCCCGGGCGAGTTCGAATCGAATATGGAACTCGCCCAAGCCGGCCCCTTGACTATTATCTGGCAGAGCGGCACGCCTCACATCGCGAGCCGGGCTCCACGTGCTGACGATCGCAGTGGCGAACACACACTACATCTGATGATTAATCTTTGTTCGCGCTGGGACACGAGCCGCCGCGAACAGATCGAGCTACGGCCTGGTGAAGCACTAATCGTCGATTCGCGACTTAACTACACGCTTGAGTTGGCCAGTCGTTATGAGGTCGTCCACGTAATCCTTTCGCCCCAATTGCTTGAACGTTGGGTGCCGTCGTCGGGGCGACTGATCGGCCGACGGATCTCCGGGACTTCTGGCTGGGGACGGCCACTTATCGCGTTTGTGGCACAACTGTCACCCCAATTGATTGCCGATTCGCCAGTCCCGGTGTCCGTCCTCGCCGATCAGTTTGGCGCCTTGCTGGCGCTCGTGGCGAGCGAGGGAACCCCGAGGCCGGTGACAAGACCGGAGCACGACTTACGTGCCCAGATCAGAGACTGCATCGCAGAGCGCTGCTGCGAACCCGGCCTGACTGCGCTAGATGTCGCAAAAGCATTGAATATCTCGGTGAGGACTCTCCACCGTGCGCTGACAGCCTCCAACGAAAAGTACGGTGGGCTTTTGATGGCGTCGCGAGCCGCCATTGCCATGCGGATGCTCAAGTCACCGCTGTTCCGTCGAATCACGATCGCGGAAATCGGTCGGCGAGCAGGTTTCGCCGACGCGTCGCATTTTTCACGTGTGTTTTACCGGCACTACAGGCAGCTACCATCACAACTGCGGGGCGAAGCGTAGGCTTCGCGTGTCGATCCGAATGAAATTCGACCCATTTGCGCGAAGGCCTTTGCAGACTGGATTTCTGTCTTCGTACCGGACAACGGCACGTCGAGCGTACTTGCTGCTATGACCTTGTACCTTCAGGCGAAAAGCAACGTTTATCCCCGCTGGCCGACCGTTGCTATCGATCCGTTATCAGCCATTCTTCGCTAACGACACCCGTTCGGTGGCGATTTTCTGATTGACGTGTCAAGCGTGTCCCCTTGGCGGCATCGAAGTGTTCGACGACGCAGTAATGCCGCTCGCTGCGATGCTGTTCAACTGCTGCTCGGGCACACCAATGCATGGCTGCATGGATTCCGCCGTCGTCGCACGTAATTTGACCGTCGTGCCGACATCCATGACGGGCTCCTCAATCTTGCATGACGGCTGATCTGCTGGCGAACGCTTCAGCGCTCAGAAAATTCTTTCTGAAACACTCTCCAGGTGATCTTGAATCAGGCGTTCGGCGGCTATGCCCGAGTCGCAAACGGCAGTTCACAAATATCGTCGAGGTTCACACAGGCGGACGATCCCCGCTTTAACCCGTCTTGAGTATCGGCGACTTATGCGCTGACTGCACCCCAGCCAGGTGTGGTCCGTCGACACGACGTATTCTGCTCCCCACTTGTGAACGGCGGTGAGAAACCGACACTAGACGGCGGCGTCGATCAGGAGATGACCGCGCAGATCACTGCCGCAGGTCTTCGCGAATCATGCAATTGTCGAGCCCCGACCTGAAAAGATCGGCTGGCAACTGCTTGCCGATGAAGACGATCTTCGTTTCACGCTCGTCAACCCCACCCCACGGCTTGTCGATGTTCGCACCGAAGATCATATGCACGCCCTGGAAGACGGTGCGACGGTCAACGCCATGGATATCAAGCACCCCCTTGTAGCGCAGCATGGCCGGGCCGTAAGTGGCGACCATTTCGCTAAAGAACTCCTCGACCTTGTCCCGATCGAGCGGAACCTTGGTGCAGTAGACAAACGACGTAACGTCGTCATCGTGTTCGTGTGCCAGGTCCGCGAGGAAGTCCGGTTCAATGTCGATGATTGCGTTGAGGTCGAAACTTCGAATATCCAGCAGTTCCCTGAGGTCGGTCTCACCGAAATGTACCGGCCTGATCGGTGCCCGCGGGTTCATTTGCCGCAGTCGCGCAGCGAGCTGACTGGCCTCTTCTCGCGATACGAGATCAACCTTCGACATCAGGATGCGGTCCGCGAATCCGACCTGCTCCTGCGCTTCATGATGCTCGCTCAATTGCGCCTCGGCATGCTTCGCGTCAACCACCGTAACGATTGCATCGAGCACGTATGAAGCCTGCACCGTGTCGTCGACGAAGAACGTCTGCGCAACCGGCGCAGGGTCAGCCAGGCCGGTCGTCTCGATAATCACACGTTCGAAGTTCAACTCCCCTTTCGCGCGCCTCTCGGCGAGTGTCGACAGGATGCGCACCAGATCCCCCCGCACCGTGCAGCAGATACAGCCGTTGTTCATTTCGACGATCTGCTCGTCGCCGTCCTGGACGAGCAGTTCATTATCGATACCGGTCTCCCCGAATTCATTTTCAATCACGGCGACGCGGCCGCCATGATATTCGGACAGGATGCGGTTGAGCAGGGTGGTCTTGCCACTGCCCAGGAAGCCCGTCAGGATCGTCGTAGGAATCAGATGGGTGGAGTTTGTGGCGGTCATCGCAGATCAAGCCTCTTTGACTGTTGGTGCTGCAAATCGAGTCGGGCAACGGGCGGGACAACTTGGGCCAGTGCGACGTGCCCCGGCATGCCAACGAACCCGCCGACGGCATTCAAACATATGTGCAATGTTATAACATTGCACATATGTTTGAAAGAACGTCTTTGTAACCCGTTTCCCCGGCGTGTGCCACCCGGGAATATCCACGCGTCCAAATTCACAGGGTGAGGTAGATGCGCGTCGCCTGTCTGCGTCGCGCATGAAAATCGCCGGCGACACGCAAGTCATCGCGTGGTAATAAACAGCCACCGGCAATCGTAGCTCCGCGGCAAATGGAACACGGATTCCTGTGACCAAAGGTGAAGCCTGCGTCTGTGCCTGAACGGCGACGTGCTTCGGTGCAGGGACGACGCGTATCCCGCCGTGGTGAGCAGCAATCCGCCAGGCAGACTCCGTTCGACTGAGATCAGTCCGCTTTCAAAGGCATCAATCGCCTTTCATCGCTCGCTCAGGCGAGTTCGACCGGGCCGTGATCGTCGCAATGATCTCCGTGCGGATGATGCAGGTGCCCGTCGACGAGATAGTCAACGTGGTCCCCATGTGGCACAGGTTCGTGGCCGCACCCGGGGCCATGGACGTGGCCCGGCGCGTGGCCGCCGCAGCCCGGCGTACATTGATCGGGATTGTTCGCGCTCACTTCGAGCCTATGCTCGTCTACATGATCGCCGTGCGGGTGATGCAGATGACCGTCATGCAGATAGTCGACGTGATCGTTATGCCTGATCGCTGTGTGGCCGCAATCCGGACTATGCTGATGGTCGTGATGCGCATGGTGTGGTTCGTGACAGGTGCTCATGGTGACTCTCCTCGCGGTGGATGGGGGGCCTTCTTTTCCGGGCGCGGGCTCGGCTCTTCCGCCTGGCTAAACACGCTGTCTAGCAGCTTCAGCACAGCATCGAACCTGTTCACACGGACTCGCTCCATGATCTCTCAATCCACCGATCGATGGAAGCGAATTGGTGGCGGCTTTCAAGTAACTGTCGATGCCCAGGAGCGAACTGACGGGTTACCGCATATGCGATCGAAGAGAGCGTTGAGCAAATGGATTTCACGCACCGCCCGACCACACGCGCGAATAGTTGATGCACGGTCAGACAGTTGATAGGGGAAGCATTCCAGAGCGTCTGGCTATGCCCGTCTGTCGTTGATCGTCTAGAGCGGCGATTCCTTCGTCAAAAACCGCCTGATGGCAATGGAGACGATTTCTGGAAACTCTTCGTGAATCGCGAGCTTGCCCTTCATGACCCATTCAACCTGAACATTTGGCAATTGTCCTAACGCCTCCATTTCGGCACGTGATTTAGGCGGCGTCTGATCGCCGTAGATCACGAGGATCGGAATGTTGGCTCGGCGCGCAAGATCAAGGAACGCCGCACGGTTGGCGACCCGGTCTAGCGCACCGGTCACAAAGCGTACCGAACTGTGCCGGGCTCCGGGTGCACGGGTGACGGCGAGTTTGGCCGCGAGACGATCGCCGTCAAGCCAGTCAGGATCGCTGTAAACGTGTTCTCTCGCCATCATGGTGATGACATGGCGGCTGACGTTGAGCCGGTAGAGAAGCGGGCCAGCGAGGGGGAGATCAATGGCAGAGCGCACACGGGAGAACCAGGCTCGCGGACCACCCATCATCGTCGGCAACGGGCCGCGCCAAGTCGGTGCGACGAGGACCAGGCGATCAACCGTACCTGGCCGCAAGACGGCCTGGTAAAGCGCATAGGTGGCTGCATGTCCGGCCGCCACAACGGCGTGCGGTGGTGCCACGA
The DNA here is from genome assembly GCF_003610295.1 of Paraburkholderia sp. BL23I1N1. Taxonomy (NCBI): domain Bacteria; kingdom Pseudomonadati; phylum Pseudomonadota; class Betaproteobacteria; order Burkholderiales; family Burkholderiaceae; genus Paraburkholderia; species Paraburkholderia sp. BL23I1N1. The sequence goes on from NZ_RAPV01000001.1 coordinate 1,168,895, forward strand.
TGTCGCTCAGAAACCGGTTAAGAAACGCCGAGAGAAGCTCCGGCGAGCATTCTTCCTTTGGCCGCGCCTGATCGCCAAACCCCGGCCAGTCAACCGTCGTCACGTGAAACTGAGGCGCGAGCAAGTCGAGCAGCGGGCGCATCTCCGCGCGAGTGGAAATCGTACTCAGGGCCGGCAGGAGGACGACCGAAGCGCCGCTGCCGGCCTCATCCACGTCCAGCGCGATCTCTCCACTGTCCCACTGGCAGCGTATCGTCTTCGTCATTGCCTTTCCAATTTGACCTTCTTACGAATCACGCGGTAGATATTGATGACCAGTTTAGAGGCCGGTATCCGGCCATATGCGGGCGCGGTTTCCGTGCTGATTGACGTGCTTGCTAACGAATACGCCTTCTCTTTTGATCGGGCCGTCATGTGTGCGATGGTGGCGCATCTTCATTCGACCCACCAACGGCTGGTAGTTCAAAACGACATCGGCCATCGTCTCATAGCGGTCCGAGAGCCGTCGTTCGCGAAACCTACCGGAGAGGCGGAAGTGGGTCGTTCTATGCCTGTTGCGTGAGATGGTCGCCCCGAGATAATGCCGCTGTCGGTCGTGGGGCTCTGATCGGCCAGGAACGGCCCGTCACGATCTGTTCGTGAACGTCAACCCATGAGGGGCGAGCGGCCCTTCGACGCGGCGATGCCTCGACAACGCTCGCCAGTGACGCCGATCATTTGCCGTAGCGGTATTGAGGGCATATTGTCATCCGTGCGGCCCACCAGCCCCGACTTTGAAAGAAAGGTCAATATGGCGGCCCCTGAAAAAATTGCTCAACACTTTCCGCGAACCCTCCGTTACGGAACGGGAGAAGGGACCCACGTCGAAGAATTGATCTCGTAGAGTGCGAGACAGCGGGGTCGCAATTCAAATAGACAGATGAAAAGAATCTATACGTACAGGGGCTTCGAGATCGCGGTGGAGCTTGAACCAGTGTGGGAAGCGTCTGGCAACGTTACATTGCTGCCACCGCGTGGTTTTATCACCGTCGTGCAGATCAAAATGATTGGCGCTACTCGACCGACGGTTGCGCCAATACGCCTGATAGCAGCCAATCATCGGCACTTCGCGACGGAAGCCGAGGCGCTCATGGCAGGGTTCAGCGCCGGACAGCGGGTCGTAGACGACACGCTTGCCCCGTGAAACGTACTTCATCGCGATGATTGAACGTTGGACGAAGGCAACGTCGGCGGTGGGTTGGGGTACCGCCTACTTTCGGTCATGCATGGTGGTATCACGCGGCGCAGGGTGAAGCCGATCCAGTCTTGCCAGTAGTGCCGAACCCTGTTCCACAACGCGACGAGGCACATCAGGAAGCGCCAGTACCGTGCGAATGCGCGTTCGCCAATATTCCACGTGCATCACGGCACTTGAATGTTCTGTCCGGTGGCTGACACCTAGGTGTTCCAACTGGGAAATCACGGCCTCGATATGATCCAATTCCTGCTGCGCATGGTCGTGCCGAGACATAGCTACCTCGCCCAGAAGGCTCATCTTCTCGCTTCATCGCCCGCCACATTGTCAATGTCGGGTCCGGGTCCAGTGGGACCAGTCGTGGTGGTCCAGGTTCCGGAGGAGCTGTCGTCGACGGTGCTCGCGCCGATAGTGGCCGGCCACGAGCACTGATGCGATCATCAGCACAATCGAACCCATCACAATGCCTACCCACGAGTCGCTCATTTGGCTCTCCTGCGCGGTTGCCGTTACCGACCCAGGCGATCCACCGGAGCCCGTCCATCCGGGCCGCAGGCTTCCATCGCCATCCCTGTTGTGCAGTGAACCGGCTGCATGCCAGCTCACCTCCGCCGCCCGGCTGCAAGCCTGGTTGTTTCACTGCAGGTGCTGGCCGCCATTGATCGCGATGTTGGCGCCGGTCACGAAAGCCGCCTCACGGGAGCACAGGTACAGAACCAGCGCGGCCACTTCGTCCGGCTGCCCGAGGCGGCCGACCGGAATCTGCGGAATGATCCTGCTGTCCAGAATGTCCTGTGGCACTGCTGTGACCATCTTCGTGGCGATATAGCCGGGCGAGATCGTGTTGACCGTGACGCCTTTCTTCGCCACTTCGAGCGCCAGTGACTTCGTGAAGCCGTGCATGCCCGCTTTGGCGGCCGCATAGTTCGTCTGACCGAAACCGCCCTTGCTGCCAATGATCGACGACACGTTGATGATGCGACCCCAGCCCCGTTCAACCATGCTGTCGCACCACGGCTTCGTCATGTTGAACACCGAGTCGAGATTGGTGCGGATCACCGCATCCCAATTGACTTTGTCGAGTTTCCTGAAGCCCGCATCCCGTGTGATGCCGGCGTTATTGATCAGGATGTCGACTGGGCCGACTTCCGCCTTGATCCGCTCGGCGCATAGCTGACACGAATCGTAGTCGGCGACATCGACGGCATACGCGCGGAACTGCCGCCCGTCGGCTTCCATGCGGGCCAGCCAGCTGTCCGCACCGGTATTCTGCGGCGAGCAGGTGACCAGGACTGCATAGCCGGCGTCGTGCAGTCTGATGCTGATCGCTTCACCGAGTCCGCCCATTCCGCCTGTGACCAAGGCAACCTGTTTCGTCATCTCACCTGTCTCCAGTAAAAGGAGGCGATCCTCGCTCACGCGGAACGGCGATGCTCGCCTGATGGCCGTCCAGATGCGTCAACATCAACAGGATTCCTTTGTATGACGCAACTGATTGGACTGACTGACGCGGGCGCCGGGCCCGCTTCGGGCACTATCGCCTGGTGCCCGCCGACGCTTGCTCGGCAGTGCGCTGGGCAGTCTTTGACGCAGCGGTCGCGACGGCGTCAAAGCTGCTTTCGGCGACCTGCACCGCCTGCTGACTGGTTTTCTGCAGGGATTCGACCAGCGCATGGGTGGCGCCCATCGCCGACTTCCATCCGGCGATGGCGGCTTCGGAACCCGCCGGTGCGCTCCTGGCAACTTCCTCGACGAGCGTTTGCACCCGGCGGTTGTACGCTTCGTATTGCGTCTGCGCGACCTGCGCGAATTTGCCCTGGGTGGCTGACATGATCTCGAACAGCTGACGGCTGTATGACTGCATTTTTTCCGCCGTCGGCGCAACGAGAGCGGCTTGCAGCGCGAGCCACTCCTGCGGATCCTTGACGGAGAACGCTTTCAGCGCGTTCTGCTGGGTTTCGGCCAGCGTCGACTGGATCGTTTTCAGATTCAGTTCGGCCAGCTTTTCAATCCCCTCGACTACCTTGGTGGCGAGCCCGTAAGCGGTATCAAGGTTGGCCTTCTGGGATGCTGCAATCTGCTCCGGGGTCGATAGGTTCATCGCGAAACTCCTGAGGCGACCTGGCACCTTTCCGATCAATCGGATAGCAATGAGGTGCGCGGCGGTCATGTGGACGGACTGGCGGAAAACACGAGCGCAACGCGGACTGCGCATTGCACGCGCCAGGACATTTAATAGTAGTACTTATCGAACTATTGAGGACCCGCTTATTCCGATGATAAGGAACTGCATTGCTTGCCCCGTGGAGTTGGGCGCTGGATTTTATAGGGCGGACAATGATCCGCTAACGAAAGTCATTAGCCGAACCGCGTGACAGCTTTGAGTATGGAAACGCCGTCGCTGGTTATCTGGGGGCGTTGCTGGCCGGATGGAAGTGTTTCCAGTGCGACGAGTTGGTGTTCGAGCAAAATATCCAGCTCCGCACGATCCAGCCCGAGTTGATCGGGCGCGTCCTTGATCAGCATCAGGGTTGCGAACTCATGGGGGCTCAGCATCTTTGTCTCCTGTTGATAGGTGTCAATTTGCCGGAAAGCTCAACCGTTCTCGCGCGACGACTAGAATCGTGTCTCGCGAAATGCGACTTTCACGCATGATTCACGCTAACCGGATGCCGACCGCGCCCGGGAGATCATCTTACTGTGTCCCCATCGACACGATCAATATGTGGGATTTAACATTTTTCTTACAATTGCATTCGGACTGTGGGCCGCCACCTGCACGTGTGTGGGCGTGCGCCCCCGCCGGTAAAGGCGTTTGAAGATTTTCAGACGTATGGTTCGACGGCTTGTCGTGAGGTCGTTCAAGAGGGTAAACGACAACTCAGCTTGCCTGACAATAGTAGGTGCCCCGAATCTGAAGTGCAACGTGTTTCCCGCATAACGTACGTCCGTGTCGAGGCGCTTCCGCATTTCGTGGGGCAGTTGCTGCAGCGCCTCAGGCGTCACCAGTCGCCTGTCTGGAGCATCCAGGCTAACGTCGTGATTGAGACCGGAGGCATGCGCGGATAGGCTCGATCGACAAACCCGGCGTCGACTGCCAGCGTCCCATGTTGTGCCGAAAGCCGCCATCCATTGGCTCAAGCTTAATGGCGCTTGTGGGTCGAAATGCGTCCGCCGGAGGACGCAAAGCTACAGCGCCCAATTGGTGCAATGCAACCAAGAACGGCGGCATCAACCAGCAAATACGGATACCCAAAAAGTTTTAGTGCCTGACAACAAGCCGAAGCGGCGAAAGTTTCCTTCTTTAAGCGGCTGAAATCACAATCGCTCGGAAAAATAGAGACTGGGAATCGGAAGCGTCAATATGCATATTGAGTATTCTTTCCGTTTCGATCGAACGACAAATGGAACCCCATTGATTAGCTCTTTTGGGATTTTTCGGTTATTCGGTATTTTCTTCTGGAAAATCGTTTGGTGACGTCGGCAACCCGTTGGCGGGCGGTTTTGTCGTCGATTAACCGGTGCTAATATTCCGCCTTTGTTCCTCGCGAAACAGCTATTGGTTCTTCGGAAGACAAGGAAATTATGCCAATTAGATGTACGTTCGCTCTTAACCGCCAGCAAACGTCGGTTCTCTCTTGTCCTGGCGTCGGCTTGATGACTGCGTTTTCTGGACAAAAGAGCGGCCGAGACAATCCCGTCGCCGCCGATAAAGAAGACATCGGCCCGATTCCGCCCGGAAACTATTACATCATCGACCGGCAATCGGGTGGCCGCCTCGGCGCGCTCCACGATTTCTGGGACGCGCATGGGGTTGGGGCGACTGACCGCCGCAAATGGTTCACGCTTTGGAACCCGAAGACGGGCGACACAACGGTCGTCAACGGCGTCAAGCGCGGGTCGTTTCGGCTTCATCCAATGGGGCCGCTGCATTTGAGCGAAGGCTGCATCACAGTCGTCAACCCCCAGCAGTTCGAGAGCTTGGCGACTTACTTGCGCTCGCGAGGACCTGACACGCCTGTGCCGGGCAGCGGGTCCAAGGCGTACGGCACCGTGGATGTGAAATGAAGAGGGCGGTCTTTGTTTTGGCGAATATCGCCGTTGCGATCGTGGGCGGCTGGTGGCTCGCGCAATTCGTTGCCACGCTTCCCTATGAGATGCCGCAATGGCTCGACTCCGCGATCAGGGCGGGCATCAGGATCACAGGCAGCGTCCAGTTCGACAACACGGACGACATAGAGACAATTGCGGCCATCATGTTATTCGTCGCATGCTCGGCGCTTGTTGGCCTCGTCCTGGCGGGAATTAACTTAGCCTTTCGTCGCTGCCTTGTGCGGCGTCGCAGGAGGTCCTGACACGTATTTCGCTGCGTCAGCAGGTTGACGCGCACGGGGCAAAAAGCGGATTTCCAAGGTTGCGGGCGATGAAGCATCGCCCGCAACCCTTGTCCATTTTCCGCAAGCGGAGCGCGTCAAGGCTTCGCTGCGCCTGCCCTTGACCCGGATTCCGGCCTCGCGTCTCTTGAAATTGTGCACACCGTATGACAAATCCTTTCGCCCAACCCTGAGCATCGTGGTGCGATACGGGGCGGCCCGCTTTCTGGTCAACAGACGTGCCGCATTCGACGTGCCGTATTCAAAAAGCGCCGTCTGCCGGCGCTCGCCGCGACCTTCATCCTGACCAATCCCGATGATCGAGGGGTATTCAATGCGCGTCGCGCGGGTAGCCAACGCCGAGCCGTCGCGCGAGCGTGGCGAGCCGGTTGTCCATCGTCCAGATCTGGGCGCCAGGGGTCATCAAGGTCGAGGCCAGCAGCGTCAGGTCGACGCCGCCACAACCCTGGCCATATAGCTGCTCGGTTTCGATGAACTGCATGACCTCGCTCCATGTCGCCTGCTGTGCGTGCCGCAGCAGGCCGATATCGTGGAGGGAGCGTGCCCGTGGCGCTGGCGGGGTTCCACACGCGAGTTCAACGAGCACGAGCGGATGGGTAAGCGCCTGATCGGTGGTGATCAGATGAACCAGGGACTCGTTGCGTCGGCGGAAATGGTCGATCCACACCGAGGTATCGATCAGTACGTTCACTGTCCGTCGGCCTCGGGTCGACGCCGTGGGACATCTGCCATTTCGGGGACGGTACCGCCGAGCGCGGCGAGGCGCTTGGCTGCCTGGACGCGGACGAACGTCTGCATCGCGGTCCGGAACAGGTCAGTCTTGTCCGTGCCAGGGTCGGCGAGATCCAGCGCCTCCTGATAGAGTGTGTCGTCGATCGTAACGGTGGTCCGCATGACAGTCTGCTCCTCGGTTGATGCATATGGGCATCAATTATAGCATCAGCCGGGGCAATATCCGACTTCCTGCGAGTTGGCCGGTTGCGGGCGGGGCGCAAGCGTTGCTCGCCTCGCGAGGCTGATCCTGCGCGTCTCGGCTTCGCCGCAGCCGCGCCCTGACATGCCGGTGGCCATACGTAGGCAAGTCGGCAATCAGTTTCGCCTGTTTAAGCGTTAATGCAAAGCGTGTTTATCGGATCACGCGTTCCCACGGCCTGCTGCCTGGGCGCCCCCTTGCCATGCCCAACCCACACGTCCATTGGGCGGAGCTGGTCTATAAAGAGAAACACAACTTGATCCGGTCAACGTGCGAAGTACGACCGAGTACGCGTTAGCGGCCCGCGGTATCGATGTATGCATGGACGAGCCGTAACGCGACACCCATCGGGATCAGGCCAAGAGCGCTATACAGACCTCCAGGTCACTTGGCATGTCCGCGTACGCCGCGCGGGAGATCACGCTGCCCGTCGACTACGATTCTCAGGCTTCGCAGCCCACGAACCGTCGTCGAGATCTCTACCTGCTTAGTGATATGACGAATCAGTTCGCGACTTTGCGTGCGAATTTGATTGCTCAGGAATTCCCAAACGGCTAATGGTCAGCTGATTGGTGTAGTCAATCAACTCCGCGCAAGCGCAAATGTTCGCAAAGCCTGTCGACGCGGCGATAAGTGACCGTCGTCCGCAAGTGTCCGGCCGGTGGCTTTTTAACGGGCATTCGCTCCCAGCGTACGACAGGCTGTTCGGGGTCGAGACAACCGCCGGGCGCGACTATCTGGCAGGCTGCAGCTCCCCATTACAGTCAGGCATTCACGCTGGCAGGCGTGGTCATCATCGTTCGGCTCATTCTCGCTTACACTGCGCTCGGACATCGCGTGTTTCGAGCCAAAACCGACCACGCCGATTTGCACTGCCACGGACAGCCTGCAAACAGGTTCGCCGGGCGCGCAGTGTGCGACTGTACATCGCATGGCGGCCGGCGACGGCGATCTAACATGGGATAAACATCCAAGAAACCCACCATGAAACGCTACGAGGCTCTCGCTAACTTGCTGGCCGATGGCATACGGTCCGGCCAGATTCCCATCGGCTCGCGACTGCCATCGCTGCGCCAGATTATCGCGCAATGGGGTGTTAGCCAGTCGACCGTTTTTCGCGCTTACTACTTGCTCGAGGAATGGGGGCTTGTCCGCGCCGAGGAGCGTTCGGGCTACTTCGTCACACCGGGCGCATCGGTCAAACCGGGCGCTTTGCAGAGCGCATCGGCGCCCGCCGAATTGACACGCGTCGATATTAGCGACCTGGTGTTCTCGGTGCTCGACGCAGCCAAGCACCCGGGAATCGTGCCACTCGGTTCTGCCTTCCCTTCGCCTTTACTGTTCCCATCGGCGCGTCTGTTCAAGTCGCTGACCCAAGGTACGCGCGCGCTCAGCCCATGGAGCACGGTCGAGGATCTTCCGCCCGGCAACGATCAGCTGCGCCGCCAGATCGGCATGCGGTACGTTGCTACCGGGATGTCGGTGTCGGCCGACGAGGTCATCGTCACCAATGGCGCGCTCGAAGCGCTCAATCTGTGCCTGACAGCGGTCACCCGGCCGGGCGATGTTGTGGCTGTCGAATCTCCGGGGTTCTACGCGGCTCTGCAGGCAATCGAGCGACTTGATCTGCGGGCGGTCGAGATTCCGGTTCACCCGGTCACAGGCCTCGACCTCGACGCGCTGGCCGCAGCGTTCGACAAGCATCCGATCCGCGCCTGCTGGTTCATGACGAACTTCCAGAATCCGACCGGCGTATTGCTTTCCAACGAGAAAAAGAAGGCGCTCGTCGACATGCTCGCTGAACGCGATGTGCCGCTGATCGAGGACGACGTCTATCAGGAGCTGCACTTCAGCCGTGACCGGCCCCTGCCAGCGAAGGCATTCGACAGGAAAGGCCTGGTTATGCACTGCAGTTCGTTTTCGAAGACGCTGGCGCCAGGGTACCGCATCGGCTGGGCGACGGCTGGCCGGTACGCTGATCGCGTGCAGCGGCTCAAGCTGATGACCACACTGTCGGCCAGCAGTCCCGCGCAGGCAGGTATCGCGGACTATCTCGAGCACGGCGGCTATGATCGCCACTTGCGCAAACTGCGGGCGGCGATGCAGACCCAACTGGCATCCATGGAAGCGGCGCTCAGACGTCACCTGCCGCGTGAGGTCCGTTGGGTGACGCCAGCCGGTGGGTACTTTCTCTGGCTGCAATTGCCTGATGCCGTCGACGCGATGGCCCTTCACCGGCTCGCGATCAGTCACGGCATCAGCATCGCGCCCGGCCCGATCTTCTCCGCCACGCACGCGTTCCAGAATTGCGTCCGGATCAACTTTGGGCATCCATGGAGTGTCCAGATTGATAAAGCCATACGTGCTCTCGGCGAGATTCTCGACGACCCGGCCGTGCGCGGCGGCATCTGATCCTCCAGCCGACGACCTGTCGCCAACCGTAAAAACGACGCTGGCAGACGGCTGACGCGCTCGAGGCCAACCGGTCCGGTTATCGGCGCCGGAACAGCGGCGTTGGATCGTTGGCGTCGCCCTGGTAGCGCACGGTGATCTCGCTGAAGCCTTTAAGGGCATCCGTGATGCTCTTGTCTGGACGCACCGCAAACGAATTGAATCCGCAGCGCCGCATGTATTCAAGCTGGTCGCGCAACACGTCGCCGATCGCGCGGAGTTCGCCGCGGTAGCCATAGCGCGTCCGGAGCATCACGGCAATACTGAAACCGCGACCGTCCCGGAACGAAGGGAAGTCGACCGCAATCATGTGGGCACCCTGCAGGCTGGGCGCCCACAGTTCGAAGTCGGCTTGCGGCGGAATCCATGCGCCGGTCGCGGCGAGCGTGCTGGCGTCGAACCGCTGGGCTTCCAGGTAGACATTCACCGGCAGCACCACGTGCTTCAATGCCTCGCCGCGCGTCTGGATGCGTTGCCGTGCGTCGGCCTCGTCTCGCACAATGGTCCACAGATCGTCGACGACGACTGGCGTTTTCTCGGACAGCTGAATGACGCGCGGACGCGTGAGTTCGGTAACCTCAGTGGTCTGCACAAACGCGCTCCTTGAACGGTGTGATGTCGAGGCGCGCGATGACTTCGCTGAACGATTCGTCGGCGTGGCGCGCGCGCTGGAAGACGTCGACGATGCGCTCCACGACGTCTGGCATCTGCTCGGCTTTGAAGGGCGGGCCGATCACGGTGCCGATTGCGGCATCCTTGCCCTGTGCCCCGCCGAGCGTCACCTGATACCATTCCTCGCCCTGCTTGTCGACGCCGAGGACGCCGATGTTGCCCATGTGGTGGTGACCGCAGGCGTTAAGACAGCCTGAAATATTCAGCGAGATCTTGCCGAGGTCATGGACGAAATCGAAGTCGTCAAAACGCTGCCGGATCGCCTGCGCAATCGGTATGGACTTCGCATTCGCGAGCGGGCAGTAGTCGCCGCCGGGACACGAAACGATATCGGTGATCAGGCCGATGTTCAGTGTTGCAAGCCCGACCGTATCGAGCGCGAGCCATAGCGGGTACAGGTCCGACATTTCGACATCAGGCAGGATGAGGTTCTGTTCATGCGCGACGCGGATCTCCTCGCGGCCGAACCATTCCGAGCAGTTCGCGATAACGTCCATCTGGTCAGCCGTGACGTCACCTGGCGGCATGGCAAGTCCCGGCTTTGTTGAGATGACAACGGACGCATAGCCGGGGACCTTGTGTGGCTGAACGTTGCGGCGTGTCCATCGTGCAAAATCGGGCTCGGTGGACAGCAGATGGTCGAAGAGCGGGGCGGCTCCTCCTGCGGCCGGATCGTATGCCGGCGCGCGGAAATGGGTGGTGACGCGCTCGTATTCCGCGACCGTCAGTGTGGCGGGGCCGTCCTTGACATGCGCCCATTCTTCGTCGACCTCGCTTGCGAAGCGTTCAATACCGAGCTCGCGTACGAGAATCTTGATGCGGGCCTTGTACTTGTTGTTGCGGCCGGCCGTAGCGGTTGTACACGCGCAGGACCGACTCGACGTAGGTAAGCATGTGCTGCCACGGCAGGTCTTCGCGCAGCATCGAATTGAGAATTGGCGTGCGCCCGAGTCCACCGCCCGCGAAAACGCGCAGCATCAATTGACCGTCGGCGTCACGGTATACGTAGATGCCGATATCGTGCATGCGCACGGCGGCCCGGTCCTTCGCGGATGACGAAATCGCGATCTTGAACTTGCGCGGCAGGTAGCCGAATTCGGGATTCAGCGTTGACCACTGTCGCAGGATTTCGGCGAGCGGCCGGGGGTCGAGAATCTCGTCGGCCGCGACACCGGCGAACTGCTCGGTGGTAATGTTGCGCACGCAATTGCCGGACGTCTGGATCGCATGCATGTCAACGGTCGCCAGCTCTTCGAGGATCGTCGGCGTCTCCTCGAGCTTGATCCAGTTGAACTGGATGTTCTGCCGGGTCGTGAAGTGGCCGTACCCCCTGTCATACGTGCGTGCGATATGGGCGAGCTTGCGGAGCTGATTGGCCGGCAGCGTGCCATAGGGAATGGCGACGCGCAGCATGTACGCGTGCTTCTGCATGTAGAGGCCATTCTGCAGACGCAGTGGCAAGAATTCTTCCTCGCTCAGCTCCCCGGACATCCGGCGCGCCACCTGATCGCGGAACTGCTCGACCCGCTCAAGAACGAGCGTCCGATCAATGCTGTCGTATTCGTACATAGGGCGCTCCCGCGTTCAGAGGCCCTGCATCGTGCTGGTCGAATGCGCGACGAGGTGCACCACGCCGAAGATGATCGCGCCAATGCAGGCCGCCAGGAATACGGCCACGAACGGCAGCAGGACAATGTTGATATTGGCAAAGTCGGCTTCATGCGATGCGCGCTTGCGCACACCGAAGAAGCTCGAAAGAACGATGCGGGTGAGGCGAAGGAATTCCATGGTTCGGCTCCGGTTGATCTGGGTTGCGTTGATCATGGAGCCGTTCGGGAATCAAAAACAGCAGCAGATTCGGGCATTACTGGGTAAGCAATGGGTGACAATCTGCCGCAGGTTGGCGTCCTCGTAGCTTGTGTTGCGCTTTGGGGTGGGTCGGCCCAGCGTCATGGCCGGAAATATCAACCAGGTCTCAATCTCTGCCGAGCGCGATATACCGTTCGAGATGATGATCCTCATCGCCCAACTGATGATCGATCACGACAAGGCGCTTCGCGTAGTGAGCCAGCGGCAACTCCCACGTCATGCCGATACCGCCATGCAGTTGGATGCATTCCTCTGCGACCCGTCCCCCAATCCTGCCGATACTGTATTTAGCCGCCGACACCGCCCGTTCCCGGACGGTGCGTTCCGCCCCAAGCGCCGCAGCGGCATTGATCACCGCCGATCGCGCCTGCTCGATCTCGAGCAGCAGATCCGCCATCCGGTGCTGCAACGCCTGGAAGCTGCCAATCGGCACACCAAACTGCTTGCGCGTGCGCAGGTATTCAAGCGTGTGGTCCTTCGCGACATCCATCGCACCGACCGCTTCGGAGCACAAGGCAAGCACACCGCAACTGATCGCGTATTCGAGCGTCGCAAAACCTTCGCCGGCCGTGCCGAGCAAGGCGTCATCGGCGAGGGTGACGTTGTCGAACGTGACCTCGGCCGCGCGGCCGCCGTCGATCTTGGGATAGCCGCGCACGCTGACACCCGCGGCGTCGCGAGGGACGAGAAAGAGCGTGATGCCCGCTTCGGCGTCGTCGGCGCCGTCCGTGCGCGCGGAGACGAGAAAGAGGGACGCGTTTTCGCCTTGCTGAACGACTGCTTTCGCGCCATTCAGCGTCCACGCGTTGCCGGTGCGTTCTGCACGTGTGATCACGCGTGAGTGTTCGTAGTGGCCGTCCGGCTCACCATGCGCGAGCGCAACGATCCGGGAGCCGTCCATCAAATCGCCAAGCGCCGCTTTTTGCGTTTCATTGCCGCCACGCGTGAGCGCCTGGCCGACGATTAGCGTATCGAGAAACGGCTCGACCACGAGGCCGCGACCCAGGCTCTCGAACACGACGGCGATATCGAAACCGTCGCCGCCAAAGCCTCCATTCGCTTCATCGAACAACGCGCCGATAATACCGAGTTCCGCGAAGCGGTTCCACAGATCAGCGCTGAAGCCTTCGCGCGAGCGCGCAATCCGGTCGCGCGTGTCGAATCCATATTGCTCGGCGACAAAACGATTGAGCGTATCCGCCAGCATGCGGCGGTCTTCAGTGTGCTGGAAATTCATGGCGTTGCCCCTTACAGTCCCAAGATCATTTTGGAAATGATGTTCTTCTGGATTTCGTTGGAGCCGCCGAAGATCGACAGCTTGCGGTTGTTGAAGTAAAGCGAGGCAGCGCTTGCGGCTTCGTCGGGGCCGACTGGTGTGCCTTCGAAACCGTCGTACAAGGCTTCCTCGAAGAACGGCTGCGCGTACGGTCCCATCGCGCGACGTGTAAGCGAGGAGATTTCCTGGCGGATCTCCGTGCCGCGAATCTTCAGCATCGAACTCTCTGCACCGGGGACGCCGCCGCCGGCCACCGCCGCGATCACGCGCAGGTTGGTGGTCTTCATGTTCTCCAGATCGATCTCGACGCGCGCCATGCGTGCCGCGAACGACGGATCGTCCGCCAGCGGCCTGCCGTTGCGCTGCTGTTTCGCGGCGATCTTGCGCAGCCGGTTGAATGCGGCCACCGAGAAGCCGACGCCCGCGATATTGGTGCGCTCGTACGTGAGCAGGTACTTGGCGTAGGTCCAACCCTTGTTCTCTTCGCCCACGATGTTCTCGGCGGGTACGCGCACATCGGTGAAGAACACTTCGTTGACTTCGTGCTCGCCATCGAGCGTGATGATCGGGCGCATTTCGACGCCTGGCGTGTTCATGTCGATCAGCAGGAAGCTGATGCCTTCCTGCTTGCGCACGTCGGTGGCGGTGCGCACGAGGCAGAAGATCATGTTTGCGTAGTGGCCAAACGTGGTCCAGGTCTTCTGACCATTGACGATGTAGTGTTCGCCTTGTGCGTCGCTGCCGCGTACCGCGGTGGTCTTGACCGACGCGAGGTCAGAGCCCGCGCCTGGTTCCGAGTAACCTTGGCACCACCAGTCAGAGCCATCGAGAATACGTGGCAACCAGTGGTGTTTTTGCGCTTCGCTGCCGTATTTGATCAACACCGGGCCGAGCATGTTGACGCCGAACGGCACGACACGCGGTGCCCCCGCCAAGGCGCATTCATTCTCGAAGATAAATTTCTGCACCGCGTTCCAGCCCGGGCCGCCGTATTCCTTCGGCCAATGATTGGCGAGCCAGCCTTGCGCGTTGAGAATCGCGTGCCACTCGGCCATGTCGTCGCGCGTGAGGCGGCGGCCGCCGTGTACTTTGCCGGCGAGACGCTGCGGGAGCTTGTCACGCAAAAAGCGCTGCACGTCGGTGCGAAAAGCCTCTTCTTCGGGGGTGAAGTTCAGATCCATGGCGGGTTCTTTCCTCGGTATTCAATGGTCCTGCGTGCCGGGGGCGATCAAGTCGCCACCGGTCGAGCATGCTCCAAAACAACGAGCCGTTTCAAGCCGGCTGGTTGAGGCTCGCGAAATCGGTGCCGCGTTCGACCAGTTCGACCAGCAACGGCGACGCTTGCCAGAACAGCGGGTCTTCTTTGGCGAACTCGCGGATGTCCGCCAGAATCGTGGCGAGGCCCACCGTATCGGCATATTTCATCGGACCGCCGCGATAACGCGGAAAGCCGTAGCCATAGAGGAAGGTCACGTCGACATCGAGCGGCCGCAGCGCGATGCCTTCGTGCACGACGTTAGCGCCTTCGTTGATCATCGCGGCCATGTAGCGGCGGATGATTTCTTCGTCGGTGAACGAGCGTGGCTTAACACCGGCGCGTCCGCGTTCGGCTTCGATAATGGCCTCGACATCGGGGTCCGGCGTCCCGGTGCGCGATCCTTCGGGGTACAGATAAAAACCGCGGCCGGTCTTCTGGCCGAACCAGCCGCGTTCGCAAATGCGGTCGGCGATCTGCACGTAGCGTGCTTGCGGATTACGTGTGGCGGCGCGCCGCTTGCGTGAGGCCCAGCCAATGTCGCCGCCCGCCAGATCGACCACCTGGAACGGACCCATGGGGAAGCCGAACGCACGCACGGCCGCATCGATCTGATAGGGCGAGGCCCCGTCTTCCATCATCGCGTCCGCTGCGCTGCGATACACCGCCAGCACGCGATTGCCGATGAAACCGTCGCACACGCCGGCACGCACCGGCGTCTTGCGCAGCTTCTTCGCGAGCTCGAACGCGGTGGCGACCACGTCCGCGCTGACCTGCTTCGGCACGACCACTTCCAGCAACTTCATGATGTTGGCGGGGGAGAAGAAGTGCAGGCCGATTACATCCGCGGGGCGCGAAATGCTGGCCGCGATCGCGTCGATGTCGAGATACGAGGTGTTGGTGGCGAGCACCGCGCCGGCTTTGCAGACACGATCGAGTTCGGCGAACACGGTTTTTTTCACCGACAGGTCTTCGAATACGGCTTCGATCACCAGATCGGCGTCGGCGAGTGCGTCGTACGAGGTGCTGCCTTGCCAGCGCGTCATTACATCGGCTTTCTTCTCCGCGCTCATGCGGCCTTTGGCGATCAGGCCGTCGTAGACCTTTTCGATGTGGGTGCGGCCGCGCGCGAGCGACGCGTCGTCGCGTTCGATCATCGTCACCGGCAAGCCTGCGTCGAGCACCGCGACGGCGATACCCGCGCCCATTGTGCCGCCGCCCACCACGCCGACTTTGTTCAACGCGCGTGGTTTTGCATCGCGTGTTTCCGGTGCCTTGAGGACTTCGCGTTCGGCAAAGAACGCATGAATCAACCCGGCGCGCTGCGGGCTGTCGATGCATTCCAGGAACAGTTTGCGTTCGAGCCGCAGGCCGTCTTCGAAGGGTTGTTCGACGGCGGCTTCCACGGCATCGACGATTTTGAGCGGGGAGAACAGACCGCGCGATTTCTTCGCCGTTTCCGTGCGCGCAGTGGCGACGGCGGCGAGGCCCGCGGCGCAGTCGCTCAATGCGGCGGCATCGCGCGTGCGCCGCACCGGAGCGTGAGCGGCCAGCAATTCGTGCACATAGGCGAGTCCTTCGGCGAGGATGTCGTCGCTGCTGCCGAGCCGGTCGACGAGGCCGAGCGCGAGGGCCTCTTTCGCGCCGGCGTGGCGGCCGCTCAGAATCAGGTCGAGGGCTGCCTGCGCGCCGATCAGGCGCGGCGTGCGCTGCGTGCCTCCAGCACCCGGCAGCAGGCCGAGTTGCACTTCGGGCAAACCGAGCTTCGCGCCATCCACGGCGAGCCGGTAGTGCGCGGCGAGCGCCACTTCCAGGCCGCCGCCGAGCGCGGCGCCGTGAATCGCGGCCACCACCGGCTTCGCGCATGCTTCGATGCGGTTGCACACGTCCGGCAGCGAGGGCGGCACCGGCGGTTTGCCGAACTCGCGAATGTCCGCGCCCGCGATGAAATTGCGCCCGGCGCCGACGATCAGCACCGCCTCGACGGCTTTGTCGGCATCCGCGGCTTCGATGGCGGCGAGCAGGCCGCGCCGCACGTCGGCGGACAACGCGTTGACCGGCGCGTGGTCGATCGTGACCAGCAGGACTTTGCCGCGCAATTCACGTGTGACAACGTCGGCGGAAGGGGTGAGGGTCATCGTGTCGTCTCCTGACTGTTTTGTTTCCAGGCCGCAATGGGCCACGTTGGGGCCAAATCGGGGCATACCGGGTCTGGCGAATGTTTAGATTGTGGGTTGGTCAAGGATTATTGACAATTACATAGACCGTTGACAGACTGTCAAAATTATTTTGACAAAGACCCTCTCATGGACGTCAATTCACTGACTTTGCTGGTTGATATCCTCGATGCGGGCAACCTGAGCGAGGCTGCGCGCCGGCTGAAAATGAGCCGTGCGAACGTGAGTTACCACCTGAACCAACTGGAGCGCTCCATTGGCTTGCAGCTGGTGAGGCGCACTACGCGCCGGGTCGAGCCGACTGAAATCGGTCTGCAGTTATACGAGCATGGCCGCACCATCCAGAACGCGCTGCTGGCCGCGCGCGAGTCGGTTGCCACGCTTGGGCAGAGCTTGCAGGGGCGGGTGAGACTGAGTGTGCCGAGCGGCTACGGGCAATTAGTGATGTCGGATTGGCTGATTGCGTTCAAGCGTCTTTATCCGGGGATTGTGCTGGACGTGATGTTCGAGAATCGCGTTGAGGACCTGATGCGTGACGAGGTCGACATCGCGGTTCGGGTGATGTCCGAACCGCCGCAGAATCTCGTTGCACGCGACATGGGGCCGGTGCGATACGTTGCCTGTGCTTCACCGGAATTTGCCGAAAGCCACGGCATGCCGGTGCGGCTCGACGATCTGCGCACGGCGCCGTTGATTACGTCGGCGGTGGCCGGCAGGCAGTTGCGCGTGGCGGCGTATTTGCGCGACGAACGCCACGAAGTGCTGCTGGAGCCGACGATTATTTCGGAGAACTTTCTGTTTCTGCGCCAGGCGGTGCTGGCCGGCCTGGGTGTCGGCCTGGTGCCGGATTATGTGATGCAGGACGACCTGCGACGTGGGGACGTGGTGACGGCGCTCGATGAATGGCGTCTCAGCATTTTCGGTACGAATATGTACATGCTCTATATGCCGAATCGTCATCACACGCGCGCGGCGGCGAGTTTTATCGAATTCATTCTGGACCGGGCGCGCGGAAGTGAAAGAGGCTAACAAAACGGCGAGCCTCTTTCGAATTTCGAGTGGGTAACGCGGGTTGTCGGACGGGAAAATGAGTGGGTCAATGGCGGACGGGACGTCCGGCGAAGCGAACCATTGACGCGCTCGCTTTCCCAAACAAGCTAGAGGGCTTGGGGCTGGCGAAGTCTTGCTGCGCCTGCCCCCGAGCCCGTCCGGCGGCGAGGACTTCCCCGCCTTGGGGCGGGGTTAGGGGTGGGGCATTGTCGCCCACGCACCTCGAAGTGCTTAAAAAGTGTGCAAATTCCTACCCACTCCATTTTTGAAAGAGCCAACGGCGAGATAGCCGTACGCTTCGCGGCACAACACATTTCAGGGGAGACGCAGATGAAATGGACAATCGCATTTTTCGCTCTGCTTGCAATCGCAATCACCACGGTATTGGTCTCGCGCCTTCCGGGCGAGGACGCCATCCGCGTTGCGGGCTACGCGGCCACTGCGGGCCTCGCCGCACTGGTCAGTGTCGTAATTCGCTGGCGCGCAAATCGCGCCCAACGAAACAAACGCGCGCGGTGAGTACACCCCTTGATTTCCGTGGCAAACCCATCCGCGACGCACGGAGTGCGGAGTGGGAGCGAATGAGCCCTTTGTCACTCACGTTGAGTGTGCGAGAACACAGATTCCAAATGCACCACTACCGCAACTGTGCGAGGGACCCGCTTAAAAATTAGCGGTGTGAGCCGCGTTCTTTTGCCTACTTTTCTTTGCGGCAGGCAAAGAAAAGTAGGTGCCGCCCCGCACAGGGGCAACGCTAACAGACCACTAACAATTCAAGGAAAGGCCAACAAAACCCCAAACCAAAACCGCATGCTACGATCCCTCACACATCAGCAAGAAACACCGTCGGAGACATAGATGCGCCCCGAGAATGCCACCCGTTTCGACGAACACTTCGCGCCCCGCATAGCCGAGGCAATTGCAGCCTGTTTCGCCACAACGATCCACACGGAAGTACTGCCCTATGGCGGCCAAGGCCACCCCACCCGCGTGCGAATCCACGCATCACCGATCGAGGGCCTGGGCCACTACCCACACCCATTAAATCTATTCCTAACCTGGGACAGCGACGAAATCGAGCGTCTAATGGGAGCAGAAGGGCCGACACGCTTCGCCGGCTATCTCGCCGCACTGCCACGCAAGCTCGAAGCCTGGCGCCACGTGCGCGAGCTGGATTTCGTATCGCATACACAAGGCGAACCGACGGCCCTAATCGGCGGACTCGATTTCGAATCCTGAGCGACGAACCCAGCCGGCGTCGAAAAAACAACGCCGATCTGGCAAACAATCACCCCGCCACACCGATCCGAAAAAAGCTCACACTCTGCACCAACCCCGATGCCTTGCTCTGCACCGCATCAGCCGCGGCGGCAGCCTGCTCGACCAAAGCCGCATTACTCTGCGTCACCTGATCCATCTGCGTAACCGCATCGTTGACTTCAGCAATACCCGCAGCCTGATCGACGCTGGCCGTCGCAATCGCCTCGACGATGCGCGTCACGCTGCCTGCGCTTTGCACCACACCGTCCATCGTATTGCTGGCGTGATTGATCAACTGCGTGCCGGCGTCGATCGTGGCAACCGACTCGCGAATCAGCGCCTTGATCTCACGCGCGGCATCGGCGGAACGTTGGGCGAGACTGCGCACTTCACTCGCGACCACCGCGAAACCGCGCCCTTGCGTGCCGGCGCGCGCCGCTTCAACGGCGGCGTTGAGCGCCAGAATATTGGTTTGCGCGGCGATCGCTTCAACCACCGCGATGATGTCGACAATGCGCTTGGACGCCGCGTCGATCTGACCCATCGTGCGTACCGCATCGGTCATCACGACGCCGCCATCGCGCGCCGCTTGCGCGGCGGTTTGCGCGAGCGTGGTGGCCTCGCGTGCGTTGCTGGCGTTGCGCTGAACCGAGTCGGTGAAATGCTGCATCGACGCGGCGGTTTCTTCGAGCGACGCAGCCTGTTGTTCGGTGCGTGCCGACAGATCGAGGTTGCCCGCCGCGATCTCCTGCGTCGCTGAAGAGATGGTGTGCGCGCCTTCGCGAATCTCGCTGACGATATGCCTCAAGCGCTGATTCATTTCATTGAGCGCGACCAGCAACTGGCCGGTTTCGTCGCGGCTCGCCACGGCGACGTCGGCGCGCAGATCGCCTGCCGCAACCGCTTGCGCGACACCCACCGCCTGCTTGACCGGCAAGGTAATGCTGCGGCTCAGGAACCAGATCGCGAACGTGCCCACGCCGAGCGAGCCGATCACGACTGACAGAAGCAGCACGCTGGCAAGCGTGTACGCGTGTTCCGCGGCCTCGGCCGTGCGCGCGTTCGAGTCTTGCGCCTGCCGCATCACCGAGGCGACGATGTCGTCGATCGCGGCGGTCGGCGCGCGGTCGATGCCTTTGACCAGACCGTCCACCACGTGCGCCGTATTCGGATCGGTCGCGTCATAGCGTTTGAGCGCGTCGAGGTAGCTGTCCTGCAGCGAGGCGTGCGTGGCGAGCGCCTTATCGACGCCGTCGACGTTGGCACCCAATGCGCTCAGTTGATCTTTCAATCGCAGCAACGCGGCGTGCGTCGTGCCGCTTTCCTTGCTGAATGCGTCACGGTACTTGGCGAACGCAGCCGGATCCGCGCCGCGTAGCAGCAGGTCTTTCCATTCCTGCACCTGCTTCTTGAATTCGACCTGGGCGACGCGTGCGGTGTCGGCGGCTTGCGCATACTCGCCAAGCGTTTGCGCGGACTGGATTTGCAATGCATGCGTATTCGACAAGGCGTGCCAGCCTTCCAGACCCACCACCGTCGTGGCGGCGAGCAGCACCGCGCCGAGCAGCGCCAACTTAACGGCGATCTTCAGATTTCTATAGAACGTCACTGCGATTTCCTTTGGTGCGCCTTAGTCCAGCTTGAATTGCGTGACGGCACTGGCAAGACTCACGGCCTGGCCTTGCAGCGCAGCGTCCTGCAGCGGGTTGATCATCTGCCTATTCGCGGCGATGCCGTCCGCATGACCGCTTTCGACCGCGTTCAGACTGCTTTCGATGGCATCGGCGTTATACGAGTTGGCGACGACATAGTTGAGAGCCGCGTTAGCAGCGAGCGCAACCACAACGATGGCGACGCACAGGGCGACGATGCGCGCGCGAATGGAGGAGAACATGTCGGGAGTCTTTCGGAGTAAGCAGTAAGCAGTAAGCCGTAGTCGGTGAGGCGGGAGCCTCATACGCGGTATACGGCGTAGGCAGTGGGGACTTGAGCGGGTAATGCTTTCAGTTTCTGACCACGGCCGGCAACGCCGCTTGTGGCGGCGCGCCGCGATGCTACACGTTTTTTCGAGCGCAGCGGGGTTTTCAATGGATGCCGAAACAACGCCCCGGCAGTGAATTGCAGGGCGCTGTATTCGTATGACAATAGCGGCGGGTATGACGCTATGCGAGGCTATGTGTCGATGCGGGCAGACGGTTTCACATCACTGGAGAATGCAGATGATGCGGATGGTCGAGTGTCTCGCCCACAATGCGCAGTGCCTCTTGGCATTCGTCGCGCGTTTTTGAGCCACCGAGACACACACGCATTGCGTTCGGGGGATTGCCGTCGGTGGAAAAGGCCGCCCCCGCAACGGCGGCAATGCCCTGATTGCGCAGTTGCAACGCGAGTTCGGAAGCACTCCAGCCGCTGTCGGCCGGTACCGTCAACCACAAATGAAAGCCGTCCGGATGGGCTTCGTAAGGCCACGCTTCAAGCATGCGCGATGCGATCGCCTGACGTGCGCGTGATTCATTGCGGATCGCGTTGAGCATATCGAGCGCGGTGCCGTCTACGATCCACTGCGTCGCGAGCGTGACCGTGAACGGACTCGCCATCACGGTTGTCGCACGCAACGCGCCGGCGAGGCGCTGCGTCTGCCTCGCAGTTGGCGCGTGCAGATGCGCGACGCGCAAACCGGCGCCGAGACTCTTCGATAAACCCGTCACGTAGTAGGTCAGTTCGGGGGCGAAGCTCGCGAGCGCATCGGGCGCACTCTGCGGCAGCATCGCATACGCATCGTCTTCGATGATCGGGACGCTGTAGCGCAACGCGACGTCGGCGAGCGCCTCGCGCCGTTTGTGCATGAGCGTAAGCGTGCTCGGGTTCTGCAGCGTCGGATTGCAATAGAACGCGCTCGGCTTGTCGGTCTTGCAGAGTGCTTCGAAGGCGTGGGCGAGCGGACCTTCGGCGTCGCGCGGCAGGGCTTGCAGACGCACGCCAAGCTGCGCGGCAATGGCCTTGATGCCCGGGTAAGCAAGTGTGTCGAGACAGATCGTGCCGCCGGGCCGCGCCAACTGCGAGACGAGCGCCACCAGCGCGCTATGAATGCCGGGGCACACCAGCACGTTCTGCGCGTCGCAATGCGGCACGCGACGCTTCAGCCATGCAGCGCCCGCGTCCTTGTCGGCGGCCGAGCCGCCGAAGTCCTGATAACGCAGCAACTGGTAGGGATCGCTGCCGCTCATCAGGCGCGCTGCCGAATCGCGCAAACGGGCTGCGTAATCGGGCGGCTCGGGTGGGGTATTCATCGACATCTCGATGCTGCTGCCGCCGGCGAGCGGCAAGGTAGCGGTCCGGCCACGCACGAAGGTGCCGCTGCCCGCGCGCGAATCGAGCAGGCCGCGCTTGCGCGCTTCCGCATACGCGCGCGCCACCGTCGTGTAGTTCAGCGCGAGTTCCTCGGCCAGATCGCGCAGCCCCGGCAAGCGGTCGCGTGGACGCAGGCGGCCGGTGGCGAGATCTTCTTCGATCAGATCGGGAATCGCGAGGTAGGCCGGCTTGCGGGTGTCGGCGAGGCGTTTGATCCAGTGATGTGTCGGGCTGCTCATTTGTAGCCTTCGGCTGGGGGGGATGATCATTGATCGCATTCGGATGCGATCAATGATCGGATTGATCGTCTGTGGTGAATGAGTGCACCACGCCGACTCGTCTCAGCGGGAAAATCGCACTCGGCTGGTGCGATATCGCGGGGTTCAGGGCGATTACCCGCGACGCCCCGGCTATATGCAACCTTCGCGCCAAAAAATTTTTCGCGTCGCATGTCGAATCGAGGCGGAATTGATTGCTGATTGATCGCATTTGCGTGACCGATCAATGGCACGGCCGTTGCATTAAGAGAAGCGCGCACGGATTGAACGCGCCATCTTTTACTTAGCAAACCTGATCGGAGAGTGTCATGCCAGCCGTCAACAAACCGCTGCATCAGAAAGGCGATTACCTTGTCGACTACGAAGAGAAAGTCTTCGAAGATGTGAAGGCCGAAACTGGCGAGAAGGCACTCGTCACGTTCCATACGGTCGCGTTCGAGGGGTCGATCGGCTTCGTCAATCTGTTGCAGGCCACGCGTTTGCAACGCAAGGGCTTCGAGACGTCGGTGCTGCTTTACGGGCCGGGTGTCACGCTCGGTCTGCAACGCGGCTTTCCAACGCTTGGCGACGAAGCATTCCCTGGCCACCTGAACTTCAACAAGCAACTGATGAAGTTCATGGAAGAGGGCGGCAAGGTGTACGCCTGCCGCTTCGCGCTGCAAGCTTTGTATGGGCACGGCGAGGCTTCGCTGATCGAAGGCATCCGCCCGATCAGTCCGCTCGACGTGCTGGATATTCAGCTGCTTCATCGCAAGGACAACGCACTGATCATCCACACGTGGACGGTTTGACGAGAGGCGGGTGACCACTATGTCCGACAAACGCATCGTGCGTGCCGCCGCGGTCCAGATTGCACCGGACTTCGAACGCAGCGGCGGCACCCTCGGGAAGGTATGCGAGGCCATCGAGCAGGCGGCGCACGAAGGCGTGCAACTGATCGTGTTCCCTGAGACCTTCGTGCCGTACTACCCGTACTTTTCTTTCGTGCGTCCGCCAGTTGCGTCCGGCGCCGATCACATGAAGCTTTACGAGGAAGCCGTGATCGTACCGGGCCCGGTGACGCAGGCGATGGCCGAGCGGGCGCGTTTGCATCGGATGGTGGTGGTGCTCGGCGTCAATGAGCGCGATCACGGCAGCCTCTACAACACGCAGTTGATCTTCGACGTGGACGGCCAACTGGTGCTCAAGCGCCGCAAGATCACGCCGACGTTTCATGAACGGATGATCTGGGGGCAGGGCGACGCGGCCGGCTTGAAAGTCGCGCAAACGGCGGTGGCGCGCGTCGGCGCGCTCGCCTGCTGGGAGCATTACAACCCGCTCGCGCGCTATGCCTTGATGACGCAGCACGAAGAGATTCATTGCAGCCAGTTTCCCGGCTCGCTGGTGGGCCCGATCTTCGCCGACCAGATCGAGGTGACGATCCGGCATCACGCATTGGAGTCGGGCTGCTTCGTGGTTAATGCAACCGGCTGGCTGACTGAAGCGCAGATTGCATCGGTCACACCCGATACGAATTTGCAGAAGGCGTTGCGCGGCGGCTGCAACACCGCGATCGTGTCGCCGGAAGGACAGCATCTGGCACAGCCGCTACGCGAGGGCGAAGGCATGGTGATTGCCGATCTCGACATGGCCTTGATCACCAAGCGCAAACGCATGATGGATTCAGTCGGCCACTACGCGCGGCCGGAATTGCTGAGTCTTGCGATCAAACCGGCGGCCGGCGGAAACCGTCGCGCCGATGCCGGTCTGGTCCAGTGTTTCGAACACCGGCTTTAATTCAAACGAGGGATGGCGCGATGAACTCCAGCGAGACACTGTCGGCAGCGAGCCGGCAATTGATGACTGAATTGCAGTCGGCCGGTTTGCGGCTCGTGTCGCCGGATGCGGGCGCCGCGAGCCGGCGTGGCGGCGCGGGACCCTCGGACCACAAAGCGGTGACGGTGAACGGCGTGACGATCATGGTGCCGGTGCATACGAGCACCGCCTGGCGCTCGCCGTTCGTCGCAGAGACGCCGGACGTAAATGGCTCGAGCGCCTTGCTGCGCGGCACGATTCCGATTGCCAATATCAGCTTTCCCAAAGCGCCACGCTTTTACGGCATGCAGACGCTCGACGGCGTGCCTTACTCGCACATTGCCGCGCTGCATAGTGCGGACGTGCTGGCCACGACGGTGCTGCAAACCTGCATCCGCTATGAGAGCCGCCGCAAGAGTTGCAAGTTCTGCGCGATTGGGCAATCGCTCGCGGCAGGTCGCACGATTGCACGCAAGACGCCGGAGCAATTGGCCGAAGTGGCACGCGCAGCCGTATTGCTCGACGGCGTCAAGCATATGGTGCTGACCACCGGCACGCCGCCCACGTCCGATCGCGGCGCGCAGATCCTGTGCGAAAGCGCGTTCGCGATCAAAGCGGCGGTCGATCTGCCGATCCAGGCGCAATGCGAGCCACCCGACGACGATCGCTGGTTCGCGCGCATGAAAGCGAGTGGCATCGATACGCTCGGCATGCATCTCGAAGTGGTGACGCCCGCATTGCGCGAACGCATCATGCCGGGAAAAGCGAGCGTGCCGCTGGCGCGCTACATGGAAGCGTTCAAGGCCGCGGTGGCCGTGTTCGGACGCGGCCAGGTCAGCACGTACATCCTTGCCGGTCTTGGCGATAGCGCGGAGGCGATTCTGGCCATGTCGCGCGAGTTGATCGAACTCGGTGTCTATCCGTTCGTTGTGCCGTTCGTACCGATTAGCGGCACACCGCTCGAAGATCATCCCGCACCCACGCCCGAGTTTATGAAGTCGGTTCTGCAACCGCTTGGCAGCATGCTCAACACCGCGGCCATGCGATCGAGCGATATCAAGGCCGGTTGCGGCAAATGCGGCGCGTGTTCGTCGTTGTCGTCGTACGAGGAGTGATCATGTTCGGTGAAGCGATTGCAGGCGAGGCGCTTGACGGCGAATCGGTTTTCGCGCCCTATGTGCCGAGCGAATTCCGCATCAAGTGGACGACGCTGGATTGGGAAGCCGACGAAGCGTACAAGCTGCGACGCGCGGTGTTCTGCATCGAGCAGGGCATTATTGTCAGCGACGATCGGGACGATACCGACCTGCACGCACAGCAACTGGTGGCGGTGAGTTGTGTTGCCGGCATGCCGGAGCAGGTGGTCGGCACGGTGCGGATTCATCGCGACAAGGGCAGCGTGTGGTTCGGTTCGCGCCTGGCCGTGCACGCCGCGTTTCGCCGTCACGGAAAAATCGGTGCGACGCTGATTCGTCTCGCCGTGAGCAGTGCCCATGCGCTCGGCTGCGAGACCTTTCTCGCCCATGTGCAAAGCCAGAATGTGCCGCTCTTTTGCGCGATGCATTGGGACGTGCTTGCAGAGGAAACCTTGTTGGGCCGGCCGCATCATCTGATGCAGGCGCAACTGGACTGGTACCCCCCGTGTGTGACGCCGTATAGCGGCTTCGTGACTCATACGCAAGCGCACAGTGCGGCTTCCGCACGGAGCGCGGCATGAGGAGCGTGGCCGATCTCGTCGCCGGCCTGCGCGAGAGTCGCGGGTTTCGGCACAAGACGGATATCGTCGATGTGGTCGGCTCACTCGCACGCCATCTGCCTGGCGGCACGCAGGGTCTCGCGCAGGCCGTCGCACTGGGTGACGACTGCGCGGCCATCGCCGATGGCGATGCTTACCTGCTGTTCGCCATCGAGGGCATCGTCAGTGATTTCGTGAGCGCAATGCCGTGGTTCGCCGGCTACAGCAGCGTAATGGTCAACATCAGCGATATCTACGCGATGGGCGGGCGGCCGCTGGCGGTGGTCGATGCGCTATGGAGTCGAGGCATCGATGCGGCCGACGACGTGCTTGCCGGCATGGCGGCGGCCTCCGTCGCTTACGGTGTGCCAATAGTCGGCGGTCATACCAATACGCGCAGCGATACGGCGCAACTTGCGGTGTCGATTGTGGGACGCGCGAAAGCGCTGCTGTCGAGTTTCAATGCGAAGCCCGGTGACTGCTTGATGATGGCCGTCGATTTGCGCGGCCACTTCGAGGAACCCTATCCATTCTGGAACGCGTCGGTGGGGGCGCCGCATGAACGTTTGAGAGCGGATCTCGAACTGCTTGCGCGGCTAGCGGAAAGTGGCCTATGTGACGCGGCGAAGGACATCAGCATGGCCGGCACACTCGGCACGGCGTTGATGTTGCTCGAGTGCTCGCGGGTGGGCGCACGGATTGATCTCGAATGCATCCCGAAGCCTGCAGACGTTCCCTTGTCGCGTTGGGTCACCGCATTTCCGAGCTTCGGCTATCTGTTATCAGTGAGGGAAGAGAAGGTGGACGCCGTCCAGGCGCAGTTCGATTCGCGTTCGCTCGCTTGCGCCGTGATCGGTTCGGTCGACGCGACGTGCGAGGTGGTTTTGCGTCAACACGATGAGGTCGCTGTGTTGTGGGATTTCAACCGGGAGCCGTTCATGGTCGCGAAGGACGGTCCCCAATGAACGCGCTGCGCATCGCGTTACTGACGCATTCGGTCAATCCGCGTGGCGGCGTAGTGCACACGCTTGAACTGGCGACCGCGTTGACTGCGCTCGGTCATGACGTGACTGTCTTTGCGCCGGCCGTGCCGGGTGACACGTTGTTTCGCCTGCCGTCGTGCCGCGTGGTCTATGCGCCAATCACGCTGTCCCAGTCCGGCACGGTAGCGATGGTGGAGGCGAGGATTGACGCATTCAGGCAGACGTTGATGGAACACGACGCGTGGTCGTTCGATGTGCTGCACGCGCAGGACAGTATCAGCGGCAACGCACTCGCCGAGCTGAGAGCGCAAGGGCTCATTCGCGGTTTCATGCGTACCGTTCATCACCTTGATCATTTCGACGATCCACGTCTCGCCGCATGGCAGCGGCGGGCGTACGAGGATGCGGAGCAAGTGCTGTGCGTGAGCGATACGTGGACACGCGAGATGCATTCGACTTTCGGCATTGCCGCGGTGACCGTGCCGAACGGCGTCGACATCGCGCGCTTTACGCCTGATGAGGATGCACACGACGCGCATATCAGACTGCGCTTGGGCATTGCTGGTGGCCCGCTCGTACTTTCAGTGGGCGGTATCGAAGCGCGCAAGAACACACTCGCCCTGCTAGAAGCGTTCGCGTTGGTGCTGCGCACGTTGCCGGGCGCGCAACTTGTGATTGCCGGCGGTGCCAGCCTGCTCGACCACGACGCCTACGCGCGCGGCATGCTTAAGCGAGCGGCGGAGTTGGGGTTGTCGATTGGTCCGGACGAAAGCGTGGTCGTGACCGGGCCGCTCGAAGACGCTGCAATGCCCGCGCTCTTTCGCAGCGCGGACGTGTTGTCGATGGTGTCGTTGCGGGAGGGCTTCGGCCTGGTGGTGCTGGAGGCGCTTGCCAGCGGCACGCGGGTGGTTGTCTCGGCAATCGCACCGTTCACCGGATACCTCGACGACACCACCTGTTACTGGGCAAATCCGGCCGATGTCGGGTCGATAGCGACGGCCTTGCTACACGCTCTCAGCGGCAACGGTAGCCGTATTGATTTCGACGGGGCAGTGCCTGCGTTACTCGCACGCTTTAGCTGGGCGGCAAGCGCACGGCGTCACGTCGATGTGTACCGCCAATTGCTTGCAACGCGCGCGTTAGCTATTCATTGATCGATTGAGGATTTGCCATGCCTGTTATGCATTTTCGGATTCAGTGGCCCGATGGCGATGAAGCGAACTGTTATTCGCCGTCGCTCGTCATCGCCGATTTCTTCACGCCTGGCGACGCTTATGCGCTGGACGATTTCGTCGAACGTTCGCGACAGGCGTTAGGTATCGCTTCGGAGCGCGTGCGCGAGAAGTACGGCTTTGCCTGCTCGGCGGCGATGGACCAGCTCGCGCAGATCGAACGCGAAGCCGAGCGTTTTCGCGATCGGCCCGAGGCAACCGTCAAGGTTATCGAATTCAGCTAGGCGCTTATTTTTTGCAGAGGACGCATCATGTCGAATTCAATCCATCATGGGCGCGCCGATGGGCATTACAGCGTGCTCGTCATCGGCGGTGGGCAGGCGGGCCTGTCGGTCAGCTATTACCTCAAGCAGGCCGGCATCGACCATCTGGTTGTGGAAAAGAACACGGTGACGCATACGTGGCGCCAGCAACGCTGGGACG
Source organism: Paraburkholderia sp. BL23I1N1 (assembly GCF_003610295.1). NCBI lineage: Bacteria > Pseudomonadati > Pseudomonadota > Betaproteobacteria > Burkholderiales > Burkholderiaceae > Paraburkholderia > Paraburkholderia sp. BL23I1N1. Next base: position 1,197,302 of record NZ_RAPV01000001.1, read on the forward strand.
CGTTCTGTCTCGTGACGCCGAACTGGCAGTGTGCGTTGCCCGGTTACCCCTACCTGGGCGACGATCCGCACGGGTTCATGAAGAAGCACGAAATCATCGACTATCTCGACGGCTTCATCGCGCACGTCGAAGCACCGGTGATCGAACACGCGGAAGTCAAATGCGTGAAGCAGCGCGACGATGGCGTCTATACGATCGCGACCACGCAAGGCGAATTCACCGCGGATCAGGTCGTGGTCGCCTCGGGTGGCTATCACACGCCGATCGTGCCGCGTCTCGCCGAGCGCTTGCCAGCAAGCATCGTGCAGTTGCAATCGTCGGCGTACCGGAATCCCCACGCCTTGCCCGAAGGCGCGGTCATGGTGGTCGGCACGGGGCAATCCGGCGCGCAGATCGCGGAGGACTTGCATCTGGCCGGGCGCAAGGTGGTGCTCGCAGTCGGTGAGGCGCCGCGCTGCGCGCGTTTCCATCGGGGGCGCGACGTGGTCGATTGGCTCGCCGACATGCAGTACTACGACATGCCGGTCGAAAAGCATCCGTTGCGCGAAGGTGTGCGCGACAACACCAATCACTACGTGACCGGCCGCGACGGCGGCCGCGACATCGACCTGCGCAAGTTCGCCGCCGAAGGCATGGACCTGTACGGCCGGCTCGACGGTCTACGCGACGGGCAATTCCATTTCGCGCCGACACTCGCCGCTAATCTCGACGCCGCGGACGATACGTATAACCGGATCAACGCGAGCATCGACGGTTTCATTGAAAAGCATGGCATCGATGCGCCGGCGGGTGAGGTCTACGAACCCGTCTGGCGGCCGGCCGAAGAACGTACGACGCTCAATCTCCACAAGAGCGGCATTTCGGCAATTATCTGGTGTATCGGGTTTACGCCGGACTTTAGCTGGCTCGACGCGCCGGTCTTCAACGGTCGCGGTTATCCGGCGCATACCCGCGGCATTACACCGATCGACGGTCTGTATTTCGTCGGCCTGCCGTGGCTGCATACGTGGGGATCAGGGCGCTTCTCGGGCGTCGCGCGCGATGCGGAGTTCGTCGTACAGGCGATTCGAGAGAAAACGCGAGAGCGTGAGTCGGTCAGGGCGGCTGTGGCGGCTTGAGACTACGGCTTATGCGCTGCGATGCGAATGCATGAAAAAACGGCCGCTGCCTTTTATTGCAGCGGCCGCCTCATTTCGTACGGACCGAATCGAAACCGAATTGAACCTTAGCTCCCCAGTGCCGGATCGCTCATGCTGCTCTTGCCGGTTTCCACGTGTCCTGCAAAGCGTCGCGCGAACGACGGATCTGTGTCGACGGTAATCGCCAGGTCGTACCAGCCGTAGGCGTTGCGCAGATCGAGGTACAACTGTTCGGTATCGCCGCCGCGCACCGAATGCTTGACTACGTTGCTCGCGTCATACGCATTGACGATGGTGAACTGGCAATGGGCGTTGCCCACATTTTCCAGCCGCAATTGCAGATTGCCGTTCGCGACGTCGTAGCCTTCGGCGACTTCCGGCCGCGCGATCTCGGCGCCGTGCCACCAGCTTCTCGCCACCGGCCTGCCCACGAAGCGGCGCAGAAAACCGTTCGGACCGTAGACCGTGTAATCGTACGTACCGTCGATATTCAGCGGCAACTGGTCCTGCAGCCGCTTGCCGGCTTCGACGGTATAGGTCAGCGGTGCAGCGAGACCATTCGCTGCATAGACGAGAAACACAGCGCCTGTTTTGCCCGAATTGACGAAGCGCATCGTCAGCTTGTTAGCCGAACCTTCGCCATGCACGCGTACGAACAGCTCATACGGCAGCGCGCGAGCCGGGCGCACGCCGGGCTCCTGCTTCGGTACGGCTTGCAGGAGCGGCGGCAGTGGGACATAGTCAGGATGACGGTTTTGATCGGGCGGCACATAACCGCTCGTGCTCGGCAGCGACGGGAACGCATCGTTCGGCGTGTTGAAGTTGAACGCCGACATCAGATCGCCGCACACCGCACGGCGCCACGGCGTAATGTTCGATTCGCCGAGATTGTGCTGCTGGCCGAAGCGCTTTTCGATAAAGCGGATCACCGACGTATGGTCGAACAGTTCCGAGCACACGTAGCCGCCTTTCGACCACGGCGACACCACCAGCATCGGCACGCGCGGCCCGAGTCCATACGGACCCGCCGGCGTGTTGCCATTGCCAGGATAGTTTTCATTGCTGGTGTCGACGGTCGACAAGCCATTCGCGCTCGAGGCGGGGGCGAACGGGGGCGCCATGTGATCGAAGAAGCCGTCGTTCTCGTCGTAGTTGATCAGCAGTACGGTCTTGCTCCACACCTCGGGATTCGAGGTGAGAATCTGCAAGACCTGATCGATGTACCACGCACCGTAGTTGGACGGCCAGTTCGGGTGCTCGGAATACGCTTCCGGCGCGACGATCCACGAGACTTGCGGCAGGGCGTTGTTTTGCACGTCGCGCTTGAGGATGTCGAAGTAGCCGTCGCCATTGGCCGCGTTCGTGCCGGTGCGGGCGTTGTCGTACAGCGGATTGCCCGGTTGCGCGTTGCGGTACTGGTTGAAGTAGAGCAGCGAGTTGTCGCCGTAGTTGCCGATGTACGGATTCTGCGTCCAGCCCCACGAGCCGCTTGCGTTGAGGCCCGTGCCCATGTCCTGATAGATCTTCCAGGTGATGCCTGCGTTCTGCAGCACTTCCGGATAGGTGGACCAGCCGTAGCCGAGCTCCGAGTTGTCGATCACCGGGCCGCCGCCGTTGCCGTCGTTGCCGACCCAGCCGCTCCACATGTAGTAGCGGTTCGGGTCGGTCGGGCCCATCAGCGAGCAGTGATACGCGTCGCAGATCGTGAAGGCGTCGGCCAGTTGATAGTGGAACGGAATGTCTTCGCGCGTGAGGTAGGCCATCGTCGTGGTGCCCTTGGCGGGCACCCATTGATCGTAGCGGCCGCCGTTCCATGCTGCGTGCGTGCTGGTCCAGTCGTGCGCGAGGTCTTGCAGGAATTGCAGGCCGAGGTTCGGCGCGGTGGGGCGGAACGGCAACACATAGCCGACATCCGCGACGAGCGGCTGGTACCACACCGGCTTGCCGTTGGGCAGGTTGATCGCGCGCGTGTCGCCGAAACCGCGTACGCCCTTGAGCGTGCCGAAGTAGTGGTCGAACGAGCGGTTTTCCTGCATCAGCACGACGATATGCTCGACGTCGCGGATCGTGCCGGTCTTGTTGTTGGCGGGAATCGCGAGCGCGTTGCGAATGCCCAGCGGCAGCATGCTCAATGCGGTGGCGGAACCGGCTGCGTGAGCGGCGGAGCGCAGAAAATCACGGCGATTTTTTGAAGTCATGGTATTGGCTTTCGATCTTCATAAGATGAACGAACCATGCGGCGCGCGAGCGTGAGCCGCGCGTCGCATGGGGCGCGAAACTTAGTCAACGGTATGAATGACAGGTGTGGCGAGCGGCGTCGACGCGGCGGCGGACAATGCCGCGTCGGCGCTTGATGCGGGCAGTGCTGGGGTTTGAATCGAGAGTGCGGGTAAGGCAGATGCAGCAGATGCGGCAGGTGAGGCGGACCACGGATTCGCTGACAGGACCGGTGAAGCGCCGCCGTTATCGCCGGCGCCGTCGATAGAACTCGTGGTGCTCGTGTCCGGTGCTCGGTCGTCGTTGCCGCAAGCGCCGAGCAGCATGCAGAGAGACACGGCGGTCAGTGCGCCCGCCAAACGTTTGCGACAGAAGGCAATGGACGGCTTCGACACAACAGACATGGCAATGTCTCCGGCACGGGGAAGATGCGCCAGGGCATCCGCGTGCCCAGGTCAGCGATGCGCAAGAATAGTCGCTGACCTGTGTAACTTTTGTGAAGATGTGGAAATTTGGGTATTTGTTGAGAATTGAGCGGCCGTCAATCCTGAATTGCGACGATCGCCTCGATCTCGACCGTGATATTGCCCGGCAGGGAGCCCACGCCGACCGCCGAGCGCGAATGGCGACCGGCATCGCCGAATACATCGACGAAAAGATCCGAGCAGCCGTTGATTACGCGCGGATGGTCGGTGAAATCAGGCGCCGCGTTGACCATGCCCAGCAGCTTGACCACGCGCTTCACGCGCCGCAGATCGCCCAGCTCGTTATGCAGCACGGCTAGCAGATTCAGTCCGACCATTTGTGCGTGCCGGTACGCTTCGTCCGCACTGACGGTAGCGCCGACCTTGCCGGTCATCAGCGAACCGGTTTCGTCGAGCGGACCCTGGCCGGACAGAAACAGCAGATTCCCCTCGCGCGTGCAGTGCATGAAATTGCCGATCGGCGTCGGCACTTGCGGGAGCTTGAGGCCGCGCGAGTGCAGCCGGTCGTAGCAGTTCATCGATGGGGAAGTGATGGTGAGCGTTCTATATAGAGTTAGCGTTGCGCGCCGGGGTAGGACTTCAGGCTTCGTGCTTCGGACGTTGAGCTTGGGGCATTGGGGCTTAAAACAGCCTTACGCCGCCGGCTCCTGTTCGCGACGCCGCCAGCCGAGACGCGCTTCGATGCGGGCGGCCACCGTCTGCACGGCTTGCGCGAAACGCTCGGTGCCGAGCACGGCCTTCGCCTCGGGCATTACGATCGAAATCGTGAAGACGCACGCGCCGGTGTTGTCGAGCACGGGCGCCGCGAGACACGCCACGGACGCATCCGATTCACCGATCTGAATCGATAGCCGCGCTTCCAACGCTTCGCGGGCGATTTGGGCGAGGACTTGCGGGCGGGTTTCCGCGCGACCGGTCGGCGAGCTTTGCGCGTGCTGCGCGAAGAACGCGACCCGTTCGGCATCGGGCAAGTGTCCGACAAGCAAACGGCCGGACGCGGTCCAGTTGAGCGGCACACGGCTGCCTACTCGCGACGTCACACGGAAATGGCCGGGGCCTTCAGCCATTTGCTGCACGACCATCATGCCGTCTTCGAGTCCGCAGACCTGCACGGTCTCTTCGACTTCCGCCGAGAGCCGCTGCATTTCCTCATGAGCGACCGCGAGGTAGTCGAGCGAGCTCGCATACGTCAAGCCGTAACCATACAGACGCGAGCCGAGCCAGATCGTGCCGTCGACGCGCCGTGCCAGCAGGTTCTTCTCGACCAGATCGTTGATGATCGAATAGACGGTGGAGAGCGGCGCGCCGACCATGCGCGCGACTTCATACGCTGTGGCGGGGCGATTCGCTTGCTGAAGCGCATCGAGAATCTGCACGGCGCGATCGAGCGCGCTGGTGCGCGTGCGCGGCGTGGCGCTTTCCTCCGGGCTTCCAGCCTCGATTTCGGCGCCGGCGGGTGTTGCGGCGGGTGCTGTTGCAGACGCTTCGGACGCGGAAGGTCGGGACGTGCGAGCCATCGTACTCCTCTGACGCGAGATGTTTTTTGTCCAGTTGACGCTGGGTGATTGTATGCTAGACTGATCCGTAATTACAACATATATTCCATAATTAAGAAATACCGGGTTGGAGGCGCTTCATGGACATTCGCTCTCGCTTTGGCTTACGCCCTGTCATCAACGCAACGGGCACGATGACGGGCCTCGGCGCGTCCATCGTTAGCGCGCCGGTGATCGACGCGGTGGCGCAAGTGCTGCCGCAATTCGTCGAGATCGACGATTTGCAACGCCGTGCCTCGGCGGCGATTGCAAACGCGTGCGGCAGCGAAGCCGGGTATATCACCGCGTCGTGCTCGGCCGCGATCACGCTGACCATCGCCGCCGCCATGACGGGCGACGACCTCGGCCTGATCGAACGGCTGCCCGACACCTCCACCATAGAGCGCCACGAAGTCGTGATTCAAACCGGTCACCTCGTCAATTATGGCGCACCGGTGGACCAGGCGATCCGTCTGTCCGGCGCGCGTGTTGTGCCGGTGGGCGCGGCGACTGAAGCGCATGGCTACCAGCTGAATACCGCCATCACAGAACGCACCGCTGCCGCGCTTTATGTGGTTTCGCATCATACGGTGCAGTTCGGCATGATCCCGCTCGAAGAATTCATTGCGCTTGCGCACGCGAAAGGCGTGCCCGTGATTGTCGACGCGGCATCCGAATATGACCTCAAACGCTATATCGAAGCGGGCGCCGATATAGCGCTCTACTCGGCGCACAAATTTCTCGGTGGGCTGACTGCCGGCATTGTCGCGGGTAAGAAAGCGCTGGTACGTGCCGCGTATTTCCAGAATAGCGGCATCGGGCGCGGCATGAAAGTCGGCAAGGAAGGCGTGATGGGCGCGATCGCCGCGCTCGAACAATGGCAGCAACGCGACCATGTCGCGGTTCGCGCCCGCGAACGCAGCTACCTCACGCTTTGGCGCGAAACTCTGAATCGTTGCGAGGGCGTCTGGGCGGAGATCGACGCCGACCCGACTGGCAATCCGCTTGACCGTCTGAAACTGCATATCGATCCCAGGCAGGCTCGCATCACGGCGTGGGATCTCGCCGACGCGCTAGCGCGACCGCCCGAAGGCGAGGCGCCCGTGATCGTGCGCGATCATGAGGCGGAACTGCATTTCTTTTTCCTCGATCCCTGCAATCTGCATCCGGGCGAAGAAGAGATTGTACTGGCACGGCTCACTGCCGAACTCGAGCGCGCGCAGCAGTCGCCCGAACCCGTCGTCACACCGTTCTACCGGCGTGACGCGCGCCGCATTGCTGCGCGCCGGAACTGGCCTGACTGATTTTCGCCCGCTTCATATCGATTCATCGATAACCGTTGTTTGACCGTAGCACCGGACTCCATTCCGGTGCCACTTTGACTTGCCTGTTTAGCACTACTTATATCGCCGGAACATCACCGTGTAACCGGCGTTTGTCTCTCTCCACTTGAGGAAACCATGATGCACAAGCAGATTCTTCGTACGGCCATCGCATTCGCTGCCGCCGGACTCGCCGCGCAGGCCGCCCACGCGCAAAGCAGTGTGACGCTATACGGCATTGTAGATGCCGGTTTTACCTTCACCAATAACCAGAAGGGTGAGAAGGCGTATCAGGCGACGCAGGGCAATGTGCAGGGTTCGCGCTGGGGCCTGCTCGGCACCGAAGATCTGGGCGGCGGCAACAAGGTCATGTTCAAGCTCGAGAACGGCTTCAGCCTGGAAAGTGGCGCAGCCGGCCAGGGCGGCCGCATGTTCGGCCGCAGCGCCTGGGTTGCGCTCTCCAACAACAAGGCGGGCACGATCACCCTCGGCCGTCAGTACAACAGCGTGCAGGACTATCTGTCGAACATGCAGATCAATGGCATTGGTGCCATGAGCCAGTACGGCAACGCGATTTACGACAACGACGATATCAACAACACGTACCGCACCGATAACGCCGTCAAATACACCACACCGACGTATGCAGGGTTTACCGCGAACGCGATGTACGCATTCTCGAACACCGCGGGCGATTTTGCCAACAACCGCGCGTGGAGCGTCGGCGCCGATTACGTGAACGGCCCGCTGCACCTGGACGCGGCCTACTCGCTGGTCAATCAGCCGGCGACCAACACCACGGGCGCCGCGCCGTCGGACAACTACTACAGCACCAGTTCATCGATTATCAGCGGCGTGAAGCGCAACCAGGTGTGGGGCGCGGGCGGTTCGTACGTGTTCGGCCCGGCAACCCTCCTGCTGCTGTACACGAACTCGCAATTCCAGTTGCTCAGCGGCGGCAGCCTGCACTTTGCGAACTATGAAGCGAGCGTGAAGTATCAGCTCACGCCGGCCACGCTGCTTGCGCTCGGCTACATCTACACGACGCAGAACGCCAGCGGCACCACGGCCACCAATGCGCATTACAACCAATTGAGCCTGGGCGGCGAGTACTTCCTGTCGAAGACAACCGACCTCTACCTGAACGGCATCTATCAACATGCATCCGGTTCGCACGCATGGGTCGAGGGGATTTCGAATCCGTCGAGCAACAACGGCCAGTTCGTGACCGTTGCCGGTATCCGCCACAAGTTCTAAGTACGCCGCCCGCGCCGCCGCTCATACAACATTTCGCCTAACGAAAAACTGCGGCGCGGATCTTTCTCTTCAGGAGCACCTATGGCGACCGTTCAAGGAAGTCTGTTACTCGTTTATGCATTGATCGCCATCATCGCGCTGGTCGTGCTGATTGCGCGCTTCAAGACGAATCCGTTTATCACATTGATGATGGTGTCGGTGGCATTGGCGCTGGCCGTCGGCATGCCGGCGACGTCGATTCTCAAGTCGTTCGAAACCGGCGTGGGCGGCACGCTTGGCCACATTGCCATCGTGGTGGGGCTCGGTACGATGCTCGGCAAGATGATGGCCGAGTCGGGCGGCGCCGAACGTATCGCGCGTACGTTGATCAGCCTGTTCGGGCCGAAGAACGTGCATTGGGCGATGATGTGCATTGCGTTTCTCGTCGGCTTGCCAGTGTTTTTTGAAGTCGGTTTCGTGCTGCTGATTCCAATCGCCTTCAACGTCGCCCAGCGGACCGGAACGTCGATGATTCGTGTCGGCATTCCGATGGTGGCGGGTTTGTCCGTCGTGCACGGTCTGATTCCGCCGCACCCGGCGGCGTTGCTCGCGGTCACTGCATACAACGCGGATATCGGCCACACGATTTTCTACGCGCTGATCGTGGGTATTCCGACGGCGGCCGTTGCCGGTCCGTTGTTCTCAAAGCTGATCGCTCGCTTTGTCGTGCTCGACGGCGTCAATCCGATGGCGCAGCAGTTCATCGAACAGGACGCACAGCGTGCGCACAAGGAACTGCCGGGCTTCGGGATCACGTTGCTGACGGTGCTGTTGCCGGTACTGTTGATGCTGGTCGGCAGTTGGGCCGATGCGATCGTGCCGGCCAAATCGTCGCTGAACAATGCACTGCGTCTGATCGGGCACCCGGACATGGCGTTGTTGCTGGCCGTGCTGTTGAGCTTCTACACGTTCGGCAAATCGCGCGGCTTTAACCGCGAGCAGATCCTCAAGTTCACCAACGAGTGTCTTGCACCGACGGCGAGTATCACGCTGGTGGTGGGAGCGGGCGCGGGCTTCGGGCGCATTCTGATCGATAGCGGTGCGTCGAAGGCGATCGTGGATGTCGCGACGGGCGCGCACGTGCCTCTGCTGATTCTCGCGTGGCTGGTGGCGGCGTTGATTCGCGTGGCGACCGGTTCGGCAACGGTAGCGATGGCGACGGCGGCCGGCATCATTGCGCCGATCGCCGCAGCGGCAGTAGGCACGGTGGGCGGAGTGCGGCCCGAATTGCTGGTGCTGGCCACCGGCGCGGGTTCGCTCATTCTGTCGCATGTGAACGACGGCGGCTTCTGGCTGGTGAAGGAGTACTTCGGTATGACGGTGCCGCAAACCTTCAAGACGTGGACCGTTTGCGAAACGATTATTTCGGTGACTGCGCTGGTGTTGACGTTGGGGCTTTCGACCGTGATTTGAGCGGGGAAGTTTTGTCGCGGCGTGTCTTGAGGACGCGCCGCGATTTTGCATTGCGCAGGTATTCGCGCGACTATCGCCGCGATCCTCCGGCTATAGAAGGCGCGATAATCTGCGCACGCCGAAGCGCAAGCGTTGTCTTGATGAGGTTCAACGCGGCTGCGAGATAAACGCCGCAATTGCCTCGTTCAACGCATCTGGCGCATCGCGATGCGGCGAGTGTCCACACGCATCGAGCTTCACCAACTGCGCATGCTTCACACGTTCACCGATCGTATCGATCTGCGCCATCGTGCCGTAGTTGTCGTCGTGGCCTTGCACCGCGAGCAGAGGTTGCTTGATGGCCGCCAGTTCATCGACGATGCGCGATTCCCGGAATGCCGGATTCAACCAGATATCGTTCCAGCCATAGAACGCGGAATCGACGTCGGCATGATAGCGGGCGAGCTTACTGCGCAGATCCGTGGTTTCGTAGAGCACTTTGGTCTGCGCGATGCTATCCACCGAGATATCTTCGACGAAGACATGCGGCGCGATTGCAACCGCACCCGCCAATTCATCCGGATACAGCGCCGCGTAGAGGAGTGTGATTGAGCCACCGTCGCTATGGCCGATCACCCACATGCGCCTGCGTTCCTGCACGCCGATACCGAGCGCGTCGAACAAAGCGGGCAGGATATCGCGCGCTTGTGCGGTCAAGAAATCGACTGGCCATTTGACCTCGTGCTCACGCGGTGTGGAGAGTCCGTAACCAGGTCGGGAATAGACGAGACCACGCATGCCAAGACGCTCGCACAAAACCTGCGGCCAGTCGCGCCACATTGCAATCGATCCGAGTCCTTCATGCAGGAACACGGCGATCGGTGCATTGGCCGCCGCTTCGTTGACCCAACGATATTCGATACGCAACGGCCCATGCGATGCCGTTGCGGGCAGTTCTGCAAAGTTGCTAACAACGGCCGTGGCTATGGGATTCTGCATGGATCACCTTATGACTGTTCGCGCAGTTTGAAGCGTTGAATTTTGCCGGTAGCGGTTTTCGGCAAATCGTCGACGAACAGGATGTCGCGTGGATACTTATGCGGCGCGAGCCGTTCCTTGACGAAAGCCTTCAGCTCCTCCGCGAGTATCTCAGACGGCGCGACTTCACGCTTCAGCACTACGAACGCACGGGTCTTGACGAGACCGCCGTGATCGACACCGACCACCGCCGCTTCCAGCACCGCCTCGTGCTGCACCAGAACCATTTCCACTTCGACAGGCGATACGTACTGGCCGCTCACTTTCAGCATGTCGTCGCTGCGACCCGCATACACGTAGCAGCCGTTCGCGAGACGGCGGTATTTGTCGCCGCTGCGAATCCATTCGCCGAGGAACGTCGCGCGCGATTTCTCGCGATTGCTCCAGTACATGAGTGCCGCGCTCGGTCCTTTGATATACAGATCGCCCACTTCATCGTCGGGCACCGTGTGGCCCGCTTCGTCGCGCAGTTCGACCTCATAGCCGGGTACGGGGCGACCCGTGGTGCCGTATTCGACCGCGCCCGCGCGATTCGACAGGAAGATATGCAGCATCTCGGTCGAGCCGATGCCGTCGAGAATCTCGCAACCGAAGTGCGCAGTAAAGCGCTCGCCGATTTCGCGCGGCAGCGCTTCGCCCGCCGACGTGCACACGCGCATCGCGACATCAGCGCGCGTGGGCAGGTTGGGTGAAACGAGCATGCTCGCGTAAAGCGTCGGCACGCCGTAGAAAATGGTCGGGCGATGCCGCACGAGGCGCGTGAAAATGGCGTCGGCGGTGGGACGCTCTGCCATCAACACGGCCGTAGCGCCGACTGAAAGCGGGAAGGTCAGACCATTGCCCAGACCATAGGCAAAGAACAATTTGGCCGCCGAGAACACCACATCGCTTTCGACGATGCCAAGAACCGGCTTCGCGTACAACTCGGCAGTCCAGTAGAGATTCGCGTGCGTGTGGACCGTGCCTTTCGGCTTGCCGGTCGAACCTGACGAATACAGCCAGAACGCGATATCGTCGCAACCTGTTGTTTGCGCCTTGACGGCCGGCGTGGCCGCATCGATCAGATCTTTAAGCAACGGCGCCGTCGAAGGCTCGCCTTCAGGTGGCTGCGAAACGATCAATTGGCAACCGTCGTGTTCGGCGCTATCCATCGCCTGCGTGACATTCGGCAGCAATGCGCCCGATGCGATCACGGCGCGCGCGTGGCTGTGCGTGAGCATGTACACGTAGTCGGCAGCGGTGAGCAGCGTGTTCGCGACGACCGGCACGACGCCCGCATGGAGCGCGCCAAGAAAGGCGACGGGCAACTCGACGGTATCGAGCATCACCAGTAGCACGCGCTCTTCCGGATGCACGCCGAGTGTGCGCAATGCGCTCGCGAAGCGCCGGGCGCGGTCTTCGAGTTCGCCGTAAGTGGTGCTGCCGGTGTCGTCGATATAGGCGGTTTTGCCGGCGCGCGACTCATTCAGGTGAAACAGGTACGCCGCGAAATTGAATACCGCGGGCGGCGGTTCGACCGTCGCGGCGGGCTGACTCGCAGCCGGTTCCAGCAGGGCTTCCATATGTCTCCTCCATCGGGTGGGGGCGGTCCGGCGGTTATGTGCTCATGATCCGCTCGATGCTTACTGTCTTCGTTTGCTTGCTGCCTGTCTTGTGCCGTTACCCTGCGGGCAAATACGTGTTTTGCGTCAATGCGTCGATTGCGGCGCTCGATGCCTGAACGGCCGAGCGCCTGTGATAGAAACCCAGTGCACGCAGGCCGCCGAGTTCTTCGCCGCCACCCGCGCGGCCGGGCCCGCCATGCAGCGACATCGGCATCACGTTGCCGTGGCCGGTCTGACTCTGCTGCACGGAAGGTGAGATCGCGTGGACACGTCCATGCGAATCGGCGAGTTCCAGCGCGAGCTTGCCGAGATGCGCCTCGTCGTTCGAATAGATCGACGCGACGAGCGAGCCCTGGCTGCGTCGTGCGAGTGCAATTGCATGCGCTTCGGGAAGGGTGTCGTTTGTTGAAGCCGAGACGCGATACGGCGCTACCGTTGCCACCGGCCCAAACACTTCCACGTCGTGCAGCAGCGTCGCGCTATCGGGATCGTTGACCACGAACAGATGCGGCGCGATGCAAGCCGCAATCGTTGCGTCCGCATCGATAAGCGGCGCCGCCGAGCCGTCGTACGCGAGCGCCGCTTCCTCGCGCAACGCGGCGATGCCGGCCTGCACGTTCTCGTACTGCTCTCGGCTCACGAGCGAACCCATCCGCACACTCTCGTTGCGCGGATTGCCGACGGTTATCTTCGCGAGCCTCGCTTTCAGTGCTTCCAGCACCGCTTCGAGCGATGCTTCCGGCACGAACGCGCGGCGGATCGCCGTGCATTTCTGACCGGACTTCACGGTCATTTCGCGCACCACCTCCTTGATAAACAGGTCGAAGGCGGGGGTATCGGGTGTCGCGTCGGCACAGAGAATGGCGCTGTTGAGACTGTCGGCTTCGACATTCAGACGCGCGCCGCGCTCGACGAAAGCCGGATGCGCACGCAATGTCGAGGCGGTTTGCGCGGAGCCGGTGAACGACACCACGTCGAATGTCTGAATCTGATCGAGCAGACCCGCGGAACTGCCGCAGATGACGGACAAGGCACCGGCCGGAAGCATGCCTGCGTCGACTACATCGGCAACCATGCGTTGCGTAAGCCACGCCGTGGCCGTGGCGGGCTTGATGATGACGGGCACGCCGGATAACAGCGCGGGCGCGGCTTTCTCCCACAAGCCCCACGACGGAAAATTGAAAGCGTTGATGAAGAGCGCGACACCGCGTGTCGGCGTGAGCACGTGCTGCACGTTGAACGATTGATCCTTGCTCAACGATACGGCGTTGCCGTCGCGCAGCGCATGCACGTCGCCGAGCGACGCGCCGAGTTTCGCGTAGTACGAGAGCGTGAAAATTCCCCCGTCGATGTCGACCGCCGAATCATTGCGCGTGGTGCCCGAGTTCGCGGTCGAGATCGCGTAGTAGTCCTCGCGTTTCGCGTGCAGCAGTTTGACGATCTCGGCAAGACGGGCGGCGCGCTGTGCGTAGGTCAGCGCGCGCAAGGCAGCGCCGCCTTCTTCTCGAGCGAAGCCAAATGCGTGGGCGAGATCGAGGCCCTGGCTCGACACGCGCACGAGCGCTTCGCCAGTGATCGGGTCGGTGAGCGTCACGCCTTCACCGCCGCCCGCGACCCACTGGCCTGCAACGTAGTTTTTCAATAGTTCGGTCATGGCGAGTCTCAGGCGGAAGGTGGGGTGGCGGTGAATTCGATCGCGCCTTGCGGCAGGAGATACAGCACGAGCGCCTGCCCATTCGCGACGGTTGGGCGATGCGCGCTGCCGGGACCGTACACGCACCAGCCGGCCGGATGACCGTCGAAGGTGGCGCCTTCGGTGAGCGGCATGATCAGATCGATTTCGCCGTTCGGGTGAACGTGATGCGGACCGGCAATATCCTTCATATCGACCACGTCGACGGAAAAACCGTGGGTATCCGGCAATGCCTTGAAGATGCGGCCATAACGAATGCCGCCGCCTTCACGGTTGCACAGCCAGCCTTCGGCTACGCCCGTGCGGCAGGCATCCGTCAGATCGCGGAAGGTAGCGCTATCGGCGGGATAGGTGTCGTTGAGCCACGTGGCCAGCGTGCCGTCGAGCGGCCGCCCGGCGAGTTGCTCGGTCACGCCCGCAATCAGGCGTTGAAAGTCATGTGGGGACATGCGAGCCTCCTTATCGGCACGCGCACGCACGTTAGTTCATGCGTGTCGCCGCACCATTTCCGTAACGCTGCCGAAAAACCTCGACAGCGTTTGTTATTGGACCAATATTTGGCGAAAATTAACCGTTCACTCTGTACCTGTCAAGCACTATAGTACATGTAACGTATTCGAGAGGCAGTTAAACATGAACCGAAATTACACTTCCACGCCTCTGGACGATCCTGCCGACGAGGACGCAAGCCGCGCCGCGGGCCGGGCTGATAGCGGAGCCGACCGTGCGGCGGAGCGCGGCGGCGAGCGCGAGGAGCGCGATCCGTTTCTGACGGCGATGGGCGATCGCGTGCGTCTGTTGCGTGCGCGTCGGGGCATGACGCGCAAGACGCTGGCGACTGAAACCGGTTTGTCGGAGCGTCATCTGGCCAATCTGGAATCGGGTGTGGGCAATGCGTCGGTGCTGGTGCTGCGGCAGATCGCGGCAACGCTGAATTGCTCGCTGGCTGAAGTGATCGGCGACGAAACCACCGCGTCCGCCGAGTGGCTGCTGATCCGCGAACTGCTGCAAGGGCGCGACCAGGCGGCGCTGCAGCGCGCCCGTGTGGCGCTCGCCGAAATGTTCGCGCAAGCGCCGCGCGACCCGCATCGCAAGGACCGGATCGCGCTGATCGGCTTGCGCGGAGCCGGCAAGTCGACCTTTGGACGGATGCTGGCGCAGGAGCGCAAAGTGCCGTTCGTCGAACTCACGCGCGTCATCGAACAACTCGCCGGCTGCCCGCCGTCGGAGATTCATTCCCTCTACGGCGCGAGCGCGTACCGGCGCTATGAACACCGGGCGCTCGAGGCGGTGATTCAGGAGCACGAGCGCGCCGTGATTGCCTCGCCGGGCGGGCTGGTGTCGGAGTCGGGCACCTTTAACGCGCTGCTGTCGCACTGCTTTACCGTATGGCTGCAAGCCACGCCGGAGGAGCATATGCGCCGTGTCGTCGCGCAAGGCGACTTGCGGCCGATGTCCGGCAACAAGGAAGCGATGGACGACCTCAAGCGCATCCTGGCGGGGCGCAGCGAGCTATACGGCCGCGCCGATATGACCTTCGACACCAGCGAAAAAACCTTGGCCGACGCCTACTTGCAGCTGCGTGACCGGCTTGCCGCAAGGCTCGCGGCCGAATCGCCGGACGACGCAAGAGTGAGCTGAACTGCAGGGCGGGCTCAGGGTTTACTATAAAACATGCATTAAAGTGCTTTACACCGTGGTGACGATGCACTATTGTTCAAAAAACAATTTTTGCATCGTCCAGGTCCAGTCAGGAGACGCCCCATGTCCACAGCAGAAATCGCAGTCGCGCCGGTCGATTACCGCACCGATCCCTCGCAGTACAAGCATTGGAAGCTGAGTTTCAACGGTCCTGTTGCGACCCTCGGCATCGATATCGCCGAGGACGGCGGCATCCGTGACGGCTACAAGCTGAAGCTGAATTCGTACGACCTTGGCGTCGACATCGAATTGCACGACGCGATACAGCGCATTCGCTTCGAGCATCCCGAAGTCAAAACCGTGGTGCTGACGAGCCTGAAGGACCGCGTGTTCTGCTCGGGCGCGAACATCTTCATGCTGGGCCTGTCCACGCATGCGTGGAAGGTCAACTTCTGCAAGTTCACTAATGAAACGCGCAACGGTCTCGAAGACTCGTCGCGTCATTCAGGGCTGAAGTTTCTCGCTGCCGTGAACGGCGCGTGCGCCGGCGGCGGTTACGAACTCGCGCTCGCTTGCGACGAAATCTATCTGGTGGATGATCGCTCGTCGTCGGTATCGCTGCCGGAAGTGCCGCTGCTGGGCGTGCTGCCGGGTACCGGCGGCCTCACGCGCGTTACCGATAAGCGCAAGGTGCGTCACGATCGCGCCGACATCTTCTGCACGGTGGTGGAAGGCGTTCGTGGCGAGCGGGCGAAAGCATGGCGTCTCGTGGATGAAGTCGTGAAGCCGAATCAGTTCGATCAGACGATTCAGGCACGCGCGCTCGAACTTGCCGAGCAAAGCGATCGTCCGTCGGATGCGCAAGGCGTGATGCTCACGCGTATCGAACGCACCAATCGCGAAGACGGCCTGACCTATAAAACGCTCGACGTCACGATCGATCGTGCGAAGCGCATCGCCACCTTCACCGCGAAAGCGCCGCAAGCGGGACAACCCATGGAGATCGACGCGATCGTCGCCGCCGGCACGAACTGGTGGCCGCTGCAGTTCGCCCGCGAACTCGACGACGCGATTCTGTCGATGCGGACCAACGAGCTCGACGTCGGCACTTGGGTCTTCAAGACCGAAGGCGACGCCCGCAACCTGCTCGCCGCCGACGCTACGCTGATGCAGCACAAGGATCACTGGTTCGTGCGCGAGACCATTGGCCTCTTGCGTCGCACGTTGGCGCGTATCGACGTGTCGTCGCGTTCGCTGTTCGCGCTGATCGAGCCGGGCTCGTGCTTTGCCGGCACCTTTGCGGAACTCGCGTTCGCTGCTGACCGTAGCTATA